>JAFSFU010000222.1 GCA_017435025.1 Lachnospiraceae bacterium | reverse complement strand
TATCTGAGACCTTCATTTTTTTCATGAGATACTTTACCACCCTTGATTCTCGTTTTTTCAAGTTCTATAGTATCCATTGATATAAAAATCTCATATAGATACTCCCAGCGCGTTTTGAGTTTTATTGTAATATTTTGATTGAGTAAGATTAAAATTTTCTATAGATGGCTTTATATTTACTCAACAAAATATCAACTTAATTCTCCAGCATATTCTGCTTATAAAGAATCCACAATCCTCTCAACAGCAGATCTTCATCGTACTCGATTTTATGACGGCAGAGCGGTGTGATAAATCGGGCTAGACCGCCGGTACAGACAAGAGTTGCCTTTTCGCCCAGTTCGTCTTCGATACGGTCGATGATTCCGTCCAGTGTTGCGGCATTTCCGTACATGATACCGTTACGGATGCATTCAACGGTATTTTTACCAATGACACGTTTCGGAACATCCAGGTTGATTCGCGGCAGCTGAGCAGTATTGCCAACTAGCGCGTTCAGAGAAACTTTTACACCAGGGAGGATCACGCCGCCAATGTAGGAACCGGATTTGTCAACCACATCGAGAGTGGTGGCGGTACCCATGTCGATGACAATGATCGGACCTTCGTAGCGGGCGATCGCAGCAACAGCGGCAACGATTCGGTCACTGCCTACTGTTTTCGGATTATCAACCTTGATATTCAGTCCGGTCTTCATACCGGAACCAACTAACAGAGGACGTTTTCCAATGATTTTTTTGACAGCCGAAGACATCGGACCATTCAGCTGCGGAACAACAGAGGAGATGATCGAGCCTTCGATATCGCTGCGTTTCACTTTGTTGATTTCCAGAATGTTTTTGATCATAATTGCGTACTCCAGACTGGTCTTGCGGTCGTCTGTGGTGATGCGCTCTTCAAAGTAGGTTTTCTGGTCATCAATGCAGCCTACAACAATGTTACTGTTACCCATATCTATTGCTAAAATCATAAAGAAAACTCCTTTCCCAAATAACCGGCAGGTGTTATAATTAATAATTGAAATCAAACATCAGTTTACCATAAATTCCATGGAATTACAACGGAGGATTCAGAATGTTAAAGGGAAAGACCATACTTTTAGGAGTGACCGGCAGCATTGCCGCATATAAGATCGCAAACCTGGCGAGTGCATTGATGAAGCTCCACGCAGAGGTTCATGTGATCATGACAAAGAACGCGACCAATTTTATCAATCCGATCACATTTGAAACATTGACCGGAAGAAAATGCCTGGTGGACACTTTTGACCGCAATTTCGAGTTTTCTGTGGAACATGTTTCCATCGCCAAAAAGGCGGATGTGGTTCTGGTGGCACCGGCGTCAGCCAATGTGATCGCCAAATTGGCGCACGGTCTGGCAGACGATATGCTGACAACAACGATACTTGCATGTACCTGCAAGAAGATCATCAGCCCGGCGATGAATACAAGAATGTATGAGAATCCGATCACGCAGGATAATATGAAGATCTGCGAGAAATACGGGATGGAAGTGATCAAACCGGCAAGCGGATACCTGGCCTGCGGAGATACCGGAGCCGGAAAGATGCCGGAGCCGGAAGTGCTTCTTCAGTATATTTTGAAAGAAGTATTATATAAGAAAGATCTTGTCGGCAAGAAGATCCTTGTGACTGCAGGTCCGACCAGAGAAGCGATTGATCCGGTTCGTTATATCACCAATCATTCTACCGGAAAAATGGGTTATGCCATTGCGAAAGCTGCAGCTTACCGCGGTGCCGATGTGACTCTGGTGACCGGTCCGACGGAAATCGATCCGCCGATGTTTGTGAATGTCGTGCCGGTGACCAGCGCGAAAGATATGTTCGATGCGGTGACATCCCGAAGTGATGAGATGGATGTCATTATCAAGGCGGCTGCCGTGGCCGATTATCGTCCGAAGGTGGTTGGAACAGAGAAGACAAAGAAAAAAGACGGTGACATGGCGATCGAACTGGAACGCACCGATGATATTTTGAAATATCTGGGAGAGAATAAAAAAGAAGGCCAGTTCCTCTGTGGCTTTTCCATGGAGACCCAGAACATGTTGGAGAATTCCAGAGCGAAACTGGCAAAGAAGAATCTGGATATGATCGTGGCCAACAATTTGAAAGTGGCCGGAGCCGGCTTTGGTACCGACACCAATGTGGTGACCTTTATCAAAAAGGATAAAGAAGTGGAACTGGATATCATGTCCAAAGACGAAGTGGCCGTTCATATTCTGGATGAGATTTTTGGTTTTTAGTCCATTGTTGCTTGACGAAACAGGGTTTTATTGGCAAAATAGAGAACGGTATTTATGGAATAAATTATTTGGAGGTTTACCTTGGGTAACTTAAGTGAAGAGATTAAAAGACGGCGTACCTTTGCGATCATTTCGCACCCGGATGCCGGTAAAACAACATTAACAGAGAAATTCCTCCTTTACGGCGGTGCCATCAATCTGGCAGGTACTGTAAAAGGACGTAAAAATACGAAACATGCGGTTTCCGACTGGATGGAGATCGAGAAGGAGAGAGGTATTTCCGTTACTTCCTCCGTACTGCAGTTCAACTATGACGGATATTGCATCAATCTTCTGGATACACCTGGTCACCAGGACTTCTCCGAAGATACTTACCGTACCCTGATGGCTGCAGACTCAGCAGTAATGGTCATCGACGGTTCCAAGGGTGTTGAGCCGCAGACAATCAAACTGTTCAAAGTTTGTGTGATGCGCCATATCCCGATCTTTACATTTGTAAACAAGATGGATCGTGAGGCTCGTGATCCGTTCGAATTGATGAGTGAGATTGAAGAGGTTCTTGGCATTCATACATGTCCGATCAACTGGCCGATTGGCAGCGGTAAGAGCTTTAAAGGCGTTTATGACAGACAGACGAAGAAGATTACAACTTTCACAGCGGCTATGGGCGGTCAGAAGGAGGTTGCAAGCCAGACTTTCGATGTAGAGGGTACTGATGTTGAGGCTGTGATCGGTACCGATTACCACAATCAGCTTCTGGATGATATTGAGCTTCTGGACGGTGCCAGCGATGAGTTTGATCAGGAACTGGTTGACCATGGTCAGCTCTCCCCGGTATTCTTCGGTTCCGCGCTGACAAACTTTGGTGTTGAGACATTCCTGGAGCACTTCCTCAATATGACAAGTTCTCCGTTATCCAGAAGAACAACGGAAGGTGAAAAAGATCCGTTCGATGAAGATTTTTCTGCTTTCGTTTTCAAGATTCAAGCAAATATGAACAAGGCGCACCGCGACCGTATCGCGTTTATGCGTATCTGTTCCGGTAAGTTCGAGGCCGGTATGGAAGTAAACCATGTACAGGGCGGAAAGAAACTGCGTCTGACTCAGCCGCAGCAGCTGATGGCGGAATCCAGAAAGATCATCGAAGAGGCTTATGCAGGCGATATCATCGGCGTATTCGATCCGGGTATTTTCTCCATCGGTGATACACTCCGTACTTCTAATGACAAGTTCCAGTTCGAGGGTATTCCGACCTTCGCTCCGGAGCATTTTGCGAGAGTTCGTCAGATGGATACGATGAAACGTAAACAGTTCCTCAAAGGAGTTCATCAGATTGCTCAGGAAGGTGCGATCCAGATCTTCCAGGAGTTCAACACCGGTATGGAGGAAATTATCGTAGGCGTGGTAGGTGTTCTTCAGTTTGAAGTTCTCCTGTACCGTCTGAAAAATGAATACAATGTTGAGGTAAAACTGGAGCAGCTTCCGTACGAATACATCCGTTGGATCGAGAATCCGACTGAGGTGGATGTGGCAAGAATCCAGGGTACTTCTGATATGAAACGTATCTGCGATCTGAAGGGCAATCCGCTTCTCTTGTTCATCAACAGCTGGAGTATCGGTATGGTCGAGGAGCGTAATCCGAAGCTCAAGTTAAGTGAGTTCGGACGTAACTAGTATAATAGAAAGGAAGGCAGAATTATGAGCAAAGTTGATCAGGTACGCGCAGCAATGGTAGAGGCAATGAAAGCGAAAGATAAGGAAAGAAAAGATTCCCTGTCCATGCTTTTATCTGCGCTGAAGAATGCGGAGATTGATAAACGCGAGCCGTTGACAGAAGACGAGGCCAATGCAGTGATCAAGAAGGAGCTGAAGCAGACAAAGGAAACGATGGACACTGCTCCGGCAGACCGCACGGATATTATCGAGGAAGCAAGAAAGAGAATGGCTGTGTATCAGGAGTTTGCTCCGGCCGATCTGACACCGGAACAGATCACAGAGGTGATCAAAGGTGTATTTGCAGAACTGGAGATCGAGGTTCCGACTGCAAAAGACAAAGGCCGCATTATGAAAGTGCTGATGCCGCTTGTAAAAGGAAAAGCAGACGGCAAAGTAGTAAATGAGATTCTTGCCGGAATGATGAAATAAAGCTAAGGGAAATTTGGGGGAAATAGCAATGTACAGAGAACAGCTTGATCAGTATATTGATGCACATAAGGACGAAATGTTAGCAGATATTATCGAACTCTGCAAGATCGACAGTGCAAAAGGACCGTATTTAGAGGGGAAACCGTTCGGTCAGGGACCGTTCGAGGCGCTGATGGCAGGTCTTCAGATCGGTGAAAAGTATGGTTTTACCACACGCAATTATGACAATTACGTTGGCACCATCGATTTAAACGATAAAGAGCAGCAGTTAGACATTCTGGCACATCTGGATATCGTTCCGGGCGGCGAAGGCTGGACCGTGACAACTCCGTTTGAACCGGTAGTAAAAGATGGAAAGATCTATGGCCGCGGTACATCCGACGATAAGGGACCGGCGTTCACAGCTCTTTACGCAATGAGAGCGATCAAGGAACTTGGTATTCCAGTGAAGAAAAATGTTCGCCTGATCCTTGGAACCGATGAGGAGTGCGGCAGTTCTGATATCGCATATTATTACAAGAAAGAGGAAGAAGCTCCGATGACATTTTCTCCGGATGCTGCATTCCCGGTTATCAATATCGAAAAGGGAAGTCTCCACGGCGAGTTCGAAGCGAAGTTCGAAAAGAGCGATGTTCTTCCGAGAATGGTTGCTTTCAAGAGCGGTACAAAAGTAAACGTGGTTCCGTCCAAAGCGTATGCGCTGTTTGAGGGACTGGATGGCTCTGAGACAGAGGCATTTGCAAAACAGTTCGAAGCAGAACTGGGCGTAAAGTTTGATGTAACTTCTGAGAATGGTTATCTGAAACTGGAAGCTTTCGGTGAGAGTGCCCATGCATCCACACCGGAAAAAGGAACAAACGCGCTGACAGCACTCCTTGCAATGGTAGAAAAGCTGAATCTTGCTGACTGCGGTCAGGTACAGGCAGTGAAAGCGCTGAATAAGATGATGCCGCACGGTGATAACCACGGTGCAAACCTTGGTATTAACCATGAAGATGAGATTTCCGGTAAGCTGACACTGGCATTCAGTATGTTAGAGATTTCCGAGACTGAGTTAAAAGGTGATTTCGACAGCCGTTGCCCAATCTGCTCCAATGAGGAGAATACTCTTCAGGTTGCAAAGGCGAATATGGCAGCGAACGGCATCAACTTTACAACAGAATCCATGAATCCGCCGCATCATGTGGACGGCGATTCTCACTTTGTAAAGACACTGTTAAAGTGCTATGAAGACTACACAGGCCGCAAGGGAGAGTGCATCGCCATCGGCGGCGGCACTTATGTACACCACTTAAAAAACGGCGTGGCGTTCGGTCCGTCTCTTCCGGAGACAGAGACAGGTATCCACGGTCCGGATGAGTTCGCAGTTGTGGATGAGCTGGTAATGGCTGCAAAGATCTTTGCACAGGTAATGGTGGAACTCTGCTGCTAAGGAATTAAAATGATCGGGAGGACTTTGATGTTATTGATATCAAAGTCTTTCCGACTATATGAAGGATCGTCTGAAATTCTTTTATCAAATTTATATTCTAAAACAAATCAAACTTAAAATCTTAAAACAAATCAAATAGCAATCAACAAAATTGTGTTTGATAATGGTGAAATAGATGACTAGAAAAATTATAGATTTCCACACTCATATTTATCCAACAACTCTGGCTCGTCGCGCGATGGCAGTGGCTGGCAGGGAACATGATGATTATGAAAAGCTGCCGGTGAAGGAGAATTTGTGGAAGCGGATGGAGGAAGAACAGATTGTCCTTTCTGTAGTGCATCATGTGACGACAAAGCCTGCAACCCAGACGGATGTGAATCGGTTTGCGACGGAGATCGTGCGCCCCAATGTGATTTCCTTCGGTGGGCTCCATCCGGATTGTGAACATGTGATCGAGGAAATTGAGAAATTGAAGGATCTGCGTATGGCAGGGGTCAAATTCCATCCGCCTTTCCAGAAAGTGCGTTTGGACGATGAAAAATATATCCCGATGTGGAAACATATCAATCATTTGGGGTTTCCGGTGATGATCCATTGCGGACATGCAAGGGTGGATGGTGCGTACGATCTGTTCCCATCCGGCGTGGCAAAATTTTTACGGTATGTTTCGGATGTGCCGGTGGTACTGGCGCATATGGGCGGTCGTTCTGACGATCCGCGGGAGGAAGAACTTCTTCTTACATTCCCTGAAAATGTGTATATCGATACGGCCATGAGTGCAAAATTCCAGGCGATTGAAGAGTTTGAACAGCTGACTGCGGCTTACGGACCGGAGCGTGTGGTGTTTGGCAGCGATTTCCCGTATGACACGCAGGCCAATGCGATACAGTATATTGAAAACAGCAGTTTTTCGAACGCAGAAAAAAATATGATGCTGAGCGGGAATGCAGAGAAAATCCTGAAAATATGACTTTGAAAGGATAAATGTCCAATAGAATACAAATTTGAACCTGGACGGGCTCAATCCTCATACATTAGTGATAAGAGATCATTTTGAGGTAATCGTATGCGGATGAGCGAGCTGAAACGGATGGAAGTTATCAATATCTGTGATGGAAAGCGATTAGGCTTTGTCGGAGACATTGAGTTTAATAAATGTACAGGGAAAATAGAATGTCTGATCGTACCCGGACCGGGGTGTTTTTGTGGATTTCTTGGGCATGAAAAAGAATATCTGATTCCCTATCATGATATCTGCCAGGTGGGAAATGACATTATTTTAGTAAAGCTGGATGAGCGGCAAAGTGATAAATCGCATCATCCAAAACACGGATAGAACCTTGCCAGTGCGAGGGATTTTATGGTACAATTGTAAAAAGCATGTTTAGGGGGAAACACTTATGAAATGTCCTTACTGTAATGCCCAGGATACGAAAGTAATCGATTCCAGACCTGCGGATGATAATAGTTCCATTCGCCGCCGCCGCCAGTGTGAGCAGTGCGGAAAGCGTTTTACAACATATGAAAAACTGGAAACAATGCCTCTTATGATCATCAAAAAAGATGATTCCAGAGAGACGTATAACCGTTCGAAACTGGAGAACGGTATTATTTTATCATGCCACAAACGTCCGGTATCTTCCCAGCAGATCAGCAATCTGGTCGATCAGATTGAGACGCAGATTTTTGGAATGGAAGAGCGGGAGATTCCGTCCAGCCGTATCGGCGAACTGGTAATCGAGAAACTGCGTGAACTGGACGAGGTTGCCTATGTTCGTTTCGCGTCCGTTTATCGTGAGTTTAAGGATGCAGATGCATTTATGGACGAGCTGGCAAAATTCCTGAAGAATAAGTAGGAGAATTTATGTTCAAGACCTTTTATCCGGATGAATATCTGGACAGTGCTTATCAGATTCCGTTTGATACACTCTACGAAAAAGGATTCAGGGGAATTATATTTGATGTAGATAATACGCTGGTGCCTCACGGTGCCCCGGCAGATGAACGGTCCATAGCGTTATTTGAACGTTTGAGAGCGATCGGTTTTTCCACCTGTATCTTATCAAACAATAAAGAACCCCGAGTTGCTCCGTTTGCCAAT
>JAFSFU010000221.1 GCA_017435025.1 Lachnospiraceae bacterium | reverse complement strand
TTTATTCATCTTTTGAGTATACATACATGAAAACCGCTTCAGAATATACCAAAAAGTAACGATTTCGGTATATTCTGAAGCGGTTTTTTCATATGGATACTCTTAAGTATTTTCTACAATCGCACAATCTCCGCAGACAGCAGCGCTGCATCTTCAGCCGCATGGGTGGCAATGAGAACCAGTTTTCCACATGTGTATTCTTTGATCAATTCGATCATGATTTTCTTTGTTTCTAAATCTAGCCCGGTGAACGGCTCATCCATGATCACAAGATCTGACGGAGCCAGAAGTGCGCGCAGGATCGCGACGCGCCGTTTCATGCCGCCGGAAAATTCACAGACCGGCTTTTTCAGGGATTCTGCGGGGAGAACATGTTGCAGGATGGCAGTCAGCTCATCGGTGGAATACTGACGTCCTGTGACGAACCGCAGGTTTTCAAGAGCGGAATATCCTTCCAAAAGACGATCTTCCTGAAAGACTGCAGCGATTCGTTTTCCTTCGAGACCAAGAATCTGGCCAGAATCTGCCGGTTCCAGTCCCATGAGAATCCGGAATAATGTGGTCTTTCCGGTTCCGGAGGGGGCCATCAGGCAGTAGATCTGATTCGGATGCAGCGACATAGTCAGATGACGGATAATCTGTTCATCTCCATAAATTTTTGAAAGGTCATTGATCTGCAGCATGGGTTAGTCCTCATTTCGGTGATGTTCATAAACAGCAATACCTTTTCCTGCGGCTTTCCTTAGGAGGAACAGGAAAAGTTTCTCAAACAGGATACTGATCAGTACAATAACCAGTGTCCAGGCAAATAAATCAGCGGTACTGAGGTAAATCTTTGACATGTAGAGTCCGGCACCAATGGAACCGTCCGGCACACCGATGACTTCCGCTGCGATACCGGATTTCAGTCCCATACCGAGGGCGGTTTTCGCAGAGCTTCTCAAGTATGGGTACAGGGATGTACGATAAATGTACATGGCTTTTTTCCAGATTGGAACATGGAAAATACGGGTCATTTCCAGAAGATTTGGATCGGTGCTGCAAAGTCCTGCATGGGTGCTCACATGAATCATCGGGTACACGACCATGAAGGAAATGAACACGGAGAGATTTTTTGCACCGGTCCAGATCAATGCTAAAATCACAAAGGATGCGACCGGAATTGTTTTCATGCATTGAATCATGGGTTCCAAAATTTCTCCGATCAGCGGCTTCCAATAGGAAAGTGTACCGGTTACAAGACCGGCTGCCATGGCAAGAAAAAATCCCAGACTGATGCGTCCAAAAGAGAATAAAACTGCATTCCAAAATTCCGGGGAGCCCACTTGGATTGAGAGCGCTTTTAACGTTTCAACAGGTCCCACCAGAAAAATCTGATTTTGGATCATTGTGGAAGCACCTTGCCAGAGGAGCAGCCAGAAGAGGATAATTGCAGTCTTTTTCGACCAGTCTGGGAATTTTTTCATAGAAAATCCTTTATTTATAATTGTTTACAGTTGCAGGATTATTTGCCGATGTAGTAGAATGCATCGTCCGGGAGAGCACCGCCGACAGATGCCGGATTCTGTTCGAAGAGAACGTTCAGATATCCGCTCAGAGCAGTCTTCATATCTTCACCGGCTACAAATTCTACGTTACAGAACGGGAGAGCTTTTTTGGCAATCGGAGCTTTTGCAACGATTCCCTGTGCTGCGATCAGTTCCGCTGCGGCATCCACATCAGTTTCTGTGAAGGCGATGGATGCCTCATGTTCCTCCAGGAAGAGATCGATCAGGTCGCCATGTTCTTCCAGGAAGGCTTTGTTGGCGATCGTCACACCGGTTACCAGACGGCTGCCGCCTTCAGCAGGCTGGAAGCTGTCCCACACCTCCGCCAGGTTCATGATCATAGAAAGTTTGTCATTCTGCGCCATTGCAGCGGTTACAAACGGCTGCGGAAGAAGGCCGATGGCGTTCGGATCTTCAGCGAGTACAGAAGCCACTTCGGTTGCCTCGGATTTGAATTCCAGTGTTACATCTTCTTCTGAAAGGCCTGCGGCGGAGAGAACGTAGCGCAGAGAGTAATCGGGAGTCGTGCCTTTGCCCGGGAGATATACGGTTTTTCCCTTGAGCTGGTCGAGGGAAGTGATAGAAGTATCACCGGATACCAGATAAAGAACCCCCAGTGTGTTGATATCGATCACGGCCACATTTCCCTGAGTCTTATTATAGAGAACGCTGGCAACATTTGCCGGAAGAAGGGCGATATCGACTTTTCCGCCGGCAACCAGTGCAGTCAGTTCGTCGGCTGCAGTTACCATAGTGAATTCATAATTATTTTTTGCTGTTTCCTGAGCTGCATCGTCAATCAGTTTGACGAGACCCATGGTTGTCGGGCCCTTTAAACCGCCCACACGAATCACGTTGTCATCGGATTCGACGGATGCCTCACTTGTCGGAGCCTCGGTTTCAGCAGCGGTTTCAGTTTCCGGTGCCGGAGTTTCCACTTCGGCAGCGGTTGTTTCAGCCACTGTAGTTTCAACTTCATTTTTTCCGGCACAGCCTGTTAACATTGATACACTAAGGGCAGCAGCCAGAAGAAAAGATAATGCTTTTTTCATAATTTCGGTCCTCCTGATGTTGTATGTTATGCTTTGGAATAAATGGTCTTTGTGCTGACACCATCCAGCATTCCAAGTTTACCGGAGAGACTGCTGATTTTGTTCATAGGTGCGTCCATGACCACACTAATAATGGAAATTTTTTTCTCGCGGTAGGGGACTCCCATCCGTCCGATGATATAGGAGCTGTATTCGTGGAGTATCGCATTCATCTGTTCTACGGAATCCGGATTTTCAATGATGATTCCAACCAGAGCTACACGTGTTTCCATATTTTCTCCTCCTGTTTGTGTGATGATGGTGATAGGTGGAAACTATTGTAAAAAACTATGTTATGTTTTTAACAATAGAAAAATCCGATACGCGCGCAAAAAGAGCGTACCGGATTGTAATTACCTGTACAAAATCTTCTCGCCTTCTCTCGCAGCAATTCCGGGGAATCCTTTGAGGTGAGCACGAATAATATCAATATAGCATATTGCATCAAAAAAATGAAGTGGGAATCTGAAAAATTGTTAAAGTAAAAACAAAAAGAAACTTGCAGAGCCAGAATGAATATGCGATAATAATTCCGTTAGGGTATAATTATTGGAAGTAATTTTGTAATGATAAATGTAGATTTGTAGAAAACTCAGGAGGTTAAGCGTATGAGAACCAACGACGAGGCGCTGCTTAAGATTAAGTATGATGTCATCCATGAAGTAGCAAAACTTGCCTTTGCTGGTGAACTTGAAGAAAAGAGAGACTTTATTCCGTATAAGCTGGTGCCGGGTCCGAAGGCTCAGTTCCGCTGCTGTATTTATAAAGAGAGAGAGATCCTTCGCCAGAGAGTGCGTCTTGCAGAAGGTAAATGTCCGAGCGACAAGCACAGCGACAATATGATCCAGGTTATCTCTTCTGCATGTGAGGAGTGTCCGATCAACCGTTTTGTTGTTACGGATAACTGTCAGAAGTGTATGGGTAAGGCATGCCAGAATGCATGTAACTTTGGTGCGATCACCATTGGCCGTAACCGTGCTTATATTGATCCGGGTAAATGTAAAGAGTGCGGCAAGTGCGCACAGGCGTGTCCGTACAATGCGATCGCAGAGCTGATCCGTCCGTGTCGTCGTGCATGTCCGGTTGATGCGATCCAGATGGACCCGGAGACCGGTATCTGTACCATTGATGAGAAGAAGTGTATCCAGTGCGGTGCCTGTGTAAGAAGCTGTCCGTTCGGTGCGATCTCTTCAAAAGTATTTGTTGTGCCGGTAATTAAAGAAATTCTTAGAGGCAAGAAGGTCATTGCGATGGTTGCTCCGGCGGCTGAGGGTGCGTTCGGTCCGGAGATCACAATGGAAAGCTGGAGAACAGCACTGAAGAAGGTTGGCTTTGCTGATATGGTGGAAGTTGGTGTTGGTGCTGATATGACCACTGCTGCAGAGGCAGAGGAGTGGCTGGAAGCTTACAAAGAGGGCAAGAAGATGACAACTTCCTGCTGCCCGGCGTTTGTGCAGCTGATCAAAAAGCACTATCCGACTCTGGAAGAAAATATTTCCACAACTGTTTCTCCGATGGTTGCTACATCCAGAATGTTAAAGGCAAAGGATCCGTATACCGTAACGGTATTTATCGGCCCGTGTATGGCGAAGAAGTCTGAGGGTGCAGACAAGTCCATTGAAAATAATGTTGACTATGTTCTTACCTTTGGTGAGGCGATTCAGCTGATGCGTGCAAAAGACGTGGTTCTTGAGCCGGAAGAGTTAAAGAGACATGAATCCAGTATCCATGCAAAACGTTTTGCCAACGGCGGCGGCGTAACAGGAGCTGTGGTTCAGTATTTGAAGGAGAAGGGAGAAACAGCAGACATCAAGGTTGCAAAAGTCAGCGGCGGTGCGGATGTGAAGAAGGCACTTCTGCTTATGAAGGTTGGACGTCTTCCGGAAGACTTTGTGGAAGGTATGATGTGCCAGGGCGGCTGTGTTGGCGGTCCGAGTAACCTGAAGCAGGAGATGGCATTCAAGAAAGACCGTGACGCGGTACTGAAGATGTCTGATGAACGCGGTGTTATGGAGAACCTGAAGAATTATGATATGGATTCCTTCTCCATGCACAGAAGCCATACTGAGGCGGAACAGTAGGGAGTTAAAAAATCTGCTTACATCGAATTGCAAAATATGTTAAAATTTAAATAGCAACGCGCGGTTTTCAGTGGAACGTAAGTCCAGTTGAAGACCGCGTGTTTTATTTTTCAATGAATCGAGGAGGCAGAACATGTTCGAGATTGGAAGTTTTTTGATTTATGACACTACGGGAGTCTGCAAGGTTCTGGATATCGGAGTGCCGGAGGGACTTCCTGTTGCCAACAAAGATAGGAAATACTACAAGCTGGCGCCGGTGTTCGGCAGCGGCACGATCTATATTCCGGTTGATACAAAGGTATTTATGCGCCCGGTAATTTCCAAAGAAGAAGCAGAGGCTCTGATTCGCAGGATTCCGGAAATTCAGGAAGATATCTGTGAGAGTCATAACCTGAAGGTGTTGGAAGACCATTACAAGGCATCTTTGATGAGCCACAGCTGCGAGGATCTGGTCCAGTTGATCAAGACTGTGTATACAAAGAAGAAAAATCTGGAGAAGAGCGGTAAAAAGACCGGAAAGACCGACCAGCAGTATATGAAGCATGCGAAGAAGCTGCTCCATGAGGAACTTTCTATTGCGTTGGAGATTCCGGTGGCAGAGGTGGAAGCATATATTACAAGAGTGATAGAGGGATAAAAAGAAAGAGAGAAGTATCGATATGGGTACTTCTCTCTTTTGGTGTTGCATATTATTTTTCGTTTTCCAGATTTTTCTGCGCTGTTGCCAGCATCAGTTTGATTCGATTCAGCTGATTTACTTCGCTGGCGCCCGGGTCGTAGTCCACGGCAACGATATTTGCCAGAGGATACTCGCGGCGCAGCTCTTTGATGACGCCTTTGCCGACGATATGGTTCGGCAGGCAGCCAAACGGCTGAACACAGACAATGTTGTTGGTTCCGCTCTTGATCAGCTCCAGCATTTCTCCGGTCAGGAACCAGCCTTCGCCGGTCTGGTTGCCGATGGACACGAAGTCGCTGGCCATCACTGCCAGGTGTTTGATCCGTGCCGGCGGGATGAAGTGCTTGCTCTTCTCCAGCTCCATGCGTGCTGTTTTTCGGAAGTATTCCAACAGGGAAATGCCCATGTTGCTGAGGTGGGCGGTGGAGCGCTTGGTTCCCAGGTTCTCAGCTTTAAAGTTATTGTTGTAGAAGCAGTAAAGCAGGAAATCCATCAGATCCGGCATCACAGCTTCGGCGCCTTCTGCTTCCAGAAGGTCTACGATATGGTTATTGGCAAGCGGAGAGAATTTGACGAGGATCTCACCAACAATACCAACTTTTGGTTTTTTGATATCCAGACGTTCCAGGTTATCGAAGTCGCGGATAATGCCGCGGACATTCTTGGTGAACTGCATCATGCCCGGGTCCTTCGTGGAGAGGGATTTGATACAGATTTTTTTCCATTTCTCATGGAGGGCATTGGCAGAGCCCGGAACAGCCTCATACGGTCTTGTTGCATAAAGGACACGCATGAAAATATCACCATAAACAACGGCCTGCATAGCTTTGGTCAGAAGACGCGGGGTCATACGGAATCCGGGGTTCGTCTCCATGCCGTTGGCATTGAGGGAAATGACCGGAATCTGCGGGATTCCCGCTTTGTCCAGCGCACGGCGGATAAAACCGATGTAGTTGGATGCACGACATCCGCCGCCGGTCTGTGTCATGATGACCGCGGTATGTTCCAGATCATATTTTCCGGACAGCAGCGCATCCATGACCTGACCGATTACGATCAGGGATGGATAACAAGCGTCGTTGTTTACATATTTTAATCCGGTATCAACGGCTGTCTTGTCATCGTTCTGAAGAACTTCCAGGTTATAACCGAAATTGCGCACCGCAGGTTCCAGAAGATCAAAATGGATCGGGGACATCTGCGGACAGAGAATCGTATAACTCTCACGCATTGCTTCTGTGAATACCACACGGTTGTAGGAGCTGGAAACAATCTTTCTTGTGTAGCGTCGCTCATCTCTCACGCGAAGAGCGGAGATAAGGGAACGGACACGGATTCTTGCAGCACCGAGATTATTTACTTCGTCGATCTTCAGTACCGTGTAGATCTTGCCGGAGTTGGTAAGGATATCGCTGACCTGGTCGGTCGTTACGGCATCCAGGCCGCAGCCGAAGGAGTTTAACTGGATCAGATCCAGGTTCTCCTGTGTCTTTACGAAGCTTGCTGCCGCGTAGAGACGGGAGTGGTACATCCACTGGTCGGTCACGATCGTTGGACGATCGACCGGTGCCAGATGCGATACGGCATCTTCTGTCAGAACTGCAAATCCGTAGGATGTGATCAGATCCGGGATACCATGGTTGATCTCCGGGTCGATGTGGTACGGTCTGCCGGCAAGGACAATACCCTTGCGTCCGGTTTCCTTCAGATAGGCAAGAACTTCTTCACCTTTCTTTTCCACATCCATTCTTGCCTGTTCCAGTTCAGCCCACGCTTTCTTGCAGGCAGCCAGAGTCTCAGACTCCGGAATTCCCAGTTCTTTTTTGAATTCTTTTGCCAGCTGTTTTGCAAGGATTTCTTCGCTGGTGAAGGCCATGAACGGATTCATGAAGTGAATGTTCTTTTCCTTCAGCTCCTCCATATTGTTTTTGATGTTTTCCGCATAAGAAGTTACCATCGGGCAGTTGTAATGGTTTCCTGCGCCATCCACTTCTTTTCTTTCGTACGGAATGCATGGATAGAAGATAAAAGGAACGTCCTGTTTTACAAGCCAGGAAATATGTCCATGGGCCAGTTTTGCCGGATAGCATTCGGACTCGCTTGGAATTGTTTCAATGCCAAGTTCGTAGATCTGGCGGCTGGACTGCGGGGAAAGGACCACGCGGAATCCCAGTTCGCGGAAGAAGACAGCCCAATATGGGAAGTTTTCATACATGTTCAGAACACGCGGGATACCAACGGTGCCTCTTGCTGCTTTATCACGATCCAACGGCTCGTAATCAAACAGACGGTGATATTTATAATTGTAAAGGTTCGGAATGTCGCGTTTTGCCTTTTCTACACCGAGACCACGTTCGCAGCGGTTGCCGGAGATGTACTGGCGTCCGCCTTCGAAACGGTTGATCGTGAGTACACACTGGTTGACACAGCCGCGGCAGCGGCTCATGGTAGTCGTGTAGGTCAGGTTGATGATTTTATCCAGGGAGAGCATCGTTGTCTCCTGTGGGTGCATGTTGTAACGCTCGCGGGCGATCAGAGCCGCACCGAAGGCACCCATGATACCTGCGATATCCGGGCGGATCGCGTCACAGCCGGCAATCTTTTCAAAACTTCGGAGAACGGCGTCGTTGTAGAAGGTACCGCCCTGAACGACCACGTTCTTGCCGAGGTCGGATGCAGTTGTGATCTTGATTACCTTAAATAATGCATTTTTAATTACGGAATACGCAAGACCGGCAGAAATATCGGATACGGTCGCACCCTCTTTCTGTGCCTGTTTTACGTTGGAATTCATAAATACGGTGCATCTGGTACCCAGATCGATCGGGTTCTGGGCAAACAGTGCTTCTTTCGCGAAGTCCTGCACGCTGTAGTTCAGGGATTTTGCGAAGGTCTCAATAAAGGAGCCGCATCCGGAGGAACATGCCTCATTTAACTGCACGCTGTCAACGGTACCGTCTTTGATACGGATGCATTTCATATCCTGACCGCCGATATCCAGAATGCAGTCCACATCCGGATTGAAGAATGCAGCAGCATAGTAATGAGAGATCGTCTCCACTTCTCCTTCGTCTAACAGGAAAGCAGCTTTCAGCAGCGCTTCGCCGTAGCCGGTGGAACAGGAGTATGCGATCTTAGCAGTATCCGGCAGCAGGGATTTGATCTCTTTGATAGAAGAAATAGCCGTTGCCAGTGGGCTTCCGTTGTTGTTGCGGTAAAAGTTGTAAAGAAGGGAGCCATCCTCACCTACCAGTGCAATCTTTGTTGTGGTGGAACCGGCGTCGATTCCAAGGAAACAATTGCCTTTGTAGTTGGACAGATCACCGCGTTTCACTTTGAACTGATTATGGCGCTCGGTGAACTGACGATAATCGTCTTCATCTTTAAACAGCGGGTCCATGCGCTTTACTTCGAATTCCATCTTAATTCCGCTGGAGAGGTCTTCGATCATCTTATCAATGGAAAGAACCGGTTCTTCCTTGGAAACCATAGCAGCGCCAACGGCTGCAAACAGATGGGAATGATCCGGAGCAATGATCTGTTCTTCGGACAGATTCAGGGTACGGATAAACGCCTCTTTCAGTTCTGACAGGAAGTGGAGCGGACCGCCGAGAAAAGCGACATTGCCGCGGATCGGTTTTCCGCAGGCGAGACCACTGATCGTTTGGTTTACCACTGCCTGGAAGATAGAAGCGGATAAATCTTCGCGGGTTGCTCCTTCGTTGATCAGGGGCTGAATATCAGATTTTGCGAAAACACCGCAGCGAGCGGCGATTGGGTAGATCGCCTTATAATTTTTTGCATATTCGTTGAGACCGGTTGCATCGGTCTGTAATAAGGAGGCCATCTGATCGATGAAGGAACCGGTTCCGCCTGCGCAGATACCGTTCATTCGCTGGTCGATGCCGCCTGTGAAGTAAATGATCTTTGCGTCTTCGCCGCCAAGCTCGATAGCAACATCTGTCTGCGGTGCATAGTCCTGGAGAGAAGTAGCTACAGCTACAACTTCCTGAACAAACGGGATATGTAAGTGTCCGGACAGTGTGAGTCCGCCGGAACCTGTGATGCTGGGACGAACAGAAAGGGAACCGAGACGTTCACGGCATTTCTTTAATAAAGAAGCCAGAGTCTCCTGAATATTTGCATAATGGCGTTCGTAATCAGCAAACAGAATGTTGTTGTTGTCGTCGATGACTGCAATTTTTACGGTTGTGGAACCAATATCGATTCCAAGTCTGTAGTTCGATTTCATATGAGCGGGGCTATGTCCCCCTAACCTCCTTTGTGGGGTGACACCATATAATATGCGGTGCTTGATCCAAATAGTAGGAACCGGCTGTCTGGGGAATTGGCCGGTTAATTTTACGACAGTCCACATAGTATTTAAAACCACATATAGGAGTTTACAATACTGTGGACAGGCTACCATATCAGTATATCACAAATTATTTTGAATCTCAATTGACATCATGCTCAGTTACGTCACAAATAGTGTTAAGATTTTGTTAAGATTATTAAAAAATGAACGGATGGGAAATGTCGTCCAAATGGTTTGACAAACAACTTATGGGGGAATTATAATAGCATTTATAGAAAATGGGAGAGTCCGTACTTAAAATTTTCGGCATCCTGTGTGTAAAAAAGAAAGGACTGTCAAGAATGAGTATATTGAGTAAATTGGAACGCAAGCTGGGCAGATATGCGATTCCGAACCTGATGTATTATATCGTGATCCTGTATGCCATCGGTATTTTCGTGTATCAGTTTATGCCGGAAGTATATCTGAATTATCTGATGCTGGATGCGGGAAAAATCCTGCATGGACAGATCTGGCGTGTATTTACCTTCCTGATGTGGCCGATGTCCGGAAATATGTTTCTGAATCTGCTGATCATTTACTGCTACTATAATCTGGGAAGAACACTGGAATATGTGTGGGGTTCTTTCCGCTTTAATCTGTATATTTTTATGGGTATCCTCGGCCATGTACTGGCTTCGATCATCCTGTATCTGGCATTCGGTATTTCTGTTCCGCTGACAGCAGAATACCTGAACCTGTCCCTGTTCCTTGCCTATGCAGCTACGTTCCCGGATCACCAGTTCCTGTTGTTCTTCGTGATCCCGATCAAGGCAAAATGGCTGGGAGTTTTTGATGCGGCATTTTTCGTATACAGTTTTATTTTTGGCAACATGCCGACCAAGATTACGGTTGTGATGTCCCTGCTGAACTTTATTCTTTATTTCCTTATGAGCAGAGGATCCAGATATAATCCGAAGGAGATCCGACGCAAACAGCAGTTCAAAGCGCAGATGAATCAAGTGGCAAAGGAAGTAAAAACAGGAAGCCGTCATCGCTGTGCCGTTTGCGGCAGAACGGAAAAAGATGATCCAAACCTGACTTTCCGCTATTGTTCCAAGTGCGAAGGTGATTATGAGTATTGTCAGGATCATTTATATACACATCAGCACATTACAAAAATTAAACCATAGGAGGCAGTATGAAGAAGACGAAGATTATTTGTACCATCGGACCGACTAGTGATGACCGCGAGGTTATGAAGCAGTTGATCTTGAACGGCATGGATGTTGCCCGTTTCAATTTTTCCCATGGAAGCCATGAAGAGCATAAAAAGCGCCTGCTTCAGCTCCGTGAACTGTCTGAGGAGACCGGAATCCCGGTGGCTGCACTCCTGGATACAAAGGGACCGGAAATCCGCACCTGCACATTGAAGGACGGCAAGAAAGTGACACTGACTACCGGTCAGGAGTTTGTTCTTACAACCGAAACGATCGTGGGCGATGAGAACATGGTTCAGATCAATTATGACGGTCTCAATGAGGATGTGAAGGAAGGCAACCGCATTTTGATCGATGACGGTCTGATCGAGCTGAAAGTGAAGAAGGTCGAAGGTCCGAAGATTTACTGTGAAGTATTGAACGGCGGTGAATTGGGCGAAAGAAAAGGTGTGAATGTACCTGGTGTGAAGATCAAACTGCCGGCTCTGACCGATAAAGATAAGGAAGATATCCGTTTTGGTATCCGTATGGGATTTGATTATATCGCTGCTTCTTTTATCCGCTCTGCGGATGCGATCTGCGAGATCCGTGAGATGCTGAAGGCCGGCGGTTCTGAGATGGGCATCATTGCAAAGATTGAAAATGAAGAGGGCCTGGATAATATGGATGCGATCATGAAGGCCAGCGACGGTATCATGGTTGCCCGCGGCGATCTGGGCGTAGAGATCTCTCCGGAGAAACTGCCGTTTTTACAGAAGAAGATGATCGAGAAGTGCAGTGAAGGATGTAAGATCGTAATCACGGCGACCCAGATGCTGGATTCTATGATGAGAAACCCGAGACCGACCCGTGCGGAGGTGACAGACGTTGCCAATGCGGTATACGATGGTACGGACGTTGTGATGTTATCCGGTGAGACTGCCAACGGTAAATATCCGGTGGAAGCACTGAAGATGATGGTGCATATTGTTGAGGAGACTGAGTCTCATCTGGACGATACCTTCTATAAGCGCAGAAAGGTATCAGACAATAATCGTTACAGCATCTCCAACGCGGTTTGCTATTCTTCCGTGGCAACTGCGAGAGACCTGGAGGCGAAGGCGATCCTTGCACCGACTCTGTCCGGTTACACAGCTCGCATGCTCTCCAAGTGGCATCCGTCCACAAGACTGATCTGCGTGTCCGATAATATCGAAGCCGTTCGCAGAATGCAGCTGTACTGGGGCGTAACCCCGTATCTTGGCCAGTGGTCTGAGATTATCGACAACAAGATCATGAACTCCATCGACATGTTAAAAGAGAAGAATGTGGTGGAAGAGGGAGATCTGGTAGTTGTAACTGCAGGTGTGCAGGGACATTCCAGAAAGAACGTGAAAGCAACTGATACCAACGGTATGCGTGTGGTAGTGGTGGATTAAGAAACTTATAAAAAATCAGAATAAAAAGCCAAGCAGCATTTTTGCGACTTGGCTTTTTTATTTTTCATATATGGCATGAAAAAGCCCTGCAGAAACTACAGGGATTTATCATTTAGGATTTCGATTTCAAAAAGGTTTAAGGATAAAGGATTCATTTGTATCGTGCATTTCTTTTATGGTTAAAGTATACCATGTTCTTCGGGAAAATGATTGTATATTCTTTGAATGAATTATGAAGAATTTCTTAAGATTGTTCAGAAAATGTAAGGGGGCGTTAAAGTTCTGTGAGAGGAGCGTGTGGTATAATAAAAATAACAAATAATTGAGAAGAAAGAGGTGAGAGGACATGCCAAACCGCAAAAAAGCAATAACCATCATTCTGCTCGGCGTTATCTTGATGATGGCAGCAGGTCATTTATCGAACAGAATATTTTCGATTCCGTATATCAATGATGGGGCCGTGGAATGGGAAAATATTGAATATGTGGAAGTCTATTTCGATGGTTGTGCGGTTCCTCCGACTTCTATTATAGATGATTCAAGGATCGTAAATGAACTGGTGTCTTACATAAGAAATACTCGAAAATATAACAGCGTACCTAAAGAAAGCTATATAGAGGGGCTGTGCGATATATGGGTCAGGTTCAGCAATGGCGTGTGTGTTGGAACATATCAAGATGTGAATCAGGGATATATCGATTTGGAATTGCGAGCAACAGGCGGTCCTTTTTACAGACTTCCCAATAAATTTCGAAAAACGGTATTGGGACTGCTAGAGGAATATAAAGACGTATTACCGTATCGTGAGGCATTGAAGGAAAAGATAATGGATTTTGGGGGATATTCTGATGAGGAAAAACGAGTGATATGCGTTGCCATTGATCATGTCAATAGTATAGAAATTCTTAGAGATTACCCAACAGTTGCAATTGAGCGATTGGAAAGAGTGCCGGTTCAATACGGGCAGGATAAAGAGACGCGAATTGACGAGATGGATTGGCTGGTGACGATTGGAGATCCGGGCAGCCATAATGCCAATTTCAAGATTATTGATAGTGAAACATATGAATATCTGGCATATATTCCCGGAGCATAGGAGGCGATAGCAAGGATATGGAATAGGAACTGAAAGAATGGGAAATGGAGGTGATTCGGTGAAAAACAATCGTTATCAAATGATATTAAAGCCAGTCATGGTTTTATTTATTGACATTATATTATCTGTTTTAGTAGTAATAGGATTTGTTTCATCGATGAATGTTATAGTTCCATTTGTTCTTGCAGCTTTGCTTCCGGCAGTTTACAATACCGTAGTTTTTTGTGGTTTGAAAAAAGAAAGACTGCCGATTTGGAATTATATTATTGTATTTACCATTGTTGAAACGGCGCTGTTAATGCTTATGGTAAACCACACTTTTGCGACAAAGATGTTTCAACTGTTCACAGAGCATTTTAATTTAGAGGCAACCGTATTTTATCTTTTTTATACATTGCTTCCTTGTACCGGTGGATTGATAGGTCTTGGGCTTGGATGCGGAATCAGAATTTGGAAGTCATGAAATTTAATCTGACGAAAAGGAGGAAGGCGAGATGAAAGAAAACTTTAATGAAAAGACAACAAAAGATAAAAATGTATATATTGTAATGCGAATCATACGCATAGTCTTTTGGGTATGTGTAGTATATTTTGCCTTCCTTAGTTTTCAGGCAGGAGAATATATTTCCAAGCCGTTGGCCGTTGGACTATTGATGGTCCCTGTAGGAATTTATAACATACTTTCTCATCGAAAAAGATTTCAGGGAAGCGATGGAGAACGGAAACAGTTTAATAAAATTGTTGTGCGCAGTGTGATTCTTACACCTATCATTGTGATTGTGTTTTTGACCGTAGCTGTTTTGATTATGTTAAAGGCAGCATAAATGGTCTGTTGAAAACGCCTAAGGTATATATGACAAAAAACTACGTGATATTATACCCATTTTGCTTGAAAAACGTAGATTGCTGCTAAAAATCAGTACTTTGAGTCGATATATGAAATAATATGTGCGATATGTACTCAAAACAAAGATTTGGGTATATTGGCAACAATTTTCTGGTATATGGAAATTCTCTTTCCAGCTGGCAGCGAATTGCAACCGAACATATTTCGCGAGATTCGCGTCAATCGCAGAATACAATTCCCGGAATATCTTATTTATAAAAGAATATGAAGGAGACTTGTGTGAACCGTGTAAAACAAGCGATTCACTGGAAAGATGCGTATGCAACCGGCCTGACCGGCAAAGGTGTCGGCGTGGCCGTTTTAGATACAGGAATTTGTCCGCACAAGGATTTTGATGATCGGATCATTGGATTTGCGGACATGATCGGCGGTCGGAGAACGCCGTACGATGACTGCGGTCATGGCAGTCATATCTGTGGGATCATCGGCGGCAGCGGATGTGTTTCCGACGGCCGATATCAGGGCATGGCACCTGGATGCAATCTGGTGGCAGTAAAAGTGCTGGATCGGCGCGGGAACGGTTATGCTTCCGATGTATTGGCAGGAATCAAATGGGTATTGGAGCAGAAAGAACGTCTCGGAATTCGGATCATGAATATTTCGGTGGGATCCCGTGGGAAGAAGCGCCTAAGTGAAACGTCTGCTCTGGTGCGTGGGGTCAACGCGGCGTGGGACGCAGGACTGGTGGTCGTTGTGGCTGCCGGAAATAATGGACCGAACCGTATGAGCATTTCCACACCGGGAATCAGTAGGAAGGTGATCACAGTAGGGTGTTCCGATGACCAAACGGAGGTAATGGTCGGAGGGAACCGCATGGTGAATTATTCCGGACGGGGGCCGACGGAAGCATGTATCTGCAAGCCGGATGTGGTGGCACCGGGCAGTCGGGTAGTCAGCTGCGGACACGGAGACCGATATTCGATCAAGAGCGGAACTTCCATGAGCACACCGGTGGTATCCGGTGCCGTGGCTCTGCTGTTAGAAAAATATCCGAGGATGACCAATCTGGATGTGAAACTGAAACTGATGAAGAGCTGCCGTGATCTTAGACTTCCCAGAAACCAGCAGGGATGGGGACTCCTCGATGTGGAACGATTGTTGGAATAGAAAATGAATTGAAATTTTACTGCCCGGAAGAAATTGCCGGGCAGTTGTCATGTCCGCAGATATCTCGCACGAGCGCGGATGAAACGAAATTTTACATAGATTTTACATTTGACTGGGGGAATATTTTACATAAATATGTTATTCTACAAAAGTAAAATGGGAAAAATGAGAAATACGGTACAAACAAAATTAAAAAATTATGGAGGATGTTATGGACATTTTTGGCGTACTTAGTATGATTGGCGGCCTGGCGCTGTTCCTTTACGGAATGGAGACCATGGGTGATGGCCTGGAGAAATTATCCGGTGGCCGTCTTGAGAGACTTCTCGAAAAACTTACTTCCAGTCCGCTTAAGGCGGTTGGTCTGGGCTGTATCGTTACAGCGTTGATCCAGTCTTCTTCTGCGACTACGGTTATGGTTGTAGGTTTCGTAAACTCCGGAATTATGAAACTGCAGCAGGCAGTTGGTATTATCATGGGTGCCAATATCGGTACAACTATCACTTCCTGGCTGTTAAGCTTAACCGGACTGGAAGGCGGCAGTTTCCTGATCAAGATGTTAAAACCATCTTCTTTTGCTCCGATCCTGGCTGTGGTCGGTATCATCTTTATCATGTTCTTGAAAGATGAGAAGAAGAAAGATATCGGTTCTATCTTGCTTGGATTTACAATCTTAATGACCGGTATGGATACTATGAGTGCAGCTGTAAAACCGCTGGCAAATGTGCCGGAGTTCACAAGCCTGTTCACCATGTTCTCCAATCCGATTCTCGGTCTGATCGCCGGTGCGGTTCTGACAGCTGTGATCCAGAGTTCTTCTGCATCTGTCGGTATTTTACAGGCGTTATCTGCAACCGGTGCCATCACATTCGGAAGTGCACTTCCGATCATCATGGGTCAGAACATTGGTACCTGTGTAACTGCGATGATTTCTTCTGTAGGCGCAAGCAAGAATGCGAGACGTACAGCTCTGGTTCACCTGTACTTCAACGTAATCGGTACTGTAATTTTCATGATTGCATTCTATGCAGTGAATTCTGTGGTTCACTTTGGATTTATGGAGGGACCGGCAACTGCGTTTAACATTGCGATCATCCATACGATCTTTAACGTATTTGCAACTCTGATCTTACTGCCGTTCTCCAATGGCCTTGTGAAGCTTGCCTGCATGACTGTAAAAGATGATGAGGTTGCAAAAGTTCAGACTGTGGAAGAAAAGGCGTTCCGTCTTCTGGACCCGCGTTTCCTGGATACACCTGGTTACGCAGTAGAGCAGTGTAAGCTGACAGCAGTTGATATGGCGAAACTGGCAAAAGAGGGCTTGCTCACATCCATCGAACTGTTATATAATTTCGATGAGGCAAAGGTGAAGAAGGTTAGAGATCTGGAAGATCTGGTTGACCGTTATGAGGACGAACTTGGTTCCTATATGGTAAAACTTGGAAGCCAGCACCTGTCTAAATATGACAATCATACGGTATCTCTGCTCCTGCATTGTATCGGTGATTTCGAGCGTATTTCCGACCACAGTATGAATATCATGGACGCTGCTGAAGAAATGCATGAGAAGAACATGGTATTCTCCGCAGAGGCAAAGGAAGAACTGAATATTTTTGTGGAAGCCGTTCGTGAGATCTTAGATCTTTCCGTAGGCGCATTTGAGAAGAATAATGTACAGAAAGCGTCCTTTGTAGAACCGCTCGAGGAAGTTATCGATGACATCAATACTCTGGTGAAGGCGAACCACATCAAACGTCTTCAGAAGGGTATCTGTACCATCGAGCAGGGCTTCGTTCTCTCCGATATCTCCACAAACCTGGAGCGTGTATCTGACCACTGTTCCAATATTGCGATCAGCGTAATTGAGATTGACAGAGATGGATTTGATGCACATGGTTATCTGGAGAATCTGAAGAAGGAAGACGATCCGGTATTCTCCGGTCTTGTTGAAACTTACCGCAGAAAGTATGCTCTGAGAGCGGCAAAGGCAGAATAAGCGGAGCTTGCATGTGAGCAATCTGCATGTGAAATAAATGGGAGGGAACGGTTATGGCACTGATCTATGCAGTGGAAGATGATAAGAATATTCTGGAAATCGAGATGTTTGCATTGAAAAACAGTGGTTATCAGGTAGACGGTTTTGGATGTGCCAGGGATTTTTATAAGAAACTGGATGAAAAACTGCCGGATCTGGTCCTCCTTGATATTATGCTGCCCGATGAAGACGGTCTTGAGATTGTCGGGAAACTGAGAAGACGGGCAGACACGAAAAAACTGCCGATCATTATGGTGACGGCAAAGACCACGGAAATTGATAAAGTGAAAGGTCTGGATGTGGGCGCAGATGATTATCTCACCAAGCCTTTTGGTGTCATGGAATTGATCGCCAGAGTGAAGGCGGTTCTTCGCCGCACGATGGACGATGACAAATTTCTTAACGTGGGAGATATTTTCCTGGATGACGAGAAGCATATGGTCTATGTAAAAGAGAAGCCGTGCACTCTTACTTTTAAGGAGTATGAGCTTTTGAAGCTGCTTCTCCATAATGCAGGTGTGGTAGTTACCCGTGAGATCATTTTGGAACGGGTATGGGGCATTGATTTTGAGGGTGAGTCCCGGACACTGGATATGCATATCCGGACGCTTCGCCAAAAACTGGGTGAAGCAGGTGCCATGATCCGCACGGTGCGAAATGTAGGCTATATGATCGAATAGAGGATACGTGTATGAAACGGAAGATTCGTTTGGAACTTCTGGCAACTTCAGCGTTGGCAATTGTGCTGACGCTGTTGTTTGCTTTAATTGTATTTTATAATTTGTTTCAGGAACAGGTCATTCGTGATCTGCGAGAGGATGCGGTCCTGTTTAAAAATCTGCATGTTTTCGAGAATGTGGAATCCATCCATCCGGATGCTTATGATATGAGCGCAGAAAGTCTGCGAATCACGATCGTTGAGGCAGACGGAACGGTAATATTTGACAGCGATGCCGACCGGACTACTATGGAAAACCATATGGATCGTCCGGAAATCCAACAGGCCTTGAAACATGGAGAGGGTGAAGGTTCCCGTTTGTCGGAGACACTGGATAAGAATCTGTTTTATTATGCAGTGCGTCTGGATAATGGAACGGTTCTTCGAATTTCCCGTCAGGCAGACAGCTTTTTTGCGGTGCTGCAGAATCTGCTTCCTTCGGTCATCGGGACGACACTCATCTTGTTTGTAATCTGTTTTTGCTTATCACATTTCTTTACAAGAAGTTTGGTGGAGCCGATTGAGAAGATGGCAGAGAATCTGTCAGAACCGGGAGTAGAGGTTCCTTATAAGGAACTTACGCCGTTTATGAATAAGATTCGCCAGCAGCATGAGGATATTTTGAATAGTGTGAAAGTGCGTCAGGAATTTACGGCCAATGTATCACACGAATTAAAGACGCCGCTCACAGCAATCTCCGGATATGCAGAACTGATCGAGCATGGAATGGCAGACAAAGAGACTGCGTCCCGTTTTGCAGGGGAGATCCACAAGGGGGCATCCCGTCTTCTGAATCTGATCAACGATATTATTCAGCTGTCCCAGTTGGACGGTGGAAAAAAACATATGGAGTACGTGAAACTGGATCTGTATGCGTTGGCGGAAGATTGTGTGAATATGCTGCAGATGAATGCGCAGAAGCAGAATATAACACTTCATCTCTGCGGTCGAAAGACGATGGTATACGCCGACCGACAGCTAATGGAAGAATTGATCTACAATCTCTGTGATAACGCGATCCGCTATAATAACCGCGGAGGTCTGGTGGCTGTCACTGTGGATCAGGACAATGGATACACCTTTTTGCAGGTGAAGGACACCGGAATCGGAATCTCAAAGGAAAACCAGGAACGTGTATTTGAGCGCTTCTATCGCGTGGATAAAAGCCGTTCAAAGGAAGTTGGCGGAACCGGTCTTGGCCTGGCGATCGTCAAACATATCGTTTCCCAGCATAATGCAAAACTTTCTTTGGAGAGTGAAGTGGGAAAAGGCACTTGTATCCGTGTGGAGTTCCCGGATATGAGTGGGGGAAATTGATATTTTGTTGAGTAAATATAAAGCCATCTATAGAAAATCCCATATTCTGTAAATACGGCTGACTACCTTCGCTTCCATGCGAGTTTATCCGCCTGTACGACAATTGCGATAAATGCGTTTGCGATCTTTGTACAGGCGAAAATCTTTGGAAGCTCCGTCGTCTGGCCTATCATTTTCAGAATATGGGATTTTCTAATAGACACTTTTAATCTTACTCAATCAAAATATTACAATAAAACTCAAAACGCGCTGGGAGTATCTATATGAGATTTTTATATCAATGGATACTATAGAACTTGAAAAAACGAGAATCAAGGGTGGT
>JAFSFU010000220.1 GCA_017435025.1 Lachnospiraceae bacterium | reverse complement strand
TGTGAACAGACCGGCAAACATGCGGGCACAGATGATCATAAACTCCGTTGTCGCAAATGCGAACCACACCTGGGCGATCCCATAACCGCAGCAGCAGATCAGCAGCGAAAATCTGGATGAAACATAGTTATTAATCTTTCCCCAGAACGGTGACATCAAAAAGTTGGTCATCATCATCACGGCCAGCGCAACGCCGAACATATAGTCGTGAAGATTTAAGTCCTGAATGATGGTCGGAGTTACCGGATGGGCGAAGTTTGCAGCCAGATTAAAAATGATCATACATGCAAAAAACGCCATAAATCTCGTCTTGTACTTCATGACAATCCTCTTTCTTAATTGTATTACTTATTATAAGGTCTTCAGTACCTCAGCCATATCTTTCAGACCATTGAAGATTGCATCCGGCACCACATCGGATACCGCAACGTCCTCAAACTTCACCTCACCACTGAGCACCAGCACACCATGTGCGCCGTTTGCAATACCGGTCTTTACATCTGTGTAAAGACGGTCACCGACGAATGTTACTTTCTCCAGTTCTGCGCCGGTCTTCGCAAGAACGTAGTCTACAGTCTCTTTGAATGGCTTGCCCATGTACTTCGGCTGCTTGCCTGTTGAAAGTGCGATTGCCGCACACATGGAGCCACAATCCGGAATAAAACCATCGTGGGTCGGGCAGTTGATATCCAGGTGTGTTGCCAGGAACTCTGCACCATTTCTGATATAGAGGCATGCGCGCATCAGTTTTTCGTAGGTAAGTGTCAGGTCAAAACCAATGACCACCACATCCGGCTGTCCTTCTGTCAGAAGGATTCCGTTTTCTCTGAAGTTCTCCTCAAGGTCCGGAGTGCCAACCAGATATACCGATTTTCCCGGATGGTTTTCTTTGAGATAATGAATCATAACATCTCCGGATGTTAAAATCTGGTCACGGCCGATATGGCAATTCATTTTGGCCAGTTTTTCAATATATGTATTCGGAGATTTGGAAGAGTTGTTTGTGAAAAACACGAAACGTTTTCCATGATTCTTCACCTGCTCTAAAAAGTCAAGTGCACCATCAATAATTTCATTGTCCAGATAAAATGTTCCGTCCATATCTAAAACGAACAGCTCGGTTTCCTGCAATAATACTTTCTTGTTCATGATAAAGTTTCCCCCTGTTATCTGCCGGAAATCACCTGAGATTCCCGGTTATTTTTACAGATTTCTTCTTCCGGAACTTCCAATTCTCTCGCAAGGATCTCCACTGCCCGCGGCATACAAAATCCCGCCTGACAACGTCCCGCTCCCTGACGGACACGTCGTTTCAGTCCATCTAGAGACCTCGCACCGATTGGCCGGCGTATTGCCTCGATCATCTCGCCTTCGCTGATGTTCTCACAGCGGCAGACGATCACGCCATATTCCGGATGTTCGTTTATCAGCAGAGCACGTGCTTCATCGGAAAGTTCTGAAACCTTCCGTATTCCGCTTCGCTCTGCTTTCCATGTTTTCTTCCTTATCAATCTTCCTTTTTCAGCTGTCAGATCTGCCAGATACTGCCCGATCGCCGGTGCAGAGGTCAGACCCGGTGATTCAATCCCGGCCGCATCGAAAAATCCCGGTGCATCTGCCGGCTCTCCGAGAATAAATTCTCCTCCGTCTTCATGGGCACGAAGTCCGGAAAATGCTGTGATCACCTGACCAAACGGAATCTTGCCGAC
>JAFSFU010000219.1 GCA_017435025.1 Lachnospiraceae bacterium | reverse complement strand
CAGTTCTCAGAATTAAGAGCCTGGAAGCGTTTGCGAAAGCCGCAGATGGAAAGGCAACGAAGATCATTATCCCGTCTGAGATTCAGGGTATGGCGGGTCTTGTAAAGAGTGTGACAGAGATTGCAGCGAAAGATGAATCCGGTAATTAATTTAGATAAAGAATACGGGATCGTACTGGAAGGCGGCGGTGCCAGAGGTGCCTACCAGGTAGGTGTTTGGCGAGCCCTGAAGGAAGCAGGTGTGAAGATCAGAGGTATATCCGGAACCTCCGTAGGTGCACTGAACGGTGTGATGATCTGTATGGATGATCTGGAAGGTGCGGAGCGGATATGGGAGTCCATGTCCTATTCCCGTGTATTAAACATCGATGAAAAACTGATTGCAGGTTTGAAAAATCTGGGGACTCGTTCCCTGGATTTTTCAGATGTGGCGGCAGAAATGAAAAAGATCGTTTCCGGGCGAGGTCTGGACATCACTCCGCTAAAGGTACTGATCCGGGAAATGGCAGACGAAGAGCGGGTTCGCAGATCGCCGCGTGATTTTTTTGCCACGTCCTTCTGTGTCACAGATCGCAAAGAAGTGAATTTTGATGTAAAAAAGGTTCCGCAAGGGATGATCGGAGATGTGCTTCTTGCCAGTTCCTATTTTCCGGGATTCCGCAATGAAAAGATTGACGGAAAAACTTATATGGATGGAGGAAGCGTCAACAATGTGCCGATCAATGTGCTGGCCGACCGGGGATATAAAGATATTATTGTGGTACGGATCTTTGGCATCGGTGTGGATCGGGAAAAACTATTTGAGCTTCCCAAGGATGTGAAATTATATCGAGTGGCGCCCAGAAAGAATCTGGGTGGAATTCTGGAGTTTGACTGTGAACGGACAAAGCGAAATATGAAACTGGGATATTATGATGGCCTTCGTATGATCTATGGTCTGGAGGGACGAAAGTATTACCTGGATATGCCATATTCAGAGGCATACTATTTTGATAAGCTGATGTCTGAAATGGTCGTATTTAAGTCTTACCTGACTCCATATTTGAAAGAGGATTCTCTGGATACGATCTCCGGTTACCGGGCTTATACAGAAAGGATTTTTCCGTATCTGGCAAAACGGATGAAACTTTCGTCTGACTGGGATTACAGGGATCTGTACGGAGCAATCCTGGAAGTTTGTGCAAAAAAGATGGACATGGAAGTGTTTGCGGTTTATACTGCAGATGATATTATGGGACGTGTTCAACGAATATTAGGAGAGAATAATAAATGGCTGTAAATGAGAGAAGACGCAGGGTCCGCGGAGAGTCCGTGGCTCTGGATGTCATGCATGTGGTGATCGGGATTGCCGTGGTGATCATGGCGGCAATTTCCTTTGTGAATCCGGATGATTATCGATTCCTGTTTCCGATCATCTTTTTCCTGGCTGCGATTTTAAATCTGGCAACAGGCAAATACCACATGCTGAGAAGCAAAAGAGACCAAAAGAAAAAGGCTGCTGCATTCCTGCAAATGTGTTTTGGAGGCATTTTGGTAGTTCTGGCTGTCGTTAGCGCAGTCAGCCTCTGGTGGAGGTAAGGATGAAGGAACGAATTGAACAGGCGATTCATACGAAATGGGTCGGAAAACAAGTCGTATACTTTGATGTGACAGATTCGACCAACACACAGGCACGTATTTGTGCGGAAAATGGTGCCCCACATGGAACATTGGTAGTCGCGGATATGCAGGAAGGCGGCAAAGGCCGTCGTGGACGCAGCTGGGTTTCTCCTGCGGGGGAAGGAATCTGGATGAGTGTGCTGCTTCGCCCGGAGATTCAGACTGTATCGGCCTCCATGCTGACTCTTGTGATGGCACTGGCCGCAGAGCGGGGAGTTCGAGAGGTGACGGGAGAGCAGAGTCTGATCAAATGGCCCAACGATCTGGTCCTTAATAAAAAGAAAATCTGCGGTATTCTCACGGAGATGGCTACGGAACAACTGGAGATCAAATATGTGATCGTGGGAATCGGGATCAATGTGAGCCAGAAGGGATTTCCCGAAGAATTGACTTCTTCTGCCACATCAATTTTTCTGGAGACGGGGAAAGAATTTGACCGGTGCAAGATCATTGCGGCGATTATGGATGCATTGGAAGAATATTATGAGATGTTCGTTAAGACCGAGGACATGACCGGTCTTTTGGAACTGTATAATGAAAAACTGGTGAATCTTGACCAGGAGGTCTGTGTATTGGCACCGGAAGGTGATTTTAGAGGTATTGCCAGAGGAATCAGTCGGACAGGCGGACTTCTGGTAGAAAGAGAAGACGGAAAAGAAGTGGAAGTGATTTCCGGCGAGGTTTCCGTTCGAGGTGTTTATGGATATGTATAGACCGTCCCCTTATGCGGGACTTCAGACGCTTTTTGCCGAGGGAAAAGAACTCTCGGACAAGGAGCGTCTTGCTTTCGCTTATGGTCCGCTGCTTTCCTGGTATCGCAGCAACAAGCGTGATCTGCCGTGGCGGGCCGATAAAAATGCATACAGGATCTGGATTTCCGAGATCATGCTTCAGCAGACGAGAGTGGAGGCAGTAAAGCCGTACTATTTTCGATTTATGGAATATTTCCCAACGGTTCAGTCTTTGGCAGAGGCACCGGATGAACTGCTGATGAAATGTTGGGAGGGACTTGGATATTACAGTCGGGCGCGAAATCTGAAAAAGGCTGCTCAGATGATCGTGGAAGAATATGATGGAAAACTTCCGGCATCCAGGGAAGAATTGCTAAAGCTGCCGGGAATTGGAAGTTACACAGCAGGTGCAATCGCATCGATCGCATATGAGATAGCAGCTCCTGCAGTAGATGGAAACGTGCTGCGTGTACTTTCTCGGGTGACAGGAAGCCGGGACGATATATTGAAACAGTCGACGAAGAAAAAGATGGAAGATCTGGTATCCCAGGTGATTCGGGATGGAGAGGCCGGAGACTTTACACAGGCGTTGATCGAAACAGGTGCAGTCGTATGTGTGCCCAATGGAGAGCCTTTATGTGCGAAATGTCCGTTTTTCTCAGTCTGTGAAGCCAGAATGAAAGGGCTGACGGGGGAAATACCGATGAAAGCTCCGAAAAAGAAGCGGAAAATTGAAGAGAAGACTGTATTATTATTGCAATGCGGGGAAAAGATAGCAATAAGAAAGCGAAAAGATGAGGGACTTCTTGCATCGCTGTACGAATTTCCCAATATTCCCGAGAAACTCAGCGAGTTGCAGATTCGAGAACGAATCGACGGTATACAGTCAATAGAAAAGATTTCAGATGCGAAACATATTTTTAGCCATATTGAATGGCATATGGGCGGTTATTATGTGACGGTGGACCAAATGGAACAGAAAGAATGGTCCGAAGATGCGCCCCTGACCTTTGTTGAAATAGAACAACTGCGGGAACAGTATCCGATTCCCAGCGCATTTGCAGCTTTTAAAAAGTATTTGGATGAAAAATGGCTGAAAGTGAAATAAAAATGTTGAAAAATGTAGAGAAATAGTATATAATAAACCATTGTGGGTAGTTATAACTGCCTGCATTTTACAGCTTTCACTTGAAAGGGCGTTTATACGTGGAAAAAGAAGTAGTATTTGTAGAAAAGCTCAAAAAACTTGTTGAACTGGGAAAGTCAAAGCAGAATGCACTGGATGCTTCTGAGATCAATGACTTTTTTATCGGCGACAATCTGAACCCGGAGCAGATGGATCAAATTTATAATTATCTGGAAAACAACAATATTGTTGTAGTTCCAACGATAATCGATGACACATTGCTTGTGGACGACGATCCCCTGCTTCTGGATGATGTGGACGACGATTTCTCAGACGATAAGATGGAAGAAGACATTGACCTGGAGGCCATTGATCTTCTTGAAGGCATCGGAACGGAAGATCCGGTCCGTATGTATCTGAAGGAAATCGGTACAGTTCCGCTTCTCTCTGCGGAAGAGGAGACGAGACTGGCCAAGAGAAAGGCGGAGGGAGACGAATACGCAAAGGAACGTCTCATCGAAGCAAACTTAAGACTTGTGGTCAGTATTGCAAAACGTTATACAGGCCGCGGTATGAGTTTCCTGGATCTGGTTCAGGAAGGTAATCTGGGACTGATCAAAGGTGTAGAGAAATTTGACTATACAAAAGGTTATAAGCTGAGTACATATGCTACCTGGTGGATCAGACAGTCCGTGACAAGAGCGCTGGCTGATCAGGCGAGAACGATTCGTGTACCGGTGCATATGGTCGAGACCATCAACAAAATGTCCAAAATGCAGAGAAAGCTTACTCTGGAACTGGGCTATGAGCCGTCTGTCACAGAGCTGGCTGAGGCTCTGGAGATGACAGAGGACAAGGTGATGGAGATCATGCAGATTGCAAGAGAGCCTGCTTCTCTCGAGACTCCGATCGGTGAGGAAGATGATTCCAACCTGGGTGATTTCGTTGCAGACAGCAACGCAGTGACTCCGGAAGGAAATGTGGAGTCTGTCATGTTAAGAGAGCATATCGATGCACTGCTTGGTGATCTGAAAGAAAGAGAACGTCAGGTAATCGTCCTGCGTTTCGGTCTGGAGGACGGACATCCGAGAACACTGGAAGAAGTTGGAAAGGAATTCAACGTAACAAGAGAACGTATCCGTCAGATTGAAGCTAAGGCACTGAGAAAACTGAGAAATCCGGTTCGCAGCAAGCGTATTCGCGATTTCCTGTAAGAGGAATGAATAAGGGCAGCCGAGAAGTCCGGCTGTCCTTTTTAACGTTGTGAAAACCTTTGGTTTTGAGAGAAGGGTAAATGAATAAGCGAAACTATCAAAAAGAACTGGATAAGAAGATTCTGGAATTTCAGAAGGAGGGAGTGGTGCCCACTCTATTCCTTCACAGCTGTTGTGCACCGTGCAGCAGTTACTGCCTGGAGTATCTGGCAGAATATTTTTCTATTACGGTATTTTATTACAACCCCAATATTTATCCGGCATCCGAATATGAAGATCGGATTGGTGAGCAGGAGCGCTTGATCGCAGAACTCAACAAACAAGGCGTGAAACATCCAAGTCGACTCGTATGCGGCGATTATCGACCGGAGACTTTTTATGAGGCGGTTCATGGACTGGAAAAGGAGCCTGAGGGCGGTGCCAGATGTACGAAGTGTTTCGAACTGAGACTTTATGAGGCAGCCAGACTGGCGAAAGAGGGCGGTTTTGACTATTTTACAACGACCCTGACCATCAGTCCGTTAAAAGATGCCGAACGCCTGAACCGAATTGGTGAAGAGGCCGGTGCAAAGCATGGTGTGAGCTTCCTGAATTCAGATTTCAAAAAGAAGAACGGATATCGCCGTTCGGTGGAACTTTCAAAAGAGTACGACCTTTATCGACAGGATTATTGCGGATGCGTTTTTTCGCGTCGCAGTGTAAATCTTGACAAGGGAGAGGAACTATTATAAAATTCTTTATTAAAGGGAAGGGGAGTGCTCTTAATGAAATCCAGAAAAGTACAGGTAGTGAATGCCGCGGGACTCCATCTTCGTCCGGCAGGCACTTTGTGCCAGAGATCGATGAAGTTTAAGTCCAGAATTATTATTTTATTTAAAAATAAAGAGATCAACGCAAAGAGTGTTTTGAATGTGATGGCATCCGGAATCAAACGCGGTGATGAAATTGAAGTACAATGTACCGGTGAAGATGAAGACGAAGCTTTAGAGGTGATCTGTCATTTAATTGAAACCGGTTTAGAAGAATAAGAAAATCGGAGGACGCAAGAAATGAGCGAAGCAACAAATTGCAACCATAACTGCAGTACCTGCAGTGCCGATTGCAGCAGCAGAAAAATGGACAAATCCAGTTTCCTTGTAAAATTAAGTGAAGGAAGCTCAGTAAAAAAGGTGATCGGTGTCGTTAGCGGCAAGGGCGGCGTAGGTAAGTCCCTGGTGACTTCCCTTATGGCTTGTCAGATGTGTGCGAAGGGACACCGCGTGGGTATTCTGGACGCAGATATTACAGGTCCGTCTATCCCGAAGGCTTTCGGTATCCACGAAATGGTAGGCGTAACACCGGATGCACATTTAATGGTACCGGCAGTTTCCAATACAGGTATCGAGATGATCTCCGCCAATATGGTTTTGGAGCATGAAACTGATCCGGTTATCTGGCGTGGTCCGGTCATCGCAGGTGCAGTAAAGCAGTTCTGGGGTGAGACATACTGGAAGGATATTGACTATATGTTCGTAGATATGCCTCCGGGAACCGGCGATGTACCGCTTACTGTTTTCCAGTCTCTCCCGGTGGATGGTATCATTATCGTGACATCTCCGCAGGAGCTGGTATCTATGATCGTTGCAAAAGCCGTAAATATGGCAAAGAAGATGGATATTCCGATCGTAGGTCTTGTAGAGAATATGAGCTATCTTGAGTGCCCGGATTGCGGAAAGAAGATTTCTGTATTCGGTGAGAGCAAGGTGGAAGAGGTCGCAAAAGAGTACGGTATTCCGGTTCTGGCCCAGATTCCGATCCGTCCGGAGATTGCAGAGAAAGTTGACTCCGGCTGCGTGGAATATGTAGATGCAGAATTCCTCGAGAAGGCTGCCGAGATGGTAGAAAAAATGTAAACAATATGGGAGATGTTTTGTGATTATATGGATCACGGAACATCTCCCTTTGTGATTTGATTATGAAAATGGAAGGTAAGTCCACGCAACTGCGAGGAAGATCGCAGGCAGCAGATTGGCTACCTTTATTTTTTTGCCCCAGATCAGGTTGACGCCGACACAGAAGATTAGCATAGAACCGGTCAGAGACATATTGGAGAGAGCCTGGTCTGTCATTAACGGTTCTACGAGACGAGCCAGCAAAGTGATACTTCCCTGAAAGATACCGACCGGGATAGCGGAGAAGATGCAGCCTTTTCCCATGGACGCAGTCATGATCATAATAATGATCAGGTCGAGGATTGCCTTTGCAGCCAGAATCGAATAATCGCCTGTGATTCCGTCAGTGATGGAGCCGACAACGGCCATGGCACCGATGCATACCGTGAGAGAGGCGCTTACAAAGCCGTCAACGAAAGAGGTATCCCCTTCACTCTTGGTTTTCTTTTTTAACCAGGTTCCGAATTCTTCCATGTGTCGGTCGATGTCCATCCACTCACCGATGAGAGCACCGACTGCGAAGCACGCGATCATCATCATAGACCCGCCGGTCGTGAGACCGTCCGCAGTGAGGATGAGCATTTCTTCCATACATCCTCCGACACCGAGAAACAGGACGCAGAGAGCGGCAGCACTCATCAGAGTATCCTGGAAACGCTTTTCCATCCGGTTGCCGAAAAGAAGACCAAAAAGACCGCCGGCAATAATGCCGGCCACATTGAGTATCGTTCCTAAACCAATCATATCAATTCTCCCATATTTCTAAGAATTATGTATCAATTATAGCATGTCTTCGCCATATTGATATAGAAAAATTGAATATTTTGGAAGTTTTGAATAAAATGTTTGTCACATATTTGACAAATTCATACGACATGTTATAATAATAACAGTTTTAGTGATGGGCACAACAAGATGTAGTGGTTGTGAACAGGAAGGTGTGAAGCAGTATGGCAGAAGAGAGACAGATTTCAAAAGCGGTAATTTCCAGATTACCACGCTATTATAGATATTTAGGCGAGCTGATGGAGGAAGGGATTGAAAGAATTTCTTCCAACGAGCTGAGTGCGCGGATGAAAGTAACGGCATCTCAGATCAGACAGGATCTTAATAATTTTGGTGGTTTTGGACAGCAGGGTTATGGATATAATGTAAAATATCTGTATTCTGAAATTGCGCATATTTTAGGAATTGACAGACAGCATAATATTATTATCATCGGTGCAGGTAATCTGGGCCAGGCGATCGCAAATTATGCAAACTTTGAGAAACGTGGATTTATGATCAAGGGTATGTTCGATATCAACCCAAGACTGATCGGCCTTGTGGTTCGCGGCATTGAGATCCGCGGCATTGAGGATCTGGAGCAGTTTATTGTTGACAATGAGGTTCAGATTGCGGCATTGACAATTCCGAAATCAAAGGCAGCGGAGATTGCGGAGCGTCTTGTAAATGCAGGTATCAAAGCAATCTGGAACTTTGCACATACGGACCTTAATGTGCCGGATGACGTGGTTGTGGAGAATGTACATCTTTCCGATAGCCTGATGCGCCTTTCCTACCGTGTCTGCAGTATGCAGGATGAGTGGGAGAAGAAGAATGCAAAAGGAGACAAATAAAAGCGTAGATGTTGATCGGAGTTGGCTGTGATTTAATTGAATTAGAACGTGTAAAAAAGGCCTGTGAAAAAGAGGCCTTTTTGTCACGTATATACACAGATGATGAACGCCGTCAGGCAGACGGGAAGATTTCTGTCCTGGCCGGTACATTTGCAGTAAAAGAATCGGTGGCCAAAGTGTTGGGAACGGGATTTCGTGAGTTTATGCCGATCGATGTGGAAGTACTGCGGGATGATCTTGGGAAACCTTATGTGATCCTGCATGGAAATGCCCGGCGTGTGGCAGAGGAAAAAGGGATTCGGAGACTGGAAGTGTCGATTTCCGATACGAAAGAATATGTGATGGCGTTTGCTGTTGGGGAAGGAGAGGCGTAATGAGATATCTGGTAAATGGACGGGAAATGAAAGAAATTGACAGACGGACGATTGAAGATTATGGGATTCCGTCTCTTGTTCTGATGGAACGGGCGGCTTTTTCTGTGGCCCAGGAGGCTGAAAAGATACTGAGAGAGCGCTCTAACGATGGAAGTTTAAAAGGAAATGTCTGGGCTGTTTGCGGAATGGGCAATAACGGAGCCGATGGTGTTGCTGTTGTCCGTATGCTGCATCTGCACGGGGTTCATGTTACCGTTGTCCTACCAAAAATGGACGGTCGAATGAGCCAGGAACTGGTGGTTCAGCTGGAGATTGCCAGAAAACTGGAAATTCAGATTTGTTCCCTGGATGATTTTATTCCGGGGACCTGTGACTTGATCATTGATGCATTGTTCGGCATTGGTTTGACAAGACAGGTGGAGGGAGCTTATGCATCTCTGATTCAATTGATGAATGAGCAGGTTGGTTCGGCTGTTGTTTCTGTGGATATTCCGTCCGGAATCAGTTCAGAGACCGGTGCTGTGATGGGATGTGCGGTAAATGCAGATGTAACGGTGACATTTGGGGAACTGAAGTTAGGCCATATATTGTTTCCGGGTCGCGAGTACAGTGGCCGAGTGATCGTCTCAGATATCGGATTTGTACCGGAAGAAGCGGACGTGGCGGCTGACCACGTTTTGGCACACACAGGAGATGATCTGGCGTTGATTCCAAAACGTCAGGCGTGTTCTCACAAAGGCACTTATGGTAAGATTCTGGTGATCGCCGGGGCAAAAAATATGGCCGGAGCGGCATTCTTTGCTGCAAAGGCGGCTTACCGTACCGGTGCCGGACTGGTAAAAGTGATGACGGTGGAGGAGAATCGTCTGATGATCCAGGATAAGATCCCGGAGGCGATCCTTTCCACTTATGATACGGAATGGGCAGTGCAGTGCCCGGAAGAATTCCGGGAGTATGTGATCGATCAGATGAAATGGGCAGATGCGATCGTTCTGGGACCGGGAATCGGAACCGACGAGTATGCACGCCTGTTAGTGGAGAGCGTGCTCAGTGATGCATATGTACCGATCGTGCTTGATGCAGATGCCATCAATCTTACAGCGAGATATCCGTATCTGAAAAACTATTTTACAGAGAATATTATTTTAACCCCTCATCTGGCGGAATGTTCCAGATTGACGGGAATTTCGATAGATGAAATAAAAGAGAATCTGATCGCAGCAGCAAAAACAGTTTCGGAGCAGTATGGTCTCACCTGTGTTCTGAAAGATGCTGCGACAGTGGTAGCGCGCAAAGATGGAAAGATATTTGTAAATACCAGTGGATCTCCGGCTATGGCTAAAGGCGGCTCCGGAGATGTGCTCTGCGGTGTGATCGCAGGTCTGATCGGACTGGGTATGGAAGAGTGCGAGGCAGCTTCCATGGGTGTTTATGTCCATGGGCTTGCAGGAGAGTGCGCTGCGAAAAAGTTCGGAGTACATTCTGTGCTGGCATCAGAGCTGGCAGATTGTCTCGGGGAGGTTATCAATGAAGCGATTTGATCGGGTTTATGCGAAGATTCATCTGGATCGCGTGGAAGAGAATATGAGAGCTATGCAGAAAAATCTGACAGACGGCACAAAGATGATCGGTGTGGTCAAGGCAGATGGATATGGCCACGGTGCGGTGCCGATCGCAAAGACGATCGATCCGTATGTGATCGGTTTCGCAGTAGCAACTGCGGAGGAAGGGTTTCAGCTTCGAAAACATGGAATCACAAAGGGAATTCTGGTTTTGGGAGTAACACCGCACAGTCTTTATGAGCGATTGATCGAGGAAGAGATATGTCCGGCGATGTTCAAACTTGACAGCTGCAAACGACTGTCGGATCTGGCTGTGGAAGCCGGAAAGAAAGCCGGTATCCATATTGCTGTAGATACCGGTATGAGCCGTATCGGTTTGATGCCGACGGAGGCAGATGCGGATATTGTAAAGGAGATCGCATCACTTCCGGGCATCGAGATAGAAGGCATTTTCACACATTTTGCCAGAGCAGACGAAACAGACAAAACGTCTACCATGGAACAGCTCCGAAAATTCCGGATGTTTATTGACATGCTGAAGGCAAGAGGCATTGAGATTCCGCTCTGCCACTGTTCCAACAGTGCAGGGATTGTGGATATAAAGGAAGCAAACATGGACGCTGTTCGTGCAGGAATTACGATTTACGGTCTGTACCCGTCTGAAGAGGTTGAAAAAGATTTAGTACCGCTGAAACCGGTAATGGAGCTGATCAGTTTTATCACTTATATCAAAGAAATCGGTCCGGGAATTGAGGTCAGTTACGGCGGTACCTTTAAGACCGAGCGGACCACAAGGATCGGTACGGTATGTATCGGTTATGGAGACGGCTATCCGCGCAACATGTCCGGAAAAGGCCATGTTATCGTAAAGGGAAAGAAGGTTCCGATCCTTGGAAGAGTCTGCATGGATCAGCTGATGATCGATCTGACGGATGTGGATGACGTGGAAGAATGGGATGAAGTGACTCTTTTGGGCCGTGACGGTGACGAAGAGATTACAATGGAAGAGCTGGCTGAGGCTTGTGGCGGATTCCATTATGAGATTCCATGTGTTATCGGAAAGCGTGTGCCTCGTTTGTTTGTTCATAGCGGACGGGCGACCGGAACGATGGTCTGTGAAGACGGCATGTATGAAGGTGTTTGATCAGGTAACAAAGTGAATATCCTGCAACGGGAATGACTTAGAAGAAGCAAATTCCCTTGTCTTTGCATAAGGTAATCGTAGAATGTCAATACTATCGGTACGGGAAGGTGATTCCTGAAATCGAATGTGGAGTGTGATTTTTTGATTATCCGACGCGGAGATGTTTATTATGCAGATTTACGTCCGGTCGTAGGCTCCGAGCAGGGAGGAATACGGCCGGTTCTTATTATACAGAATGATGTGGGAAACAAGCATAGCCCTACTGTGATCTGTGCAGCGATCACATCAAAGATGAATAAGGCGAAGCTGCCGACTCATGTGGAACTGAGTGCAAGGCAGTGTGACATGGTGAAAGATTCTGTGATTCTTTTGGAACAGCTGCGCACCATAGATAAACAGAGACTGCGGGAAAAAATTTGTCACATAGACAGCACTTTGCAGGAAAAAGTGAATGAAGCATTGAGAATCAGTCTGGAACTGTGTTGACGAAATATTGGAAGAATGGTATGATTAGACCGTTGTGTTAAAATACGCTAAGAAAAGGAGATTTAAGTTTTACAATGGACGATGGCAGTTCGTGTATAGGGATTTTGCTTTTAGGAGCAGCATTTATCGTTTACTATCTGATTTATGGTTTTGGAGCGGCAGTTCAGGCGCTGAACACCAGCATGCTGGAAGATGAGCGCGATGAAGGAAATAAGAAGGCGGAACGTCTTTTACATATCCAGGAGAACCCGCATCGGTTTGTTCGGACCAATCAGCTGATCACAATGATCTTCAGCCTGGTCATGGGCAGTGTAACGCTTCCATGGGCTGTGGAAATCTGTGAAAAGCTGCTTGTGAAGATTCCGAATCTTCCGGTCATTGCAGTCAATGTAATGTCCTATGTTTTGGGACTTGTGAGCCTTGCATTGCTTTTGGTTTGCTTTGGTATCATTATCCCCAAATGGCTGGCTCTGAAAAGCCCGATACGTTTTTGTTACAGGACTCTTTCCTGGGTGGAAGTGCTGATGAAGATGTTTGCGCCGTTCACAGCGCTGATGGAGTTTACTTCCCATCTGATTTTGATCATGGTTGGAATCGATACCCATGCGAAAGATGATAAGGTAACGGAAGAAGATATCATGTATATGGTCAATGAGGGTCATGATCAGGGTGTTCTTGAGGCAAGTGAGGCCGAGATGATCACCAATATCTTTGAATTCGACGATAAGGTGGCGGCGGATATTATGACGCACCGTCTGAATATCGTTGCACTGGATGGAACCATGACTTTGAAAGAAGCGATGGATTTTATTGTAAAAGATTCCATTAATTCCCGTCTTCCGGTCTATGAGGAAGATATTGATAATATCATCGGTATTCTTCATATGAGAGATGTGCTGTTTTTTGCAGAGGTTCGTGAATATTTGTCTCATCCGATCGGAAAGATCGAAGGACTGCTTCGCGAGGCACATTTTACACCAGAGCATAAAAACATCAATGCGCTGTTCAAGGAGATGCAGTCCGGAAAGATTCATATGGAAGTGGTTGTTGACGAGTATGGTCAGACCGCCGGAATTGTGACAATGGAAGATATTCTGGAAGAGATTGTCGGAAATATCATGGACGAGTATGATGAGGAAGAGGAAGATATTGTTTCTGCGGGAAATGATACATTCCAGCTGGCAGGAACTTCTCTGCTGGTAGACCTGGAGGATACTTTGGAGATTGAATTTGAGGAGCAGGATAAGGAGAATTTCGATACCCTCAACGGATTCCTCACTTCCAGGCTGGGACATCTTCCGAAGGAGAATGAACGGACAACCATTCAGTTCGGCGGCTATGAGTTCAGTATTGTAAAAGTTGAAAATAGAACAATCAAACTGGTGGATGCGAAGCGCGTTGCAGTTGAAGCGCGTGAGACTGAGACCGTTGAGTAAGGTTGATATTTCATTGAGGAAGTACACAATTAATTTGTGCTTCCTCAATTTTTCTCTTTATAATCCAACAATTATACAAGAAGTATATATACAAAAGAACCGCTTTAAAATATACTATAAACCTATTATACGAGTATATTTGAAATTATTTTTCCCCATATGGAAAAAACAAGACCAAAAACAGTTCAAAACAGCCAAATATCTTATAATTGGGTATAGAGTAACATGAAAAATTTGTATATATACTCGGGATATATTTGATTCAGTATTATAAAACAAAATCGGTGTAACAAAGATGATTGCAAGGCTTTCGTAAAGTTCATCTGTGCTAGCTGCAACTGCGGAGCCTTGTTTGAGTCCCAAAGGGACGAGTTGCGAGAGCAGTTGCTTATAAGCGCGCGGATGAACTTCGAAAACGAAGCTATCTTTGTACACCGATTTTTGTTATATAATTACTGAGTTAAATATTAACCCTTATTTCAGATATGTATCTAACCAATCCAGAATCTCTTTCATACGATCGATTCTGTTTAACGGTTTACCTGTACGGGACAGGTCGTGGTTCTCACCGTGGAATAAGCAAAGTTTTGTCGGAACACCGGCTCTCTTCACTGCGCTGAACATTGCGAAGCCGTCTGCCATATAGCAGCGATAGTCTTCGTCGGAGTGGATGAAGAGGATCGGAGTCTTGCAGTTTGCTGCGTACTTAAGCGGGGACTGCTCCCAAAGGAGTTCCAGGTTGTTGATTGTGTCGCCGCCAACGTTGCTGTACGGGAATGTGTGACCGATATCGGATGTGTGCTCGAATGCGATCCAGTTACAGATGGAACGCTGGGAAGCAGCTGCTGCGAAACGGTCTGTATGACCAACGATCCAGTTTGTCATAAATCCGCCGTAGGAACCGCCTGCAACACCAACACGTTTTGCATCGATCATCGGATATTTCTCTAATACTTTATCTGTGAATTCCATCAGGTTCACGTAGTCAACTGTACCGTAGATTCCGTTGATATCGCCGAACGCTGTGCCGCGACCATCGGATCCTCTCGGGTTACAGAACATTACGAAGTAACCTGCGTTTGCCCACATCTGCATCTCGTGGTGGAAGCAATCGGAGAAGACTGTACGCGGACCGCCATGGATATGGAGGATAGCCGGGTAGTTCTTTCCTTCTTCGTAATCAGCCGGTTTCAGAACCCAACCGTGGATCTCGTAACCGTCAGTTGCTGTGAATGTAAGCGGTTCCGGAGTGGATACGGAAAGTTCGCTTAAGATTGCGCCGTTGAAATCTGTGATCTGCTCACCGTCAAGGTAAAGCTCAGCCAGTTTCACGCCCTGAAGCTCACAGCTTACCAGGTGTTCTCCGTTGTAGTCGAAGCTGTCGCAGCTGTTGCCTTTTGTAAGGTTTTCAGAGATATTGCCGTCTTTATCCAGTTTCTTTAAGAATGCATAATCATCGATTGTGGACACGAAGTAGAAATCACCATTTACTAATTTCTGACCGCGGCCGCCGCCGTATCTTGCATCACAACCAACGGAACCGCTGCCGATAGAAGCATCATAAGCTGCAAAATGAGTCATAGACTTATCAGCCAGATTCATCTTATAGAATTCACAGTATTTTGTACAACCCATATCGTTTGTCTCAACTGCTGCAACGAGAGCTTCGTTTTCATTTAACAGTTCGATCGCACCTGTCTTTAATGTATCCGGCTCAACGAGAGTTGTTGTCTTGCCTGTCTTCATATTATAGAGGTAGATACCTGCATAGAGACCGCGAACCGCCTGTTTCCACGGGAATGCCTTGTAAAGGATCAGGTCGCCGAGTACGGAAACTTCCATACACTCAGTCCAGTCGCATACGATATAGTTCAGCTCGCCTGTTTCACGGTCATAAATTGCAAGACGGTTTCTGATTGCGTTTGTATATCCGAGACCGTTGCCTGTGAACGGAAGTTCATCAAATACTTCGTAAGATTTCTTTCTTGTGTCTTTGTAGTTGTCCTGATTTACAGAAAGTAAATATTTGCCGTTCGGAAGAGCTTTGATGGAGGTTGCTTTTGCTTCAACTGTGAAAGCTTCCATAGCCTCGCCGCCGTTCGGAGAAATCTCGTAGAAGCTGCTTAAAAGTTTACCTGCTTCGATCTCTTTCTTCACTTCTTTATCTCTTACTGCCGGGAAGAGAAGTGTATTCTCTTTTGTCCATGCGTAAGTCTTAGCATCGCCGCCATTTGTTAATTTCACTACCTTCTTCGCTTCCATATCGTAAACGTAAAGGTTTCCCTTGTAAGCGTTATCTGCCTTATCTGCTGTAGAAACAATAAAAGCAATATATTTGCCGTTCGGGGAGAAAGACGGGTTGCTTACATACTGGAAATCAAGAAAGGTACTAATTTCAATCTTTTTCATAGTGGTGCCTCCATAGTTTGATAATTCTATACTCCTATTATAACATTACTTAAAACAGTGTCAAGAAAAGCTCTTGCCAATTAAAAAAAATAATGCTAGAATATGTTAGATTGTGAAGATATAAATTAAGTAAAGGAGCAAAAAATATGTCAGGACATTCCAAGTTTGCCAACATTAAACATAAAAAAGAGAAGAATGATGCTGCAAAAGGTAAAATCTTTACGGTTATCGGTAGAGAAATCGCAGTAGCTGTTAAAGAGGGCGGTCCGGATCCGGCTAACAACAGCAAGCTTCGTGATGTTATTGCAAAGGCAAAATCCAACAATATGCCGAACGATACCATCGAACGTGGTATCAAGAAAGCTGCAGGTGACTTAGGTTCCGTAAACTACGAGCAGTTGACTTATGAAGGATATGGCCCGAACGGTATTGCTATCATTGTTGAGACTCTGACAGACAATAAGAACCGTACAGCAGCCAACGTTAGAAGCGCATTCACAAAGGGCGGCGGTAACGTAGGCGCACAGGGCAGCGTTTCCTTTATGTTTGATAAAAAAGGCCAGATCATTATTGATAAAGAAGAGTGCGAGATGGACGCTGATGAGTTAATGATGATGGCTCTTGATGCAGGTGCAGAAGACTTCGCAGAGGAAGAGGACAGCTTTGAAGTGATCACAGATCCGGAT
>JAFSFU010000218.1 GCA_017435025.1 Lachnospiraceae bacterium | reverse complement strand
TAAGAAAGCCTGCGGTGTGCTGGGACTCCCGGCTGCCGACGAGCGTATGCGCAGCGGCGGCAGTGAGGATTATTCCTTCATGATGCGCCGTGTACAGGAGCAGGGAGGTGAGGCCAGCTTCATGATGGTGCACTCCAAACAGTTTGCACCGGGACACAACCGTCGTTTTGATATTGATGAAGTTGTGATTACCAATGCAGTAAAGACCTTCTGCGCAACTGTTTATGATATTATGAAATAAGAGTCAATATACGATATAAGTATAAAAGCCATTCGGCACTGAAGTTGCCGGATGGCTTTTTATTACGTAAAATCACCATGGTGATTTCGCGTGCTGAATTTTCGAAAAATTATATATTATGGTATGATATTAAGTAGAGAAAACATGGAAATGAGAGGAGAATATGTATGTTTCCAAAGGAGACTGCCCTGAGAATTCTTCAAAAATGTTTATCAGGAAGGGGGAAAAAGATATTTCGAAATCAGGTCCAGTTTTACAATGCGATATTTGGCGTTACAAACCCTGAGTGTTTTCAGACGGATTGGGAAAGTGTGGATCAGTTTCTGGTATCCGGTCTTGATAACAGTTCCAGCAATATTGGAAAGCATATCAATGACGAACCAAGGATGCCGATTCCCAAACAGCATTGTATTCATTATTCTTATGCAGATAAGCGGAAAGAGATTGAGAGACGTCTTTGGGAGGTCATCCAGTATTGTGCGATGGAAGCCAGATACAGAGAGCCGATCGAGGAGGAAGATTTACAGCGTCTTTGTGGGGAATTAAAAGAAAATTTGTCCTGGGCATCGGATACATTGCGAAAAACAGAAACGCTGGATTACCGTTTATTGGCAAATGTTGTATATGAGGTGGTTCAGACCCATCTGGGCAGCCGCAGAAGAGACAGAGATTTGCTTGTGCGTACGGAGCTTCCGAAAAAGGTGGACATGAATCAGCAGGTTCGTGAGTATTACCTGACATGCGACTGCTATATCGTAAACAGCATTGATTATTATTTTGCATTGAGACGTATGGCTTCGAAAAATGTGATCGCATCCAGCAATCTGGGGGGATACTATTATGCAGGAGCAGAATACATAGTAAAACATGAAGGTGACGGGAACGATGGGCGCTATATCGTAGAACAAAATCTTGATCAGGCGGCATACTATTTTAAGTGTGCAGCAGACAGTGAGCCGGCATATGCTCCGGCAGCTTATTCCATTGGATATATGTATTTTCACAATGAAGTTCGGCATATGGATGAGAAAGAACAGAGAAAACTGGGTGTGAAATATCTACGGATTGCAGCGGAGCAAAATTTCCACCATGCCATTCGTGCATTGGGGGATGTTGCACTTTATGAGATAGAACCGTGGCTGGAGCGATGGGAGAAGGGCGAGAAGGAATGTTATGATCAGATTGTCAGTGCATTGCGCGAGGCATTGATTCAGTATGATAAAAGTGCAGAAGCGGGATCGATCTTCGGTCATTCCAAGGTTATCGAGGTTTTGAAAAAACCAAGATATACACCGTTTATCGAAGATGTGTTAAAGACGCTTCATTTAACCGGAGGAACGGATATACGCGAACGCTGGATGAGGATGGCTGAGATGGATAACGTGTGGGCCATGGATGAACTGGGACTATTGGAATATGAGGCAGGGAATTGCCAGCAGGCAAAAGCATGGTTTGAAAAAACACTGGAGTACAATTATCCGGAGGGGGCTTATCATTTGGCAGAATTGATCTATAGTTCGGGCGGAAGTGCACCTGAAGAAACACTGTATCGGACATATTTGGAAAAGGCGTCCCATGACGGCAGTGCTAAAGCCAGTCTGGAGCTGGCAAGGAATTTTGAGCAAAAAGATCCGGTACAGGCACTTGCCTATCTTGAACGGGCAATGGAACAAAATTATGAAAAATTCCACTATGATCTTTATTCAGAAATTCGGGAATTAAAAGCAAAATGGACAGAAAAATAAAGGAGGCATTTGTATGAAAAAGACATGGAAGCATTTACTGACAACAGGAATAGCGCTGGCAATGTGTACCGGTATGGCGATAAGCTCACAGGCTGCGTGGAAGCAGAGCGGAGGCATCTGGTATTATGACCTCGGAAACGGACGCAATGCGACCGGCTGGCACAACATCGATGCGACCTGGTATTACTTCAACGGCGGCGGACAGATGTTAACCGGTTGGCAGCAGATTGGCGGCGAGTGGTATTACATGCGTTCCAGCGGATCGATGGTTTCGGATCAGTGGGTTGGAAATTATTATCTTGGCTCCAGTGGTGCGATGTTAAAGGATACCTGGGTTGGACCGTATTATGTGGGTGCGGACGGCGAATGGATCCCGAATTACGGAAGCAATCAGGAAGATGACTTTGATTCCGAGCTGGATCAGGGAGACGAATTTGACTGGCTGGAATCTTTGACTCCGGTGGACAGAAAGATTGTATATACGGATGCGACGGATTCATTTGGAAATCGATACAGCAATGCATTTAAACTGTATTCCCAGAAAGATAAGATTGAAGGTCCGACCTATTATACCAATGGAAAATATAAGGAATTCCGTGCAACGCTGGCTCCGGTAAAAGGTCTGGAACAGGATATGGAGTTTTATGTATACAATAAAGATGGAGACGAGCTGTTCTATGAAGTGATCGATCTGTATACGGAACCGATGGAAATTTCTGTGGATATTGAAGGCGAGAAATTTGTAGAGATTTGTACAGATCATGAGTCCATATATCGAACAAGCGGACTGATCATCGCTGATGCAAGATTTGTGTATTAAGTCAGGAAAAAGCCGCCGGATCATCCGGCGGCTAAAATTTTTGAAGATGGGAGACCGATTATGTTAAAAAAGAATTGGATTCGCACAGCTGGATTGTAC
>JAFSFU010000217.1 GCA_017435025.1 Lachnospiraceae bacterium | reverse complement strand
TGATCCGGACGCAGCCTTGCTTCCTTATTCATAACCTCGAGCGGTGTCACCAGCTTACCGATATCATGGAACCATACACTCATCAGAAGTTCTTCTTTATGAGCCGGCGAAAACGGGATTTCCAGACCTCGTGCTTCGCAGCACTGATTGATATAATCAATAAACCGGCCGCCGTATTCTGCCATATGCTTTGTATGGCTCAGATTGTACGGTGTTCTTTCATCGACCGCAGACGACATGACCTGTACAAAAGAATTAAACAAACCATGAATCTCATCCAGATAGCGCACATTTTGGATTGCGATCGCCGCCTCCGAAGCCATCGCCTCAACAACCGAAACAAGCTGGCTGTCAAATCCACAGATTTTGCCATTCTTGTCCATTGCATTGATCAGCTGTAAAACACCAATCTGCTCACCTTCCCGGTTCCTCATCGGAACCACTAACATGGAACAGGTATAATATCCGGTCATTTCATCGTAACGGATCGGTCCGGACAAGTCATATTCCTCACAATGACGCACATCGTCAATGCAAATGGTTTTATCTTCCAGGATTGCCAGCGCACACACGCTTTCTCTTGTCAACTTGACCGGCGGAAGTCCCGGATCCTTTCCGTCGCCGCCCTGATACGTTTTCATCGTATCGTTACGCATAATTTTAAATCTTAATGAATCACCATCCATCAGATATAAAGTTCCTGCATCGCAATGAGTGATTTCCATCACACGCGCCAGAATCAGTTCCAACAAACGATTATAATCCTTTTCGGCAGACAGGGAAATTCCTATCTCCAACACTTTATTCAGGATATCCTGGTGCATAATTATTCTCCATTTCCGTTTAGGTATAAAAACCCATATTATGGCCAATTATATCATGTTAGAAGCAGGAACGTAAAGCGTTATCTATTCATTTTTTCTATTTCATTTTCATTTCGCATCATTATTATGAATTGGACTATTTGATATTTATGGGCTATAATCTCACCATAAAGTCTTGTTACAAAAAGACAGAGACAGTCACGGTAACATCCGGCCCCCCCTTACTCCGGTATTGCCGCTTTCTTAAAATTACCAAGCAAAAAAATCCCGACGGTTTTCACCATCGGGATTTTTTTGTATCAACTATTCTGTTGTAAAGTTATCGAAGTAACCCTGGACCAGAATGATCGGAGTACCCTTATCACCGGAACCGGATGTAAGGTCACATAAGGAACCGATCAGGTCTGTTAACTGTCTCGGTGTTGTACCCTGAGAAGCCATATTGCCAACCAGGTTATCCTGTTTCGCCTTGATGCTGTTGGAGATTGCTTCCTTTAACTCAGCACCGCTTAAGTTTGCAAAGTCGTTATCTGCAAGATATTTCAATTTCAGCTCGTTCGGTGTACCGATCAGGCCGTCTGTGAACGCCGGGGATACAACCGGGTCAGCAAGCTCCCAGATCTTACCCTGTGGATCTTTGAACGCACCATCACCGTAAACCATAACCTCGATGTGCTTGCCGGTCTTCTCAAGAAGCTTATTCTGAATCTCAAGAACCAGATCCTTGCACTCGTTCGGGAACAGTTTGATCTTATCTTCTGTGGACTTGTTGGAGCCAAGAAGACCGTACTTTGTATTATAACCGCTGCCGTTTACGGACTCTGTCATAATATCATCCAGACCGCAAACAACCTTTGCGCCTGCTGCCTTTAAGATACGTTTTGTACGTACTCTTGTGTGGATATCACAGTTGATGATGCAGTCTGTGTAATCGAGGATTGTCTTTGCCTGATTTGCAAATACAACTTCAACTTCTGCACCCGCCTCTTTGATAATAGAGGAGTAGTAATCTACATAATCTACACCTGTGAATTCATGCTTGTTCTCACCAAATAACTCACGGTATTTCTCTAAAGAGAGTACATCGGAATACGGGTTGATTCCTGCCTCGTCAAGCTGATCATATGTAAGAAGTGCATTACCAACCTCATCACTCGGATAGCTTAACATCAGAACAACCTTCTTGCATCCCATTGCGATACCTTTTAAGTTGATGGCAAAGCGGTTACGGGAAAGAATCGGGAAAATAACGCCCACTGTCTCTCCGCCTAATTTTGCTTTTACATCAGCTGCAATATCTTCAACAGATGCGTAGTTACCCTGCGCACGTGCAACGATAGACTCTGTGATACCGATAACATCACGGTTTCTTAATTCAAAGCCTTCGCTCTCTGCCGCAGCTAAAACGCTATCTACAGTAATATCTACAAGATTATCTCCTTCACGGATAATTGGACAACGGATACCTCTTGAAATTGTTCCAACTTTTCTTTCCATAAAATATGCCCCCATTTAAGCAATTTTCAATATTATTAACGATATTATTATAATCACTCTCTTTTCAGAGTGCAAGCAAAAAATTTATTATTTAACGATATTCTGCACCCATATGCCGCTTCGCACCATTAAATAACCGATTACAACCTTCACGATCTCCGTTGCCTGCACGAAGAAGAAAACACCGGTGATCGGTAGATCGGTATGATTTGCGCAAATGTACGCCACCGGGATCATCACAGACCATACGTACACACTGTCAAACAGGAATGTAATGACCGTCTTTCCGCCGGAGCGAAGTGTAAAATACGTCGCATGGCAGAATGCACAGAACGGCATGAACAGCGCTGCAATTCGGATAAACTGAGCTGCCAGTTCCTTGATCGCAGGATCTGTCTTATAGATTGCAGGGAACAGACCTCCAAATGCCATCATAAGACTTGCAATGGCAACACAGCATGACACGCAGAAGAAGATCATCTTGTTGTCTGCATCTTTCGCTTCCTCCAGTTTTCCGGCGCCGAGAAGCTGTCCCACCACGATCGCGATGCTGGCACCGATCTGCATGTATACAATGTTAAATAAGTTTGTGATCGTAGAAGAAATATTCTGGGCCGCCACCACTTCCAGGCCGCGCACAGAATAACACTGCACCACCGTTGTCATACCGCAGGCCCATAGAACCTCATTGAGCATCAACGGGGTTCCCTTGATAAAGATCTCCTTAAATACCTTCTTCGGCATGCCAAAGCCGGTATAGGCCCCTACAATATACGGATTCTTTTCCTTGTGGGTATGGGTCCAGAATAGAATGATCGCACATTCGATAAATCGAGCCATGACTGTCGCAAGAGCCGCGCCTGCAACGCCCATCTCCGGAAAGATTCCCACACCGAAGATCAAACAGTAGTCAAAAACCAGATTAACTGCAACCGCAACGGCACCTGCCAGCATCGGGACAAAGGTCTCGCCGGTCTCACGGATGGAATTGATATAAATCTGCGAAAATGCAAAGGGAATCAGTCCCCAGATCATAATAGACAGATACTTTTTGCCGTACTGAAGGGCAAGAACCACATCTCCAACATTTCCCGTATCATTGAGATACAGGCCGATCAGATGGGTATCACGGAATATAAACAGATAAAATGCCAGCGCAAGAATCAGAATACCGGTATAAACCTTATAGCGGAACGCATATTTCTGTCCCTCGTAATCGCCTTTTCCATAATACTGGGTGCCGAAGATTCCGGCTCCTGACACGCCGCCGAAAATGCAAAGGTTAAACACAAAGATCAATTGGTTGACGATCGCAACACCGGTCATCTGCTCCGTACCGATCTGACCAACCATGATATTATCCAGAAAGTTTACGAAACTGGTGATCGCATTCTGGATGATCATCGGAATAACGATGTATGTTACCCGTCGGTAAAAAGCCCGGTCACCGATGAATTTGTTTTTGAATTTTCCCCACATCGCCTTTTCCTCCTGTTATCTTTCAATTATTTCTGAAATCCGGCCATTTTCGCCCAATTCCACAACTACCATTATAATGGACTCTGTTCCAAACTGCAACTGTTTCAAATCATGCGGGCGGTCTCCCCTAGTGACCGGGATGCAAATCAGTTGCAGTTTCCCCTAAAATCCTCTATAATTAACATGATGTATATCAAAAATCGATCATGAAATATGACCGGAAATTCAGAGGTATTGATCATGAAACGCAGTAAAACAAAGAATAACTACGCTATGCTCCCTGTGATCTTTTCACTGGCATGGCCAACCATGCTGGAACAGCTCATGCAGACCGCCGTTCAGTACATCGATACGGCAATGGTCGGTGCTCTCGGCACCCATGCAACTGCTGCCGTCGGCTCCACAACAACGATCAACTGGCTGCTCAGCAGTTCCCTTTCTGCCCTCGGTATCGGCTTCCTGTCCTTTATCGCCCGCGCATACGGTGCCGGCAACAAGGAACATGCGGCCAAGATTGTGACACAGGCCGTTCTTGCAACTCTGGTGTCCGGTACCGTGTTTACGATCCTGGCACTTTCTTTAAGCGGAATGATCCCGAAATGGATGCAGGTTGACCCGTCGATCCAGTCTCTGGCATCCACTTACTTCTTTATCTTATATATTCCAATGCTGCCCCGTGCCGCAACGATCATCTTCGGTACGGCTCTCCGCGCCGCCGGCGACACAAAAACACCGATGCGGGTTGGCATCATTGTAAACGTGGTAAACATTGTTTTAAACTTCCTGCTGATCTTCCCGACCCACCATATTCAGATCGCGTCCCTGGAACTTGTGATCCCGAGTGCCGGTCTCGGTGTTGTCGGTGCGGCGATCGCCAGTGCGACGGCCTTTACGGTCGGCGGTATCTATATGACCATCGCGCTTTGGAAGCATCCGGTTCTCTCTCCGAAAGGTCAGAAACTGGCTGTGGATATGCAGATCTTACGACCGTGTTTAAAGGTTGCTCTTCCGAATATGATGCAGCGTTTCGGAACATCTCTCGGCTACGTGGCGTTCGCATCCATGGTCAACTCTCTGGGTGAAATCTCCACGGCGGCGCACACGATCGCCAATACGGTCGAATCCGCCTTTTATATTCCGGGTTACGGTATGCAGACTGCGGCCGCAACGCTGGCAGGCAATGCCCTCGGAGCAAACGACAACAAGAAGATGAAAGAATTCTCCCATATGATCATCTGGGTGGAAGTGATCTTAATGATCATCTCCGGTTCTCTGCTCTTTATCTTCGCACCGACGATGATGGGCATCTTTACAAAAGATCCGGCTGTCATCAGCCTGGGCTCCACCGTTCTTCGCATGGTGGCTGTATCCGAACCGTTCTACGGCGTATCCATTATTATCGAAGGTATGATGCTCGGTGTCGGCGAAACCGTAACACCGTTCAAATTCAATATCCTGGGCATGTGGGGCATCCGCATCATCGGTACCTTCATCTGTACCCAGCTGTTACATATGACGCTCGTTTCCGCGTGGGGATGCATGATCTCCCACAATATGCTTCTCTTCACCCTGTTCCTGATCCACTATAAGCGTGGACACTGGAATCCGTTAAACCGTTTGGAGGAAGCATAGTATTCCAAATTGACCTAAAAAGGCCGCTCACCATATTTTCGGTGAACGGCCTTTTATCATCTCGTATATTAAGACTATCTATTTTCCAGAATAAAGCTGTCAAAGATGAACAGATCAAACGCGTTTTTAACCTTTTCATACTCTTCCTGACTGCGAACGGTGTATGCCACCGGAAGTGCCCCCAGTTTCGTGCAGACATTTCGCGACACATCCTTATAATCATTGTGATTATAAGCGATGAAATCCGGGCGCGTCAGTACATTCGTCAGAAGATTCGATAACATCCAGAAAATGAACTTTCCTTTGTACTTATCAAGCTTCATAAAGTTTTGGGACAGCTGACCTCGGATCACCTCCGGGCGATGCTTCCTATACCATCTGACTGCAAACGGATGGAAGCTCTCGATACAGTAAACTCCTTTGTATTTCTGCAGCATCGGGTCCGCCAGTTCACAGACTCTGGTGCTTGGAACATCCAGTTTATATTCCACGATCAGCGGCACCTTGCCTCCCACCAGCTCCAGAACCTTTTCAAAGGTCGGAATCGTCTCCTCAGAGTCCGCCAGCTTCATCTTCTGCAATTCCTCCAAAGTATACTCCCAAACCTTTCCGTCTACGCCGCACATGCGTTTCAGACTCTCATCATGAAACACCACCGGCACCTCATCTTTGCTGAGCTGCACATCCATCTCGATACCATAGCCGGCATCCACCGCCAGCTGAAACGCCTTCATAGAGTTTTCCGGCGCGTCAGTCTTATTATCATGCAGTCCCCGGTGGGCGTAATGCACACCGCGAAGTACCGAAACATCCGGTTTCTGTATCATGCGCGGTGCAACCAGAAACAGGTAAATTGCAGACGCCAACAAAAACAGGACAAACATCCATGTTACAACATTCATATTATGCCTCCGTTATTCTTTCCGCCATGTTTAATCTTCCACATCAAAGTTTTCCAGCATCTTTTTCTTCGGCATTGGCTTGGAATCACCGTGTTTTACCATGGACATGGTGCAGAACGCCATTGCACTGAATACCACCGCGTACGGAAACAGTGTACGGTAGGACACATGTTCCAGCAAGAAACCGGATAAGATCGGTGTGATCACCTGCGCGGACATGGAGAAGGTATAGTAAAGACCGGTATATTTACCCACGTCTCCGGCATTACTCATCTCTACAACCATCGGCAGTGAGTTGACATTGATCGCCGCCCATGCAAAACCGATCAGACCAAAGAACAGGTTCATAACCACATGGTAACTGTTAAACAGTCCGGCAGCTGCATAACAGGACGCCAGAAGAACAATACCGATCTGAATGGTCTTCTTTCTTCCTAGCTTACCGGAAATCGCACCGATCGGAATATAGCTTAAAATTGCAGCAACCGTTGCCACCATCAGGCAGTCTGCATAACCGCCATTTTCAAGTCCCCAAACATGGGTCGCATATCTGGAAAACGCTGTTGTTACTGCATTGTATGCGGTAAACCAAAGGGCAATGGAAATTAAAATGAAGGTCAGGCTTCGTCTCACATCTTTCGGCAGTGCCGTGGAGCCGGCTGCCGCATTCGTTTTTTCCGTCTGTACATCCGCTGCCCTTTCATTACTGTCCATTTTTTCCATTTCTGCACGCAGTTTTTTCTCTTTGATCGTCAGGAAAAGAACTGCCACACAGATTGCCATCATCAGGCCCACAGAAATAAACAGGGGATAGTAGTTCGGAGTATCACCGGAACCAACCATCACTTTGATCATGATCAACGTATAGACACCGCCAACAGCACCCATCAGATTGATCACCGCATTGCCCGCGCTTCGAAGCGGCTTCGGAGTCAGATCCGGCATCAAAGCCACCGCCGGAGAGCGATAAAGACCCATGGAAACCAGAAGGGCAAACAGGCTGATCACAAACAATGCCAGATTCCTTGTCTGGTCCGCAAACGGGATCAGCATCAGGAACGTCAGCGCCAATGCTGTGCCGCCGAGAATAAACGGCATACGTTTTCCGATCGGTGTATTCACCTTGTCTGACAGACTTCCGAACAGCGGAAGCAGGAACAGGGCAAGAACATTATCCGCCGCCATGATCGTGCCGGTCACCGTCTCGCCCAGACCGAAGGAATTCTTTAAGATCAGCGGGATTACATTGTCATACATCTGCCAGAAAGCAGAGATCGACATGAATGCCAGACCGATCAATATCGTTCTTTTGTAGTTTAATTTCATCTCGCAAATCCTCCGTTTTATCAGAAAATCCTTTTGATTGTTACCTTCCACCATATCATTTTTTATCGGATGCGTCAAGTTGAATACAGACGTATTCTCGTTTCCTCTTTGTATCCTTTCGATCCCCCACTAACAGCGAGCAAACAATTTCGCATTCCTTCTTAGCACCTTCTTAACTGGTTAGTCATATTCCTCTGTGGTATAAATATATTAACATAAAACAAGGAGGTATTATATGGAAGCTTTAAACACAACTTTACTCCCGCTCGTGCAGAAAGCGAATGCATTCCTGTCTGACTACATTCTGATCGTTCTGCTTGTTGGCGCCGGTCTTTGGTTCACAATCCAGACTGGTTTCGTTCAGCGCTATCTGGGTCAGGGTCTGAAGAGCATCTTCGGTAACCTGAATCTGAAAGGCGGTAAACAGGAGAGCGGTATGAGTTCCTTCCAGGCAGTTGCTACTGCCATCGCAGCGCAGGTTGGTACCGGTAATATCGTCGGTGCTTCCGGTGCTATCTTAACAGGTGGTCCTGGTGCCATCTTCTGGATGTGGGTCATCGCCTTCTTAGGCATGTCTACCATCTACGCTGAGGCTGTTCTGGCTCAGAAGACACGTATCGTGAAAGACGGCGAAGTACTTGGTGGTCCGGTTTACTACATCACAACCTTCGTTAAGGGTGGATTTGGTAAGTTCCTGGCTGGTTTCTTCGCAATCGCCATCACTGTTGCACTTGGATTCTTCGGCTGTATGGTACAGTCCAACTCCATCGGTTCCACAATCCAGACTGCATTTGGTATCCCGGCTTGGATCGTAGGTATCATCCTGGTTGCTATCTGTGCTCTGATCTTCATCGGCGGTACTCAGAGACTTGCATCTGTTACTGAAAAACTGGTTCCGGTTATGGCTGCTCTCTTCCTGGCAGGCGGCGTTATCGTACTGATCGCAAGAATTCAGTACATCCCGGAGACATTTGGCCTTATCTTCAAGTATGCATTCCAGCCGCAGGCTATCATCGGTGGTTCCTTCGGTATCGCTATCAAGACAGCGATCTCCCAGGGTGCAAAACGTGGTCTGTTCTCCAACGAGGCTGGTATGGGTTCCACACCGCACGCACATGCACAGGCGAACGTTAAGATCCCGCACGAGCAGGGTACTGTAGCTATGGCTGGTGTTTTCATCGACACATTCGTAGTTCTTACACTGAATGCTCTTGTTATCATCTGTACTCTGTACACAGCAGGCGGTCCGCTTGCTGACTGCGGCGCTGCTGCTGCACAGACTGTTCTGACCAAGACAAACCTGGCTCAGACTGCTTTCGGTGTAGTATTCGGTGAAAGCCTTGGTGCTGCATTCGTAGCGGTTGCTCTGTTCTTCTTTGCATTCTCCACCATTCTTGGCTGGAACATGTTCGGTAAAGTTAACGTTAGCTACTTATTCGGTAAGAAAGGTGTCCTCCCTTACACAGCAGTCTCCCTGGTATTCATCTTCCTGGGTACTGTAACATCTTCCGATCTGGTTTGGGAGCTTACTGACTTTGCGAACTACCTGATGGTTCTTCCGAACGTTGTGGGCTTAGTTGCAGGTACTGCAATGGTAAAACAGCTGTTAAAGGAAGCTCAGAAATAATCGAAAGTTTGAGAACATACAACTACATAAACAAATCAGGAGGTCTCTTCGGAGACCTCCACAGACTGTAGACAAAGTCCCGAGCATCCGCTCGGGCTTTTCTACATTTATCACCGCATTCATGGTATAATGGTTATATCAGGAAGGCGGTGTTTTTATGTTAACGAAAGATGCGGATAAAAAGAGAGAACAGATCATGATG
>JAFSFU010000216.1 GCA_017435025.1 Lachnospiraceae bacterium | reverse complement strand
TTCCGGGAAATCGCCCGTACAGAGACGGAATTCCGGGCGGCTCACACAAACCGCTGACTTCCGAAGCGTGTGTTGGATGCGGAATCTGCAAGAATGGCTGTCCGGTCAATGCGATTGGTGATGATTTCAAAGTCAATCCGGAGATTTGTATCGCCTGCTTCCGATGCATTCGAAACTGTCCGGTTGGTGCAAAGAATATGGAGACAGAGGCATACCGGACATTTGCGAAGGAGTTCTCCGAGAAGTTGTCTGCAAGACGCGAAAATGAGTTTTTCTTATAAAATACAAATATTAAAAATGCAAAAATCCGCTGGAAGATATTGAGGCGCCCCTTAGAACTGGACTTTTTGGGGAAACTCATAATCCGGCGGATTTTTTACATTTTTGTCTGTAAGCTATTCATACTTCATGACTTCGTTGTATGCAGTCATAACCTTATAGAAGTTCTGAATTTCCTCTTCACTGCATTTTTGCAATAGTTTCCAATGACGTTCAGCCATTGATTTCTGGTCATAAGCGTCGTGAAGATTGCACAGTTTTGCCCCCTCATCTGTAACGTGAAGGCGCATCTTTTTTGCATCTTTTTCATCTGTAACACGGTAAATATATCCCTTTTTTTCTAAGATGGTCAGACTTTGAGAAATGGTACTCTTTTTTCGTCGTTTGATCGCAGCCAATTCTGTAGCAGTAAGGCCGGGTTTTTCGTAAATGGTTGACAATACATGTACCTGAGTTCTGCTAATGAGATCGCCATTACCATAATCTTTTAAAGAATCCTCTGTCCCGGAGAAATAATCGAGAAACTCCGCAATGATCTGAGAACGTTCCAACATTTTTTGTGTGTTTATCTGCTCTCTATCCATAAAAGCACCCCTCTATTAGTTCGATTACAAAACTATTTTAGCATGAGATATGGAAAAAATCAAGGAGCAGATTTGACAAAAACGAAAAGGTTAAGGATAAAAATAGTAATAATCACCAAAAAAACAATCAAAAAACTGTGCAAATAATATGATTGACAAAAAGGACGAAGGATTGTATATTGTAATTAATTAGTAAGACGAACGAACAAAAACGAATCAATTTAGGAGGTTATATTTTATGAAACGTATTTTTTTCAAAAATGTTCGCATTGTTGATGGTGATGGTAACCCTGCAATCGAAAATGGATGCCTTGTGGTAAATGCACCAAACAAGACTTCAGAAAACAGTTCCATTTTATATGTTGGAACTGCAGAAGGATGCCAGTTAGTACCTGAGGAAGGAGACCAGGAGATCAGCGCAGAAGGATATACCATCCTTCCGGGTATGTTCAACGTACATGTACATCTCAGAGCAACAAATCCGCGCTATCAGTTTAAGTGTGATCCGTATGGCACACCATACCGTACATTGATTTATTATCGTCATCTGATGGAAGCGCTTCCGGCCGGTATCACAACAATCCGTGGATGCGGTGATTCTCACGGTATTGATCTTGCGATCCGCAAAGCGCTTGGAAAGAAAATGTTATGGGGACCGAGACTTGTAACTTGTGGCAAGGCAATTCTTCCGGACGGCGGTCATGCACATCATCAGCTGGGTTCTGTGGAGTGTTCTGGTCCGGCAGAGTTTATGAAAGTAGTTCGTACAGAAATTGGTGAAGGTGTGGATCAGATCAAACTGTTTTATTCTGGTGGCGCGAGTGATGCAGCCGGTGCAAATATGTTCACTTCTCATATTACTGATGAAGAGGGCAAAGCAGCCTGTGACGTAGCGCACATGCACCATAAAAAGGTTGCAGCGCACTTAAGCAATGACGTGGCAATCCAGTCCGCGATCCGCGCCGGTGTAGATTCTCTGGAGCACTGCTATTTTATGAATGATGAAACCGTACAGATGATCGTAGACAATGACAGATGGCTCACACCGACACTGACAGTAACAGATGTAGACAACAGCGATCCGGGCTGGTTAGGCGGAATCTCTGAATTTGTAGTTCAGCGTTTACGCGATGTACATAAACTCCATATGGAAAGCTGTGCGCGTGCGATCAAAGCCGGTGTGAAAAAAATCTGTACCGGTACGGATACACTTCCGACTGATAAATTTGGAGGTACATGGGCGACAACAAGAGAATGTGAGCTTCTTGTTGAGGCAGGTCTGACACCGGTGGAGGCAATCAAAGCAGCAACTGGAAACAGTGCGGATCTTTGTGAATTAACGAATGTAACCGGCCGCTTAAAGGAAGGTCTTTGTGGCGATATTCTTGCAGTAAAAGGCAAACCAGACCAGAATATCAGTGATCTCCGCAACCTTGACTTGGTTATGCGCGATGGCCGAATCGTATTCAGCAAGATTCCGTCCCACGAGCAGGCGCTTGCGATGGTTCCGATTGAATGGCCGGAGGAAGATCTGAACGGAACAAAGACTGCATGGTAATCAGAAAACCAAATGATGGAAAGGAAGATAACATGTACGATTTTGATAAAATCATTGATACAACAGGTACCCACCGTATGAAATATAGTAATCCCCCCGAAGGTGCGCCGGCAGATACGATCCCAATGTGGATCGCAGATATGGATTTTCAGACTCTCCCGGAAATGATTGAGGCATTGAAAAAACGTGCCGATCATGGAATTTTTGGTTACACATATCTGCCGGATTGCTACCGGGAGGCAGTAGCAGGGTGGATGGAGAGACGTCATAACTGGACGATCGATCCGAAATGGATTACGGCAACACCGGGAATTATTCCTTCTTTGAAAGCTGCGGTGTGTCTTCTTACAGAGCCGGGTGATGGAGTGCTGGTTCAGCCGCCGGTATATTACATGTTTATGGAAATCATCCGGGTGACTGGAAGAACGGCGGTTGAAAATCCGTTGCTGGAAACTGCAGATGGTTATAAAATGGATTTCGAGGATTTTGAAAAGAAGATTGTGGAGAAAAATATTAAAATGTTCATTCTCTGCAGCCCGCACAATCCGGTGAGCCGTGTCTGGACAAGAGACGAATTAAAACAGGTCGGTGAGATTTGTAAAAAGCACAATGTAACGCTTGTTTCTGACGAGATTCACCACGATTTTGTATATGAAGGAAATGAATTTGTTTCCTTTACGGCAGTAGATCCTTCTTTTAAAGACATTGCGATTACATGCACAGCGCCAAGTAAGACATTCAATTGTGCCGGATTAAAGACAGCCAATATCATTATTGGAAATGAAGAGCTTCGTGCAAAATACGGAAAACAGCTGAAGCAGTATGGTCTTACAGGAATCAATGCATTATCTGTACCGGCGATTGAAGCAGCTTACACATATGGAGACCAGTGGGTTGATGAAGTTGTGTCATATATATATGAAAATTTCCAGATTGTGGATCGTTTCCTGAAAGAGAAATTGCCGAAAATCAAATTGAGAAAGCCGGAATGTCTGTATCTTGCCTGGATTGACCTGAGAGAGCAGGGGATTGACGATGAAGAGTTTTATAAGGTCTGCCTGCAGTCGGGGGTAT
>JAFSFU010000215.1 GCA_017435025.1 Lachnospiraceae bacterium | reverse complement strand
CAACAGGAATTGGTCATTAACCACATTTCTATTGTGAATTGGGTAATTTATGAAAACATTCGCATTAACAAAAATGCCATGAAATATGGCTATGAGGATCTGTTTCAGGAGGGATGTATCTGGCTGTGTCGTGCCGCCATGACATATGACGTAACACTTGCAAAATTTGGAACCTATGCAAAAGTTGTGGTACGAAACGGTTTGTATTCTTACTGCCGCCAAATCGATTCCCATCCGGTACGCTGCACACATTTCTCAGAGAACGACCATGGAGAATTGACTGTTGATGGCAAAGAACTTACTGCATCAGATACATTTGAGCAAAAACTTTCTCTGATAGAAACAATTGATCTCTTGGAATCTTGCGCAAAACGTTATAACGGTATCACAAAACTTGGTATCGAAGCTCTGGAGTTAAAGGTCAGAGGACTATCCGTAACTGAAATAGCCCGGCTATATGATGTTCCGCCATCCCGTGTAGGAGCCTGGATCTCCCGCTCCAAAGAAAAATTAAGAACTGACCCCGTTTTTCTCTCCGGAATTTCATAACGATTGAAAAATATCAGTTTTATTTCACAAAGTTAATTAAAGGAGGTATGCAAAACCATGAAAATGAAACATCTTTATACAGCAGTGGGACATTTTGAGCGAAGAGTAAATACAATCGGCCACTCCTGTCCCGTAATCATCCTTGGCGGCAAGGAATATATGGTAGACCTGCAGGAAATGCTTATATGGACTTGTATGAATTGGCGGATTGTAAAAAAGGATGAAATTGCCATTCTTTATCACAAAGCCTGTCAGGATAATGTATTTGTATCCAATCGTTCCATAGATGACTGTATTGACCGCTTACTCGTGCGTGGTCTTTTGGTTTCCGGCACCGGTGAAAGTGAATATGACGCCCTTTATGATCTGCTTTCTGCTCTCTACATTATACCTGTCAATGGAGGAATCCTAACCAGATTCCTTGCATTTTTCAAGCTGGTACTATTCAACCGGGTCCCGGTAGGTGCCGCAAAAAAGCTTTTGGCAAGGGATTCTCGCACACAAATGGAGAAACAGATTATGCAGCTCTCCAGTCAGGCACTTCTTTCCTCTGCCGAGATCATTAAATGCTTGGAGAAAGATATCCATCATCTACCGGACGAAGAAAGTATACTGGAACAGTTGTATGATGATCAGGATACAACAAGCGAAAATATAAGCAGCATGGTAAAGACTGCTCCCGGCAGCAAGGCAGTTACCATTGCCATTGCAAATCTTTACCTGCGGCAACAGATTATATTTGAAAGGATGTAGCTTATGGAACAATGGCTTCATAGTCCTACCCTTTTGCAGCGGAAAGTATTATTTACCCTGTTTGTGGGAATTGGAACGATCTGCATTGCCAGTGTTATGTTTTTTCTCTCCAAAGACCATACACTGTTGTTACTCAGTATATTTATCCTTATCGGCTGTATCATCCGTAGTATCAGCCTCTTTCTGGTAATTGTCCGAGGTAATTATGATACCGTGATCGGTACATGCACAAATATCATTGCAGTACCTTTTCAGAGATACCAAAAAATTATCCTTCAGGATGATGCCGGAAATACAACCACCCTGCTT
>JAFSFU010000214.1 GCA_017435025.1 Lachnospiraceae bacterium | reverse complement strand
TAATGATGAAACATATCGGCATTAATGACTTTGCGTACTACAATTACCCGACCTGTATGAGCGTGTCTCCGGATGGAAAACACGGTGTGATTCCGGTGGTAAATGTAAATATGGAAGATAACTGCTATGATTCCTGCCTTTGGGTTATGGATATGGAAAGCGGTGAGTATAAAAAGCTGACAAACGGTAAGAAGGAGAGAAATTTCATCTGGCTTGACAGTGAGACTGTACTCTTCGTTTCTAACCGTGAAAAGGCTTATGCAGAAAAGATCAAAAATGGTGAAGATTGGACATGCTTCTATAAGATCAATGTAAACGGCGGTGAGGCTGAGTTTGCGTTTGCAGTTCCGCGTAAGGTTGCAAAAATGAAACTGGCTGGTGATAAGCTGGTTATGACTGTGAAATATGACTACAATAAACCGAACTTTGCTCTTATGGCTGATGATGAAAAGAAAGAAGCTATGAAAGCCTGGAACGATGAGAAAGATTACGAAGTATTTGATGAGCTTCCATTCTGGGCGAACGGTCAGGGTATCGTAAATAAGATGAGAGCACGTCTTTGCATTTACGATATGAAGACAGGTGAAGATAAGATTGTCAGTGCTGATTATGAGAACGTAGAAGCTTTCTGGGTTGAGGGCGATAAGGTTCTCTATGTAGGCAACCTCTATACAGATAAGAAGGATTTATACCAGAGCTTGAAGTGCTATGATCTCAATGCAGATTCTGTTGAGACACTGGTAGAGCAGAAGGATATGAAAGTGGATTATGCTTGTATCCTTGGCGGTAAAGTTCTGTTCTTCGGTTCCGATATGAAGATGTACGGCTGCAATGAGAACTGCAAGCTTTATACAGTAGAAAATGGAAAAATCAGCCTTGTTTCCGATTACGATGACAGTGTACATAACACAATGGGCTGTGACTGTAAGTTTGCAGATGGTACGGATGCACTCCATGATGACAAGTGCATGTATTTCCTTGCAACTACAAGAAAGAATACCGTTTTAAGAAGCTTCGACGCAGAAGGTAATATGAAGACTCTGATCGACAGACAGGGTATTATCGGCAATATCGAAAAACACGGTGATATGTTCTACTTCAGCGGTATGCGTGATATGGGCATCTCTGAAATCTACAGCTTCAATGGGAAAGAAGAAAAGAAGTTAACTTCCTTTAATGATGAGCTGATGGCTGAGAGAGCGGTTTGCCCGGTTGAAGAATTTACATTCTACCATAAAGATATTGAGCTTGACGGTTATGTGATCAAACCACTCGACTATGATCCGAACAAGTCTTACCCGGGTCTTCTGACCATCCACGGTGGTCCGAGAGCCGTATTTGGTCCGGTTTACTTCCATGAGATGCAGATGTTTGCCAATATGGGATACTTTGTATTCTTTACAAACCCGGTAGGCAGTGACGGCCGCGGAAATGCGTTTGCAGATCTCTCCGGCAGACATGGCAGCATTGACTTTGATCAGTGCATGGCATTGACTGACGAGGTATTAAAGATGTATCCGCAGATCGATACAAAACGTGTCGGTGTTATGGGCGGAAGCTACGGCGGATTCTTAACCAACTGGATCGTTGGTAATACGGATCGTTTCGCAGCTGCTTGTTCCCAAAGAAGTATCTCCAACTGGGTATCCAAGTGTATGACAACCGATATCGGTTACTATTTCAATATGGATCAGATCAAGGCAGATCCGTGGAATACACCGGATAAGATGTGGACACATTCTCCGCTTAAATATGCAAACAAGGCGAAGACTCCGACTCTGTTCATTCAGGCGGACGAGGACTATCGCTGCTGGATGGGTGATGCGATTCAGATGTTCTCCGCACTGAAGTTCTTCGGTACAGAGACAAGAATGTGCCTGTTCCACGGTGAGAACCATGAACTTTCCCGTTCCGGTAAACCAACTCACAGAGTAAGAAGACTTACCGAGATGGTGAACTGGTTTGAGAAGTATCTTAAATAAAAAGGATATTTAATTTAGTAATTATATAGCGAAAATCGGTGTACAAAGATAAGCTTCGTTTTCGAAGTTCATCCGTGCTACACCGATTTTGTTTTATAATACTGAATGAAATATCAATTGTGGCAAAAATCAGGCTAATCCAATTTTTCGGTGACAAAGACCACAAAATATGGTAGAATGTTATCTGTGATAACAGAATGTTGAATCATTCTATACGAAGGAGATACTCATGCGAAAGCATTTTAACCATATTTTTACGTTGTTTTTGTCTGCAATGATGTTGATGACATCTGGAATGCAGGTGTTTGCGGCAAACACATTGGCAATGGAAACGGAGCCTGCTATAGATACTATTACTTTAAATTCTGATCTGATCGATAATACTGAAGTTCATGCAGATCTTGGATGGAAAACGAAGCAGGATAAGGGACAGTGGATTGAAGACCTGGGCATTGGAGAGGGCGTTAACAGTTTGGTTCTAGTAATCAATAATTTAGATAAAGAGAACCCTGATGATTTGCCAAAGCAGGAAGTGTGTGCGGAAAAGAATGCTCTCGAGAAGAATGTTGAGAAACCGAAAAAAGAGCTGGATATAACCGGCAAATCCCGTCTGGTATATTTTTCTAGAAATGAAATGGGTGAATGGGAAGAATTCTTTTCGGTAGAAGGTTTTCTTTCCGGTGATATGCTGAATGGAAAAGAGATTACTTATGGAGTTTATTCACCACAGGCGACATTTGGTGTAAAAGAGAATCCTGGCAGTCTTCTTCCATATCAGTATTTAACAACCAATGACTATTGGTGCTTGGACCCTTCAGACGAATTGTTTGGAAACATTGTGACTGTTTACAAAAGAGAAGAACAGCCAATTTCCGGAATCAAAATGGAGAGTTTAAAGACTTTCTGTAATTATGGCATGATTCTAAAGCCGGAAATGGAGGGAACGGGTTACCCGGCTCTAGTGGTGAACTGCCTGCAGATGGAGAATAACGATGGAACCTTCTGTGGTCTGCAGATTCCGGAACAGTATATGCGTATTCTGGTTCAGTCCCTGGATGAGAATACTAGAGTGATTATTTCAGATAGCCTGGAAAGCTTAACAGGACAAGAAACTGTATGCGAGGAATAAATGAAAGAGAGACGATATTGGTGTGGGTGAATACCGGTATCGCCTCTCTTTTGATGTATTATGTTTCTTTTGACCGCATCTGAGCAGAAAGTTTCTGTATCATTTCCATTCTTTTTTTATCCTCCTGAGATAGATTTTCAGACAATACGGAGATTAGCAGTTCTCGTTCTGTTTCTGAGAAGTTCTCTCCTCCGGAGATGAAATTTTTTTGGAAAGACAAAAATGTGGCCATTTTTTGGTTCTGAGGTGTATTGTTAAGTGTTTCAGCCATTTCACTTAGTGAACGGAGCCGTTCGGGTGAAATACTTTTTAGGCGGGGATCATGATTCCAATTACGGTATTTGCTTTTTGTATTCATAAACCTCCTTATAATTGACCAATAGTCTGCATGAACATCTGCAGTGTTTCCATGCGTGTTTGCTGTTCCGGTGGAAGAAACGAGATTATCTGTTCCATTGTCATTGGAGAGCGGCCGTTCGAGAGTTGTGATCTTCCGGCTAAAATACCGGATAAAAGATCGATAAATTCCTGTTCTTTTTGGTTGGCATAAGGTTTCACCGCAGCCAGCATGTCTACAGGGGATGTCTGTGCAGAATCCAGAGAACAGACACTCATCATTCCTTCGTCATTGGTATCAAAAAAGTCCATAGTCCGTTTGAATTCGTTCCATTTGATAAACAATGCGAACTTTTTTTGTTGTGGAACTTCCATGTATGGAATCGCTGCCTTGAGCATTTGAAGATGATGACTGGCAGTGGCGTAATCCAGGTCCGTTAATTTCATGTTTTTTTCGTTCAATTGATCGCCTCCTTTTCTGAAACAGTATATGAGATCGTTTGGTAGAAGATGATGAAAAATTAAGGATAGAAAAGTACCGCTGATGAAAATTTGAATATAATGGAAGAATAAGGGGGAATGAATATGGAAAGTAAACTGATCATAGATGGGAATACAGTTTATGAAATTGATGAGGCATGCGAAGACGAAAAACAGATAAGGAAGGAGAAGGATAGAGAAAAGCCAAGAACGTCTCAGAAATGAACGATATTAAATGGGGGTACTGTAAAACACAGTACCCCGGTTTTTTAGCAGCAGAAACCGCCGCCGTTATTTCCCCAACCGCCGCAGCAGTAAAGGAGAAGAATGATCCAGATGCAGTTGTCGTTGCCAAAGCCACAGCCGCCATGACCGCATCCGTTATGTCCGCCGCCGCAGCAGCAAAGAAGAAGGAGAATCCAGATGATGTTGTTGCCACATCCGTTGTTTGTCTGTTCGCATCCACATCCACAATTTGTTGCAGCTAAATCACTCATGATATAAGCCTCCAGAAATTTTGTTTACAGTTCATGATATGTAAGGCTGCTTGTCATTATTTCCTGTTTTAAAAATTAATTCTGTGGAATTGTGATTGCGAAAGAAAAATGCTATACTGTTTGTTAGAATACAAAAAGGAGTTAATTTGAATGAAGAAATTATATTATGATTCAGCATATATTAAAGAATTTGAAGGAACGGTTCTGTCCTGCGAAAAGGGAAAAAAGGGATATGAAGTGAAATTGGATCAGACTGCTTTTTATCCGGAGGGGGGCGGTCAGCCAACCGATACCGGTATTCTCGGCGGAGTTCGTGTCCTTGAGGTACATGAGAAGAATGGGGAAGTCATCCATTATCTGGAGCAGCCATTAAACGTTGGAGAGACAGTTCGGGGTGAAATTGACTGGGAGAACCGTTTTATCCATATGCAGGAACATTCCGGTGAGCATCTGGTTTCCGGTCTCATTCATGCAAAATATGGCTATGATAATGTGGGATTTCATATGGGAGCAGAGGAAGTAACCATTGATTTTAATGGTCTGATCGAATGGGATGATCTCATGGAGATTGAGAAAAAGGCAAATTCCATGATCTGGGAGAACCTTGAGATCTACGCCGATTTCCCGGCAAAAGAGGAACTTGAGAGCCTGGATTATAGAAGCAAAAAGGAACTGACCGGAGATGTCCGCATTGTAAAGATTCCGGGCGGTGATATCTGTGCATGCTGCGGTACGCATGTGAAGAGAACAGGAGAAATCGGTTTAGTAAAATTCTTATCGATGATCCATTATAAAGGCGGTGTTCGCATTTCTCTTCTGTGCGGAAAACGTGCAGTGGAAGACTATGAGAAAAAGAGAGATCAGGTGCAGAAAGTTTCCAATTTGCTGTCTGCAAAACCGGGGGAAATCGCATCAGCGGTTGATAAAATGAAATCAGAAGTAACAAAACTGCAGGAAAAACTTGCAGAGAGTTATCGGGAATTGATTGAACATAAAGTGGGATGTTTTGAGGATAGTGATAATCAGATTTATCTTTTGGAACCGGAATTTGGTGCGGTTCAGCTGAGACAGATGGTGAATCGTATGCTCGAGGAACATAAGGGAAAAACTGTCCTCGCCCTGTCAGGAAATTCTGAAAGGGGATTCCTGTATGTGATGGGGAGTCAGAGCGAGGACATGCGCCTCCTCTCCAAGGAGTTAAATACTAAGATGTCCGGAAGAGGCGGAGGGAGTGTGCAGATGGCACAGGGAACGTTCTTCACCTCGGAAGAACAATTACATGCCATTCTGAAAGAGAAAGGGTTTATCTCTTAACAGTTGGGATTCTATCAGATTGTGAAAAGAAAAACAATCGGCAGATTGGATAAACTTTTAACAAATCAAGAGGATTATTTATGGATTTTGTGTACGTGCAAAGACGGTTTGGTAAAAATAACGGAGGAAAACAATAATGAATAAAAGAATTAGGGAATATGGTATAAAGATAGGTACCCATGTGCCAGGTACGCTCAATAAGATCACAGATATCCCAGGTGTGACAGTTGGTCATTATACGGTCGATACCGAGGAGCATAAGACCGGTGTCACGGTTATTATGCCATGTCAGGATAATATGTTCGTTAACAAATTAACTGCTGCCGCGTTCGTTCACAATGGTTTTGGAAAAACTGCCGGTATTCCGCAGATTGAGGAACTGGGCACTTTGGAGACACCGATCGCGCTTACAAATACATTGAATGTTGGACTTGTGCAGAATGCAATCGTGGAACATATGGTGAAGTGGTGTGAAAAGGATGGTGCAGAAATGACATCCATCAATACAGTGGTTGGCGAGTGCAATGACTCGAGTTTGAATAAGATCAGCGAGAGGGTAATCGGCATCGCTGAGGTGGAAGCTGCGATCGCTTCTGCGAAAAAAGACTTTGAAGAGGGAGATGTGGGTGCAGGAAAAGGTACCTCCTGTTTTGGTATGAAAGGTGGTATTGGCTCGGCATCTCGTCTGGTAGAGATTGATGGACAGACTTATACGGTTGGTGTTCTTGTGCAATCTAATTTTGGAAAGACAAAGACCTTTGTGCTGGACGGAAAGCCGATGGGTGAGTATCTGACACAGAAAATTGAAGAGGCCAAGCTGGATGAGGGTTCGATCATGATGGTCATCGGAACGGATCTTCCGGTTTCGGATCGTCAGTTAAAACGAATCATCCGCCGTGCAGGCGTCGGCCTTTCCAGATGCGGTTCTTATATGGGACATGGAAGCGGTGATATCATGCTGGGTTTTTCCACAGGAAATCGTTTCCACAAAGATGATAAGAATGGATTTGTGAACGTGAAACAGCTGAATGAAGCTTACATCGATGAAGTGTTTGAGGCCACCGCCGAAGCAACCGAGGAAGCGATCCTCAATTCCTTGGCAATGGCCCATACAGTCAAAGGTTATAATGGAAATATCCGATATAGTTTTACAGACCTCTATCTGCGCGACATGGCAGATTTTAAATCATCCAGGTAAAGCGAAGAAACTCTGAGACCGCCGCGTCCGCAGCCAATCTGGATATCCGGTTTGGCTGCGCCGTGAAAGTCGGAGCCGCCGGTAATAACGAGGTTGTTTTTTTTAGCAATGGTACGAAGCTTTCCGCTTTCGTACTGGTTGTTGGAAGAGTGATAGCATTCAACACCAAACAGACCAAGATTTTTTAAGAGCGAGATCATTTCCTCTGTTTCTTTCCAGCCGAACTTATACTGGCACGGATGAGCAAGAATTGCGACACCGCCGGCATGATTGATGGCAGTGATGGATTCCTCCGGAGTAATGATCTCTCTTTTTCGGTAGTAGGGGCAATCGGGATTCAGGTATTTTTTGAATGCCTGATCCACAGTCTTTACATAACCTTTATTCAGAAGTGCACGTGCAAAATGAGCTCTTGTGATCACGGTTCTTGGATTTCCGCACGTCAAATCCTCCATTGTCAGATCGAAACCATCGCGGCGGAATGAGTCAAGCATACTTTCATTTCGAGCAGAACGCTTTCTGGCATTCGTTGAGAGGAAATCCAAAAGTTCAGGATTATTATGATCAATGAATAGACCGAGAATATGGATTTCTTTTTCTTTATAGATACAGGATAATTCCACGCCGGGAACGACAATCAGATCCAAAGGACCGGATGCCTCAAGCGCTTCGTCGATTCCGGAAACGGTATCATGGTCTGTCAGAGCGATTGCAGCCAAATCAGCATCTTTGGCAAGTGCGACCACTTCACTGGGAGAACAGGAGCCGTCGGAGGCGGTAGAATGTACATGAAGATCGATCAGTTTCATAAAATGTCCTCTTTTCTGCAGGAAAAAGGCGCCTGCAAAACAATTGTAACATATTTAACAGGAATGGAAAAGAAATTTAAGAAATATGTTATTCCATTTTCCACTATTTGTGCTATACTATGTTCGAGTGCCCACAATATGATGGTATTTGTTGAGGACATGGCTAGATGAATGATTGATTCCTGCATGGTGGCAGGATGATTAAAGGGTGAGATAATATGAGTGAAACAACCAAAAACAGAACCGGGCAGAGTCGCGGCAGTTCATCAAGATCTGCAAATGCGGCCAGAACCGGAAATTCTACACGCTCCGGTGCTGTAAGTCGCTCTGCAGGAACAGGTCGTACTACAGGGCAGAGAGCAGGTGGTGCGACATCAAGAAGTGCTCAGGGAGCATCAAGACAACGGAATGCAGAACGTGTTGCGGCAGTACAGAGCGCGAGAAGTATGAACTCAGGAGCAGGTTCTGCGAGACGAAGTACTGCAACAAACAGGAGACGCAGACGCCGTCGACAGGGACCGGATTTTGCGAAGATCCTGCTGATTCTGATCGGTATTGTGATTTTGATCCTTTGTGTTGCAGTCGGTCTGAAGGGATGTTCGAAAGACGGAGATGAATCGATTGCAGCGGAGACGACTCTGGAACCGGAAACTGAGCTTGATGCAGAGATTACGGTCAATGGCATTTCTGTCAATGGAATGACAAAGTCGGAAGCAAAAGAGAAACTGCTGAAAGAAATCGACTGGGGTATGCGAGTAAGCTTCAATGGCGAGACGAAAGAGATTGCAAATCTGATGGAAACTAAGTTGGATGAGGTTCTGGATGAAGCATTCGATAAAGCGGAAGCGGGCGAATATACAGTAAAAACAGACGGATTGGAAGAACTGGCAAAGCAGCAGGCTGATATCGTTGCTGACGGCTGGGATATTCAGCCAAAGAATGGTTCTATTGATTCTTATGATAAGAACAGCGGAGAATTTGTATTTGCAGGTGCAGAAAATGGTAAGCTGATCGAACGTGAGAAGCTGACTGCAGATATTCTTGCTGCTGTCAATAAGGGTGATTATAAAGCCAATATCACTGCAACAGCAACAGAAGTAGAACCAGAGATCACTGAGGCAGAAGCAAGAGCAAGCTTTAAACGCTTAGGCACTTATACAACGACGACAACTTCTAACAAAGACCGTAACGAAAACGTTCGTCTTGCTGCGGCGGCTATCAATGGTATGATCATTCAGCCGGGCCATGAGTTTTCCTTTAACCTAACAACCGGAAACCGTACGGCTGAAAAAGGATACAGACCTGCAGGCGCATATGTAAACGGTGTTCTGGTTGAGGAGCCGGGCGGCGGCGTATGTCAGGTGTCTTCTACACTTTATAACGCAGTCGTTTTCTCTGGCTTAAAGACAACCGAGCGTCATGCACACAGTTATGAACCGTCTTATGTAACACCTGGCGAAGATGCAATGGTAAGTTACGACGGACACAGCGGACCGGATATGAAGTTTGTCAATAATTCCAAGACAGCTGTTGGTATTAAGACCAGTTTTTCCAATCAGAAACTGACCGTTTCCATTTACGGCAATCCGATTCTGGAAGAGGGCGTAACACTTTCCATGTCTTCTTCAAAAGTGAAAGAGCTGGATCCGCCGGCTCCGGTGTATGAGGAAGATCCAACGCTGGAACCGGGAGTAGAGGTTCAGTCAAAGGCTCCAACAATGGGCAGTCGCTGGGTGACGAATCTGGTTACTAAGAAAGACGGTGTTGTGATTGAAGACAAAGTGCTCCATAATAGTACCTACAAAGGAAAATCCGCGACAATCAAGAGAAATACATCCGGTACGGTAGCATCTTCGGAAGGAGTAACCCTTGAGGGAGAGAGCAGTATCGACGCTGCAAATCCGTCCGGTGACGCAGTGGAATCTTCCGGCAATGTGACAAATCCGGGAGTAGGACCGGGAAATGTATCCGGTCCGGATACACAGCCGACCAAGCCGCAGACGGAGGCACCGGGAAATATGATCGAGCCGTCGGTAGAGCCGACAAGAGAAACTCCGTTCTACCCGCAGAGCCCGGCAGATATGACAACAAGTCCTGCTGACCAGGGCGGTCCGGGAGCTGCAGTGACCAATGCAGATCCGTCCAATATGGGACTGATCGCACCGATCGGATAGTGGATAATACAATATGAATCAATGAAAGATCATAAAAGGGATTCCATAATATGGAATCCCTTGCTTTATTTTACAAGGCGAATCCCAATGAATGGTATTGTTTATAATTTTGTAACGAAATATTGTGTTTTGCATTTGCATTTTGCAAAGAACTTGCTATAATAGGGTATAGGTAGTCTTATGTTTATAAGGCGTTACTCTAAATAAATAAATGTATTTATTTATACACTTTATAGGAGGAAAATCAACTATGGCAAGAAAAATGAAAACCATGGATGGTAACCACGCAGCAGCTCATGCTTCATATGCATTTACAGATGTTGCAGCCATCTACCCGATTACCCCTTCTTCTCCGATGGCAGAAGCTACAGATGAATGGGCAACTGACGGAAGAACAAACATGTTCGGACAGCAGGTACAGATCACAGAGATGCAGTCCGAGGCTGGTGCTGCAGGTGCTGTACACGGTTCCCTGTCCGCAGGTGCTTTAACAACCACCTACACAGCTTCTCAGGGTCTTCTTCTTATGATTCCGGATCTTTACAAAGTAGCTGGTGAGCAGCTTCCGGGCGTATTCAACGTATCCGCACGTGCTGTTGCTTCTCACGCACTTAACATTTTCGGTGATCACTCTGACGTATATGCATGCCGTCAGACTGGATGCGCTATGCTTTGCGAATCCAGCGTACAGGAAGTTATGGACTTAACACCGGTTGCTCACCTTGCAGCAATCAAGGGTAAAGTTCCGTTCATCAACTTCTTCGATGGTTTCCGTACATCTCATGAGATCCAGAAGATCGAAACATGGGATTACGAAGATCTGAAAGAAATGGCTGATATGGATGCTATCCATGCATTCCGTATGAACGCTTTAAACCCGAACCATCCGGTACAGAGAGGTTCTGCTCAGAACTCCGATATCTTCTTCCAGGCAAGAGAAGCATGTAACACTTACTACGATGCTCTTCCGGCAATCGTACAGGAGTACATGGACAAAGTTAATGCAAAGATCGGTACAGATTACAAGCTGTTCAACTACTACGGTGCAGCTGATGCTGAGCACGTAATCGTAGCTATGGGTTCTGTTAACGACACAATCGAAGAGACAATCGATTACCTTATGGCACAGGGCAAGAAAGTCGGTGTTGTAAAAGTTCGTCTCTACAGACCGTGGGCAACAGAAGCTTTCGTAGCAGCTCTTCCGAAGACAGTTAAGCAGATTTCTGTTCTTGACAGAACAAAAGAGCCGGGTTCCATCGGCGAGCCGTTATACCTTGATGTAGTTGCTGCATTAAAGGGTACAGAGTTCGATGCAGTTCCGGTATTCACAGGTCGTTACGGTTTAGGTTCCAAGGATACAACACCGGCACAGATCGTTGCTGTATACGAGAACACAGCTAAGCAGAGATTCACACTTGGTATCGTGGATGACGTTACAAACCTCTCCCTCGAATTAGGTGCTCCGCTCGTAACAACACCGGCTGGTACAACTAACTGTAAGTTCTGGGGTCTTGGTGCTGACGGTACTGTTGGTGCAAACAAGAACTCCATTAAGATCATTGGTGACAACACAGATATGTATGCTCAGGCATACTTCGATTACGACTCCAAGAAATCTGGTGGCGTAACAATGTCCCACTTACGTTTCGGTCACACACCGATCAAGTCCACATACCTGATCAAGAAAGCTGACTTCGTTGCATGTCACAACCCGGCATACATCAGAAAGTACAACATGGTTCAGGAATTAGTAGACGGCGGTACATTCCTTCTCAACTGTTCCTGGGATATGGAAGGTCTTGAGAAACATCTTCCGGGCCAGGTTAAGAAGTTCATTGCTGATCACAACATCAAATTCTATACAATCGACGGTGTAAAACTTGGTATTGAGACAGGTATGGGCCCGACACGTATCAACACAATCCTTCAGTCCGCATTCTTCGAGTTAACAAAGATCATTCCGGCTGATAAGGCTAACGAGCTTATGAAGACAGCTGCTAAGGCTACATACGGCCGTAAGGGTGAAGATGTAGTTATGAAGAACTGGGCAGCTATCGACGCTGGTGCTAAGGGTCTTGTTAAGGTTGAAGTTCCGGCTGAGTGGACAAACTGCGAAGACGAAGGTCTTGATTTCACACATGTAACAGAGGGTAGAGAAGACGTTGTTAAGTTCGTTAACAAGGTTCAGTCTGCTGTTAATGCTCAGGAAGGTAACAACCTCCCGGTATCCGCATTCATGGACTACGTTGATGGTACAACACCGTCCGGTTCCTCCGCATACGAGAAACGTGGTATCGCTGTAGACGTTCCGGTATGGAATTCCGAGAACTGTATCCAGTGTAACTTCTGTTCTTATGTATGTCCGCATGCTGTAATCCGTCCGATCGCTATGACAGAAGAAGAGGCCGCAGCAGCTCCGGCTGGTACACAGGCTCTTCCGATGACAGGTATGCCGCAGTACAAGTTCGTTATGACAATCTCCTCCCTCGACTGTACAGGTTGTGGAGCTTGTGCTAACGTATGTCCGGGCAAGAAGGGCGCTAAGGCTCTTACAATGGCTAAACTTGCTGACAACCTTGATCAGCAGGCTACATTCGACTACGGTCAGAAGCTTGACATCAAGCAGGATGTAATTGATAAATTCAAAGAGACAACTGTTAAAGGCAGCCAGTTCAAGCAGCCGCTCCTTGAGTTCTCCGGCGCTTGTGCAGGTTGTGGTGAGACTCCGTACGCGAAGTTAATCACACAGTTATTCGGTGACAGAATGTACATCGCTAACGCAACAGGTTGTACATCTATCTGGGGTAACTCTTCTCCGTCCACACCGTACACAGCTAACAAGCAGGGCAAGGGTCCGGCATGGTCCAACTCCCTCTTCGAGGATAACGCTGAGTTCGGTTACGGTATGTTACTTGCTCAGAACGCAATCCGTGATGGCTTAAAGGCAAAAGTTGAGGCTGTTATGGCTGGCGAGTGCGCTACAGAAGAAGTTAAGGCTGCTTGCAAAGAGTGGTTAGACACTTACACAGTAGGCGCTACAAACGGTGCTGCAACAGACAAGCTCGTTGCACTCCTTGAGAACTGCGAATGCGATACATGCAAGGAAATCGTTAAGAATAAAGACTTCCTCTCCAAGAAATCCCAGTGGATCTTCGGTGGTGACGGTTGGGCTTACGATATCGGTTTCAACGGTGTAGACCACGTTCTCGCTTCCGGTAAGGATATCAACATCATGGTATTCAATACTGAGGTTTACTCCAACACAGGTGGTCAGTCCTCCAAGGCTACTCCGACTGGTGCTGTTGCACAGTTCGCAGCTGGTGGTAAGGATGTTAAGCAGAAAGATCTCGCTGCAATCGCTATGAGCTACGGCTACGTATACGTTGCACAGATCTCCATGGGTGCTGACATGAACCAGACAATCAAGGCTCTTGCTGAGGCTGAGGCATATCCGGGTCCGTCCCTGATCATCGCTTACGCTCCGTGTATCAACCACGGTATCAAGAAGGGTATGGGCAAGGCTCAGGAAGAAGAGAAACTTGCTGTTCAGTCCGGTTACTGGAATATCTTCCGTTACAACCCGGCAGCTGAGAAGAAGTTCACTCTTGACTGCAAGCCGGCAACTGTATCCTACCAGGATTTCATCAACGGTGAGGTTCGTTACACATCCCTCGCTCTGAAGAATCCGGAGAGAGCAAAAGCTCTGTTCGCACAGGCTGAGCAGAACTCCAAGGACAAGTATGCTCACCTTGAGAAACTTGTTGCTCTGTATGATGACAGCGAGAAATAAGATAAATAAATAATTTTTAGGGCGCATCCGAAAGGGTGCGCCTTTTTTATGTCAAAACAGAAATGTTTTCGTTCGAGGACTGGAGTCCTTGTGAAATCAAGCCGTTCTCGTTATGATATCCATATCAGATACGAAAGGATAAAAAAGATGAATGCATTGTTTTCACTTTCAGTTGTCACAGCTGTCTTGTGTGGTATCTGGTCAGTATTTGCAGGCTGGATCGGTTTGATCGGCTGGGCAGGATTTGCCGGATGCACCACCTATTTCGCCTGTGGTGAACACGGTGCTGATGGCGTGAAAAAGGCAATGATGACAAACCTCGTTGGGGTTATGTGTGGTTATTTGACAATTATCATTGGTAAGATATGGCCGGTCCTTGGTGAGTGGGGAATCGCCTGTGCGATGATCACGTTTCTTATGTGCATGGTTTCCAAATACAAAGTTTTGAATTATTGTCCGGGAATCTTCGTGGGCTGCTTTTCCTCCTTTGCAGCAGCAGGAGACTGGACCGGCCTTGTTATCGCATTGTTGTTGGGTGCTGTCCTGGGTATGGCCTGTGATCTGGGTGGCGATTATCTCTTTAAGCGATTCCAAAAATAATCCTGTTAACTGATATCAGTTAAAATAAGATACTTGAACGATATTCATAATACCAAGTATCAACCTTTCTTCTTCCCTTTCCCCAGGGAAAATCTTATGAGAATGCCTCCCCCCAGAGGCATTTTTCAATTTGCAGGAAAGAATTAAAAATTTAATAAAAAAGGACTCTGGTCCTTGCCTTGTTCTGCTTCTGAAGATATAATAAAAAGAAATGGAAAGAAGGAAGGAGTACAAGAGAATGATTATAGAATCTACACATCCGTTGATCAAACATAAACTGTCCATCATGCGAGACAAGAACACCGGCACCAATGAGTTCCGCAATCTGGTTGATGAGATTGGTATGCTGATGGGATATGAAGCGCTGAAAGATCTTCCGACCGAATTGGTAGAAATTGAAACACCACTGGAAAAGTGCATGACACCGATGATCGCAGGAAGAAAGCTGGCAGTTGTTCCGATCTTACGCGCCGGTCTGGGTATGTCCAATGGTATTTTGAAACTGGTGCCTTCGGCAAAAGTGGGTCATATTGGTCTTTACCGCGATGAAGTTACCCACGAACCATGTGAATACTTTTGTAAACTTCCGTCACCGATCTCTGAACGTCTGATCATTTTGACCGATCCGATGCTGGCAACCGGCGGCTCTGCCATTGCAGCAGTGGATATGATAAAAAAACATGGCGGCAAGAAGATTAAGTTCATGTGCCTGATCGCTGCGCCGGAAGGTCTGGAAAAGTTGGAAAAAGCACATCCGGATGTTCAGATTTATGTGGGTAACATTGATCGTGAGTTAAATGAGAATGCATACATTTGTCCTGGTCTTGGTGACGCAGGAGATCGTATCTTCGGTACTAAATAAGGGATCGTGGTTTTAAATATCATTTGAATGAAAGAAAGGTCTGAGAGTAGGAAATCTATTCCCGGACCTTTTCTTATTAGTTAGATTAGACCTTTAGCTTAGAATTGAGATGTGCATTTTTGACAAAAAAGAATCAACAAGATTGTTAAAGTATACGAAATGAAAATTGCTATTCTCAGAAGGGACTGAAGTCCTGTGAATTAGGGCTGAAAAAATATATAATCCGAGTATCAAATACGTGTATTTTCACAGAATGGAGGGGATGCAAAGGGTGAAAGCGCAAAGAGTATTTCTGATTGTTTTGGATAGTTTCGGAATTGGAAATGCACCGGACGCAAAGGAGTTTGGTGATGATGGTGCCAATACACTCAAAAGCATTTATAAATCAGATGCTTTTAGGACACCGAATATGAATGCCATTGGTCTGGATAAGATTGATGGTGTGGGGTATCTGCCAGCGGCAGAAAAGGCGATTGGAGCATTTGGACGGCTCACAGAATCATCGAAAGGAAAAGATACCACCATCGGTCACTGGGAGATTGCCGGTATCATATCAGAAAAACCGCTTCCGACATATCCGGATGGATTTCCGGCAGAGGTACTGGCTGAGTTTTTTGAGCGAACCGGTCGTGGTGTACTCTGTAACAAACCATATTCCGGTACGGATGTAATTCGTGATTATGGCGATGAACATGTAAAAAACGGTGATTTGATCGTTTACACATCTGCGGACAGTGTATTCCAGATTGCAGCCCATGAAGAGGTTGTTCCATTGGAAGAACTGTATCGTTATTGTGAGATTGCCCGCGAGATCCTTGTTGGGGAACATGGCGTCGGACGAGTAATCGCAAGACCATTCGTTGGAACATCCGGGAATTACCAGAGAACGGCCAATCGACATGATTATTCGCTCATGCCTCCCAAAGATACGATGCTGGATGCTCTGGTAAACAGTGGATATGAGACATATGGCATTGGAAAGATTTCGGATATTTTTGCTGGAAAAGGAATCCAGAATTCCCAGAGAATCAAAAATAACGTGGATGGAATGGAAAAGACCATTGAAATGCTGAATCATGATTTTCGCGGTCTTTGTTTTGTAAATCTGGTGGATTTTGATATGCTTTACGGACATCGAAATGATATTGAGGGATACGCAAGAGCGGCAACTGTATTTGACGAGCAATTAAAAGAGTTTATGGATCAGATGGAGGAAAATGATATTCTCATGATCACTGCTGACCACGGATGCGATCCGGGATTTCGAGGTACCGATCATTCAAGAGAGTGCGTCCCGTTCCTCGCATATGGAAAACAGATCCGAGAAGATGTGAATCTGGGTACCAAAAATACATTTGCTGATATCGCTGCGACAATTCTGGACATTTTTGGTGTGGAGAATCACACAGATGGAACCAGTTTCAAAAAGGAGATTTTAAAACAAAGGGGGTAAACACAATGACAAACGAAGAGCTGATCCTGGAAGCAAAAAAGGCGAGAGAACGCGCTTATGTTCCATATTCTCATTTTCAGGTGGGTGCAGCACTGGTAACGAAAAGCGGCAAGATATACCATGGATGCAACATTGAGAATGCTGCTTACACACCAACGAATTGTGCGGAAAGAACGGCGTTTTTCCGTGCTGTATATGATGGTGAGCTGGAGTTCGAGAAAATCGCGGTTGTCGGTGGAGCTGAAGGAACAGACGCGGATGAACTTTGTGCGCCGTGTGGAGTATGTCGTCAGGTAATGATGGAGTTTTGTGATCCGAAGACATTCAAGATCATTTTGGCAAACGGAAAAGGACAGTATTTAGAACGTACATTGGAAGAGATTCTTCCGTTTGGCTTCGGGCCTAAAAACCTGCAGTAAAGATTCAAGTTGTTCAATGAAAATATGAAGGAGGACATGGCAAATGAGGATGTATGATCTGATCGCTAAGAAACGCGACGGTGGTGCTCTTACAAAAGAAGAAATCCAGTATATGATCACAGAATATGTGGAGGGCAGAATTCCGGATTATCAGATGTCGGCCTTTTTAATGGCAGTCTACCACAATGGCATGACGGAAGAGGAGACCGTTACCATGACGCAGTGCGTAGCTCATTCCGGTGATATGGTGGATCTTTCTGCCATCGAGGGCATCAAAGTGGACAAACATTCTACCGGTGGTGTGGGTGATAAGACAACGCTGATCATTGCACCGATCGTTGCCGCATGCGGCGTGAAGGTTGCGAAGATGTCCGGACGAGGTCTTGGACACACCGGTGGTACCGTCGATAAACTGGAGGCAATTCCTGGTTTCCAGACCGTGATCGCACAGGATCGGTTCTTTGAGATCGTGAATACCATTGGTCTCAGCGTTATCGGTCAGTCCGGAAATCTGGCACCAGCCGACAAGAAGCTGTATGCGCTTCGTGACGTGACTGCAACCGTTGAGAGTATACCGTTGATCGCGGTGTCTATTATGAGTAAGAAACTGGCTGCCGGCAGTGACGCGATTCTTCTGGATGTTAAGACCGGAAGCGGCGCATTTATGAAGACTGTTGATGATTCCATAGCTCTTGCAAAGGAGATGGTGTCCATCGGTGAAAATGCAGGAAGAAAAACTGCGGCTTTGATCACCGATATGGATATCCCGCTGGGAAATAACATCGGAAACAGTCTTGAAGTGATCGAGGCTGTGGATACTTTAAGAGGAAAGGGTCCTGACGATCTTACGGAAGTCAGCCTGCATCTTGCAGCTAATATGCTCTATCTGGCTGGAAAAGGCACCATCGATGAATGTCTGGATATGGCAAAGCAGACGATCGCGGATGGCAGTGCATTGAACCGCCTTACAGCGATGGTGGAAGCTCAGGGAGGTGACTCCTCGGTAATCCTTGATACAAATAAATTTGAAAAAGCACCGTATGAACATGAAATCATTGCTGAAGAGGAAGGATATCTTGTTTCTATGGATACGGAGAGCTGCGGAATCGCTTCTTCCATGCTTGGTGCAGGAAGGGAAACCAAGGAAAGTGATATCGACTTCTCCGCAGGTATCATTCTGAAACGCAAGGTAGGAGATTTCGTGCACAAGGGAGATGTGCTGGCTACGATGTATACATCCAACGAGAAGCTGTTTGCAGGTGCAGAAAAACGTTATCTGTCTGCGCTGGTGTTTGCCGATAAAAAGCCGGAGCAGAATCCGTTGATCTTTGCGAGAATTACAAAGGATGGTGTAGAGAAGTACTAATATGAATGAGAACTATTTAGAGCAGGTATTGCCGTTCCTTTCAAAACTTGATAAAGACAGACGTGCGCAGTTTGAGGAGTATTTTCAATCTGCTCCATCGTGGCTGCTTGATTCTTTTTCCATAGAGGAGATGGAAAAAGGAACAACATTTGTTCGAGAGGGCGAACCGGTTGATACGATCTATCTGATCGGTCGCGGAATTATCAAGGCGACCGATTATCGAATTTATGGTATTCCGTATGATTTTACACTTTTTAGTCGAGTGTATGCATTTGGCGGTATGGAGATCATTATGGGGCGCGACACCTATCTGACGACGCTGCAGACCGTGACGAGATGCACGGTAGTTAAGATTCCGTGTGTACAATTCGATAAGTGGATGAAGTCAGATTTTCATGCCATGAAGCATGAAGCGAAATTAATGGGAGAATACCTGTTTGAACAGGCGCGTAACAGCAGAGCATTTGTCTTCTTACAGGGGTCCAACCGACTTGCCTATTTATTTATCAACCATTATGAAAAATATGCGGAGAATGGCGTCCTTCGTTTGAACAGTGACAGACAGGAACTGGCCGATTTCACCGGTCTTTGTTTAAAGACGATCACTCGCTCAGTACAGAAATTTAAAGCGGAGGGGCTGCTCACGAAAAGAGGAAACTCCATTGTAATTGATCACGATCAGTACCGCAGGCTGAAAGAGATTATTTCAAAGATTCTTGTGGATGATTAGAAAAGGAGGAAATCAATATGAAACGTATTATGAGTGCTATGCTTGCGGCATTCCTTTGCCTTAGTCTTGTGGCATGTGGAGGTAAGGAAGCAGAAAATGTG
>JAFSFU010000213.1 GCA_017435025.1 Lachnospiraceae bacterium | reverse complement strand
CTGAAATAGATACTGTCATAGCAGCTCTGGTAGAGTATTTGTAACCTGTTGCTTTGATCTTATCTAATACTTCAGCTGTTACTGTAGCACCGTGTGTGTTGATTACTTTTTCAAGAATCTGCTTCAGCTGTTTCTTCTTAACGAGGAAATCAACTTCCATCTTGAGCTCATTGCCCGGGATTGTTCTATCAACAAAACCAAGATCCTGCGGAATGATCTCGTTGAAGAGGATACGGCCGACTGTTGTCTCGATCACACCAGACATCTCTGTACCGTCTTCCAGTGTCTTGGAAACTCTTACTTTGATTCTGGAGTGCAGTGTAACTACTCCATTTTCATAAGCAAGAATTGCTTCGTTTTTGTTCTTGAAGAATTTACCTTCACCCTTTGCCCCCGGTCTCTCCTGTGTCAGATAGTAGATACCGAGAACCATATCCTGAGACGGAACGGCTACCGGGCCACCGTCGGACGGTTTTAACAGGTTGTTCGGGGAGAGAAGCAGGAATCTGCACTCTGCCTGTGCCTCCATTGTAAGCGGAAGGTGTACAGCCATCTGGTCACCGTCGAAGTCCGCGTTGAACGCTGTACATACGAGCGGATGAAGTTTGATCGCTTTACCTTCTACAAGGATCGGCTCGAACGCCTGGATACCAAGTCTGTGAAGAGTAGGAGCACGGTTTAACATAACCGGATGCTCTTTGATTACATCTTCGAGAACATCCCAAACCTGAGTTTCAAGACGCTCAACCATCTTCTTCGCATTCTTGATGTTGTGTGCTGTACCGTTGGCAACAAGCTCTTTCATAACGAACGGTTTGAACAGCTCGATCGCCATCTCCTTCGGAAGACCACACTGATAGATCTTCAGTTCCGGTCCAACGACGATAACAGAACGTCCGGAGTAGTCTACACGCTTACCGAGAAGGTTCTGACGGAAACGACCCTGTTTACCCTTTAACATATCGGAAAGGGACTTCAGTGCACGGTTACCCGGTCCTGTTACCGGTCTTCCGCGACGGCCGTTGTCGATCAGTGCGTCTACCGCCTCCTGCAGCATACGCTTCTCATTACGAACGATGATGTCCGGAGCTCCAAGCTCAAGAAGTCTTGCAAGACGGTTGTTACGGTTGATGATTCTTCTATATAAATCGTTTAAGTCAGATGTTGCAAAACGTCCGCCATCCAGCTGTACCATCGGACGGATATCCGGCGGAATTACCGGAATTACGTTCATGATCATCCACTCCGGCTTGTTACCGGAGTTCAGGAATGCATCAACAACCTCGAGGCGCTTAATGATTCTTGCACGCTTCTGTCCGGAGGAATCCTTCAGAGCTGCACGCAGTTCATCAGAATCCTTCTGGAGATCGATGTTCTTTAATAATTCCTGAACGGCCTCGGCACCCATTCCTACACGGAATGTGCCGTAGCCATATTTTTCAATTGCATCGCGGTATTCTTTCTCAGAAAGAACCTGCTTTACCTGAAGACCGGATGTACCGGCATCCAGTACGATATAAGAAGCGAAGTACAGAACCTTCTCCAGAACTCTCGGAGAGATATCCAGGATCAGACCCATACGGCTCGGAATACCCTTAAAGTACCAAATATGGGAAACCGGAGCGGCCAGTGCAATATGACCGATACGCTCACGACGTACGCTTGCTTTTGTCACTTCAACACCACAGCGGTCGCAGATTACGCCTTTATATCTGATTTTCTTATATTTACCACAATGACACTCCCAGTCCTTGCTCGGTCCGAAGATCTTCTCACAGTACAGGCCGTCTTTTTCCGGCTTTAATGTTCTGTAGTTGATTGTCTCCGGTTTTTTT
>JAFSFU010000212.1 GCA_017435025.1 Lachnospiraceae bacterium | reverse complement strand
TACAATTTGAAGGCGAAATACGTGATTCATACGGTTGGACCGATTTATTCCGGTTCTTCGAGGGATGCGGAGATGCTTTGCAATTGTTATTGGAACTCTTTGGAACTGGCGCGGGAAAATGAAATTCATTCGATTGCATTTCCTGCGATTTCCACGGGCGTTTATGGATATCCGTTGGAGGAGGCAACGAAGATCGCGCTGAAGACGGTGGCGGAGTGGCTGAGGACCAACGCGGATTATGAGATCGCAGTGACATATGCATGCTTTGATAAGAGAACGACGGCATTGTATGAGATGCTGTGGGAGGAAAAATCTAATGGAGCAAAATAATCGAAAGAACAGACGACGGAAAGTTATTTTACCGATTCTGACCGTTGTGATCCTTGCTTTTGCTGCGTGCGGAATCTATCTGAGTGATTATTATCGTGCGGATATGGAGGCCGTGAATGCATTTGTGACGGAGAATCCGGTGGAAATGCGGAGCGATGCAGAGGGAAATCTGGTATTTGAGCCGGAAAACCCGAACGCGGGACTGATCTTTTATCCGGGCGGTAAGGTGGAATATACGGCATATATTCCGTTAATGAAGGCATTGGCGTCCGAGGGTATTTTCGGCGTGCTGGTGGAAATGCCATTTCATTTGGCGGTGTTTGATGTGGATGCGGCGGACGGAATTCAGGAGCAGTATCCGCAGATTGAGAACTGGTACATCGGCGGTCATTCTCTTGGCGGATCGATGGCAGCCGCCTATCTGGAGGAAAATGAGGATGATTTCAACGGACTGATTTTACTTGGTTCGTATTCGACCGCGGATCTGTCGGATGAGGAATTATCTGTGCTCTCTGTGTATGGCAGTGAGGATATGGTGTTAAACAAAGAAAAGTATGAGGCGAACAAGGGGAATCTTTCGAAGGATTTCCAGGAGATGGTCATTGACGGCGGATGCCATGCGTATTTTGGCATGTACGGAGCACAGGAGGGCGACGGTAGACCGGAGATCACCAATGATGAGCAGATTGCTCTGACTGTGGATGCGATTGCTGAAATGATGATTGATAATGAATAAGCCCGGTCAAATGAAAGTGAAAAGAAATCAAAAACAGGTGGCGCACATCGAAACTTTCGGTATGCACCACCTGTTATGTATTTTCATATGCAATCTTATCCAAGCACCCTCTCTGTAAACGTTTTCACGATCTGCATATACTCATCCGGAGCAGATGCATAGTTCATCGCATGTCCGGCGCCATGGATAGTATGGAATTCGATCATATCCGGATTGGCCGCATGGATGCTGCAGCTCATGTTGTACGGAACGAAGCGGTCATCGTCGCCGTGGATCAGGAGGATCGGAACTTTTGTTTCTTTCACGGCTTCCACCGGACTTGCGGCATCCAGATTAAACTTGCCGTAGAGCATGCCGCCGAGGCGGATCAGAGGATAAACGAATTTCACCGGCATACCCATGTCGGTGCCGAGGACTTTTTTGATGATGTTGGACGGAGCGTCATACGGGCAGTCGGCGATGATGCCTTTGACGTTCTCCGGCAGGTCCATGGAGGCAGTCATGAGGACCGTTGCGGCACCCATGGAGACACCGCTTAAGAGGATCGGCACATTGCCGAACCGTTCGCCGGCGAATTTGACCCAGTTCGGGACATCGGTGCGCTCTAAGATGCCAAAGGTGATGGTATGGCCTTCGCTGTCACCGTGGGCGCGCTCATCGATGAGGAGCACGTTGCGTCCGGAGTCGGCTGCGATCTTCCAGTTGCCGCAGAAGTCGCGGATGGCGTTCCCTTTGTAGCCATGGCACTGAATCTCCAATGGAGCACCGTCTTTTACATGGTAGTAATGTCCGGTCAGCTTGAGGCCGTCATCGGAGGTGATGGACACGCGCTCGGACGGGACGGAACGGAATTTAGTGATGGCCGCATCCCAGACTTTTTTGCAGGAGCGACTCTGTTCGTTGTCCTCGTAATCGTATGGACTTGCCTTCGGATCTTTGTAGTAGAAGGCCAGTTTGTAACCGTAATACAGTAAGTACAAAATTGCGGCCGGCAGGCAAAGGATTACGAGTCCGATGAACAGGCCGATTCCGATGAGTGTTTTCCCGTTTTTCTTCATGGCAGATCTCCTTTCTTTCCAAATAGTATAACATAATTTTCCTATATCTCAAAGTTTCTTATAGGAATAAACGATTGTAGTTCCGTCCGCTCTGAGCTATAATAAATAGATTAAGAAAATTAATTTTTTCTCTTGATAGTATGGTCGTGAGAAACCATAGGAAGACCATAGAAGAGAGAAGGAGGGAATGATGAAACGTGTTTGGGTTCGATCCGTTCATGATACATTTGATTATGTGATGCAGCATTACTATCCGGCCGGATTGGAGGAGATGGTAGAGCGAAAGGACACTTACGCCATTATTTCCATTCAGGATGCCCATACAGGCGGTTTCGGTGTGCAGTTTGCAGAGAATCAGTTTTGCAAAGGTGTACTGACACTGTATTTTGACGATATTGTGAAAGAAGTGGAAGGTGCGTTTGTTGTAAAGATGCTTGGAGCGGATAATACCAAGTATTTTACCAACGGAAGTCCAAATCAGTATGTGTACGATGTGCTGGAGCGAGTGTGGGTAAGAAAGTGTTTACAGGAGGATTTGAAAGTATGAATAAACAGAGAAAAACCGCTTTAAAACTGGAACTGGATGGTCTCCGTGCCATAAAACGGTCTTTAAGATCCAATCCGCCGACTTTGGAGGAATTGGAGGTCGCTCTGGCAAAGAGCAAAAAGACCATCGAAAAAATCCATGATGAAGAGCAGGAGGCATACGAAAAGATGTCTGAAAAGCAGCAGTGCAGCACTGCCGGTGAGATCGCGGAGGAATGTATCGCATTGTTGGAGGACACTCTGGATTATATGGACGAGCTTCTCGCGGAAGTTCGCGAAAACGATGAAGTGGAACTGGTGGAGATAGGGTACGGCACGGATGATGTGATCGACCTGCTGAACGATTTATGCAGCATTTAAGACCGCCGGTATCGAAAACGGAAAAGATGCCGAAAGGGGATTACGGAAATGAGTAAATCGGTAGTTATGACGCAGGGAAGACCTGCGAAGTTATTGCTTTCTTTCGCATTGCCGCTGATGCTAGGCAATTTATTCCAGCAGATGTATACGGTGGTGGATACGGCGATTGTTGGCCGTGGTGTTGGTTTGGACGCACTGGCAGCGCTTGGTACCATTGACTGGCTGAACTGGATGTTCCTTGGAATTGCCACTGGTTTTACCCAGGGCTTTTCTGTGCGGATCTCACAAAAGTACGGTGAAGGTGACAGGGACGGTCTGTGCCATGTGATCGGTCAGTCGGCATTTCTCTCTGCGGCGACTGCCGTTTTTGTGGCAGTGACCATGCAATTTATACTGCCGTTTTTCTTATATTGTCTTCGCATTCCGGACGAGATCATGGGAATGGCAGAGATGTATATGCGCATCATGCTGGGCGGTTTCCCGTTGGTGATGTTTTATAACTTTGGCGCGTCTGTTCTTCGCGCGGTGGGTGACAGTAAAACACCGCTGAAGGCGATGATCATTGCTTCGATCACCAACATCGTACTGGATTGTGTTGCGGTATTTGGACTGGGATGGGGAATTGCCGGTGCAGCGGCTGCCACAGTTTTTTCTCAAAGTGTATCCGGCACCATCTGTTTTATAAAGATACGACAGACGGAAGTGCTGCGTTTTGGTCGAAAAGACATGAAGGTCAATCCATTTACGTGTAAACTTTTGGGCGGTTTAGGAGCCCCGATCGCAGCGAAAAACACGATTGTTTCCATTGGCGGAATGGCGATCCAGACAATTGTAAATGGTTTTGGCATGAGTTTTATTGCCGGATTTACGGCAGCAAACAAATTATATGGTTTGTTCGAGATTGCTGCGCTGTCTTACAGTTTTGCCGTGGCAACTTATGTGGGCCAGAATTATGGTGCGGAAAAATACGATCGCATCAAGGACGGTATGAAAGCGGCAACGCTGCTGTCCATCGCCACATCATTGGTGATCACAGCGTTACTGATCCTGTTTGGCCGGTCGATGACCATGCTGTTTATTTCTGCTGATTCAGCGGCGATGATGAAAGCGGCCGGAGATACGGCATATCTGTATCTTGTATACATGGCGGTCTTTTTGCCGATCTTATATTTGCTTTATGTATATCAGGCAGCGTTAAACGGCACGGGAAATACGATGGTATCGGTGGTTTCCGGCATGATCCAGCTGGTACTCCGCGTTGGTATCGCCTTGATCGTCGGCATGACCGGTTATGCCAACGGAATCTTTATAGCGGAGGTGGCTGCGTGGTGCGGCGGTGCCGGTTATATGATCATAAAATATTACAGGAGTGTACATAGAGTTCTGATTGTTCCAAATAAAGGATAGATGAGTATGAATAAAAAACTATTTTTAAGTTACGGTCATCCGGAGGCGAGCATCTGCCAGAAAATCTGTGATCATCTCAGAGCCAACGGCTTTGATGTGTGGATGGATCTGGATGATATTAAAGAGGGTAACGATTGGAGACGTAAGATTTTTGAGGGCATCAGCGAGAGCAATGGTGTCCTCGCCTGTCTTTCCAGGCATTCTTGCAGGAAACCGGGTGTCTGTCTCAATGAACTTAGCATTGCCGTGGGAGTAAAAGGCGGCAATATTAAGACGATTCTCTTGGAAAATGAAGAGGAAGTCGTGCCGCCGGCAGAGCTTTGCCATTCCCAGTGGCTGGACATGCATGACTGGAAGGAATGGGAGTCTCGCGGCAATGAAGCTTTTGAAGATTGGTTTTCTTCCAAAATGAAGACGCTAGTCGAGATGTTAAAACGAGACGGCGAGTTTGCGGGAGAAATCGAGTCTGTCCGAAAAATCCTGAACCCACTGATCAGCCGGTCACGTCAGAGTGCATTACTGGCGAAGGCGTTCTGGGGCCGTGCATGGCTGGCAGATGAGGTGGAAAAATGGCTGCGTGATAACGATGCCGACCGTATGTTGGTTCTGTACGGAGAACCCGGTATCGGTAAAAGTGCCTTTGCAGCCAACTATATGCATTATCATGAAAAGGTTGTGGGCGGTATTTTCTGCGAACGGAATCATGTACATTTCAATGATCCGGAAAACATTATCCGTTCCATTTCCTACCAGCTGGCCTGTCGCTTGCCGGCATATCGAAAAGCATTAATTCAGATTTTTGGAAATGGAGATAATTTAAAAGATAAAACGGTTTCTGAATTGTTTGATATGCTTCTTTCGGAGCCGCTTCAACACTTATACATTGACGGCGGTCATGAAAACCTTTGCTTCATCATCGACGGTCTCGACGAGTGCGGTGATGAAAAGGACAATGATCTTGCAAGAACATTAAAGCAGTATGCCGACCGGCTTCCGAATTGGCTTAGATTTCTGGTGACCACAAGAGAGCTGGCATCGGTAACTTCCATTTTCGGAAATATGAATTCCATGAAACTGCAGGGTTCCATGGAGAGAAATATGGTCGATATTCGGACTTATTATGAGTCCTGTCTTGAGACCGAGTTGCAGCAGATTCCATCAGAATCAGAGCGCAATAAAGTGTTGGATCGACTGACTGAGGCCAGCAAGGGCGTGTTTTTATATGCAGAATTGATGGCTAACAGTATCCATAACGGCAATCAGTCCATTACAGATTTGGAACATTTCCCGGAAGGTCTGTCAGCCATGTTCTACCAGTGGTTTGAAGGAAGCTTTCCGAAACATGAGGAATATGAGCAGAAATACCGTCGTTTCATCAGCACCATGCTGGCAATTCCGGAGGGTATTCCGACAAACATGGTGACTTCCTTGTTGGGCGTGGATGAGAACCGGGAACATGATATTCTTCTGAAGATGCAGATTCTTTTGGCCAACAATACTAACTGGCTCGGGGAGAAAACATGGAAATTCTCCCATCAGTATATCGGAGAATGGATCCGGGGTGAGGAGGCAGGACGGTTTTATTGTTCTGCAGAAGCTGGACATAAGGGATTGGTGGAATATCTGCAGAAAAAATTTGAGAATGATCCAAAACAAATGACGGTATGGGAAACCTTCACACTGTTGAGTTATGCGGAACAGTTAAAAGAAGAATTTCAGGTGAAGGTATCGAAAACCCGGGGTTATCTGGAAAAGGCAATTGCAGTCGGAGATGATTTTGTACAGACGGAAGAAATCTATTGTGCACGGATGTGCTATGATATTCTGAACCAATGGTTTATCGGTTATCGAAATCATGATTATGAAAATCAATCAGGAAAATCAAAACACCGAATCCGGGACATGGAAAGCGGTGTCCGGAAACGACAGGACATTTTGAATGAATTGCATGCATACACGGATGATTCGGCAAAGAACAAAAAATTGTCACAGCTGATGGAAGAAGGATATACCGCAGCAGCCGTAGAAATGGTGCGCAATTCACTGCATGCAGGTGTAGAACAGGAGAAAGAAAGCCGTCGGTTCGATGAGCATAGTCTGATTGATAAGATTGCTGACAGTATTTTATTTCATTCATTTGAAGATGCCCGCAATAAGGTTAAAAGCGGAATTCGTGAGTTAACTGTTCAGGAGAAAGACAAAAGGTCCTTCCGCGGTCCGATCTTAACGATTCCGATGACCATTGTCGTGTTTATTTTAATGGCAGCAAATTTTTACTTTTTCTATGCAGACGGAACGCAGCCGGGAGCAGAATTGCCGTATTTGTACGATGTGAAGGAATCGCTGCTTCGGATTATCGTGAATCTTGGAATCCGTTGCGGAATTCTTTTGGGACTGATCGCATATTTCAAAACAGACTTGGAAGCAAAAGGGAAAAAAAGGGAAAAAAGTCTCAAACGTTTGGCTTTCGGCATGGCAGCAGCGACAGTTTCTTATTTTGTTTTGCGTATGACAGATTCGTTCTTATGGTTTGTTGCATACATGATTTTGTGTCCGTTTTATATTTGGCTGAAGGATTCTGAAAAACGTGATAAAAACTGGGAAAAATACTTGCACGGGAAAACACCGTATTTTGAATTGGAACCGGCACATTACTGGAAAGAATACTGGTGTGGCTGCATTCTGGGGCTGTTTCTCGCAGTACAGGGAGCGACAGTAAGTTATGTTCGATTCTTTATGGAGGAACTTTGGCCGTTTTTGATCATGGCTCTTGCAACGTTTATGTTATATCGGGAGGAGACGTATGAACTTCGTAAAAAGCCAGCGCATCCATTTCTCTGGTCTGCCCGTTATTACGGATTAGCCATTGCGTTGCTGATGGGTTGCACCTATTATTCGAATCGATATGTGGACTTTACAGATCATATTTGCTGGTTCTATATGCTTTTGATTGCAGATACGGCATATCTGTTATTCGCAAAACCTCGAACATCGGAGCTGATCCGCTTCAGTAAAAACCTGAATCGAAGATCTATGTTTGATCTGGAGCAGGAGGAAGGAATCAACTCTCAGGATATTCAAAGGAAGAGACAAAAAAAGATGCCATATCGTATTGTGGCAACTGTTTTGGCAAATATTGCAGCGGTTGTTCTGTTATTTGCAACGAGCAGCCGTGTACGGGAAATTGTGCGCAGCATCTATTATGAGATTATGGGATATCAGGGATGGGGGAACCTTGGCTGGATTTCTCACCGGATGCAGGCGATATCTCAGAGTCTAAACGGTGATTATTCGGCATTGAATTCCGATTACTTTATTTCTCAGCAATTACCGATGTCCTGGATTCATCACCATTATGGAATTCTTGTTTTAGCAGCATTTTTGATTATGATCATTGTTTTATTGGTTATGATGAAACGCTACATTCAGGAAGATATTGAGAGCGAATTTGTTGTTACCGTTCAGAAGCTGATTTTATTTTCCTTTATTTTCCAAACAGTTTTGGGTGCAGCAGCAGAATTATTTATGTTCACCAGCACAAACGTAAAGATTATCTTTTTAGGAGATGAATCATCGATTTTATTGTGGATTCTTTTTATGAAAATTGGTAAGAAAAAGAATCGGGTTTGATAAGGAGGTGTGATCGTGGAGTTCCGAAAGAAAGTAATAAAAAAGGATCAGTATGATGAAACTATACAATTTTTGGAAAAACAATTGAAGAAGTGTTTTGAAGAAATGGTGGGGCTTTGTAATCAATATCGAAGATATTATAAAGATCTGCCAGATGAAATTTTGCAAAAATTATTGGATTCAGATGAGAGGTTTGAAGCATTCCTAGATGATCTTTTGGGGGAAGAACCTGTAAGACGACTTGGTGAAATTGAAATGGAGTTTTTGCGAAAACATCCGATTTTGCAAAAATACCCGAGTTTGCCAAAGGATCTGTCTGACTATCATTCTATAAAGAGTGATTTTTATTGGTACAGCAGTCGCCTTCAATTATATGAGTGGGCTCGCCAGCATGACCCGGAACTGGCATATGAATTGACTCGCGAACTATATTAGGGTCTGAACTGGATGAAGACGGAGTGTTACTTTCAAGAAATAAAGTTGAAAGATCTTTCATATTGTGTTATGATGACGAAAATATAGAAGAAAACGGGGCAAATTGTCAAACAATGATTTGTCTTCGAAATGAAAAGGGGGATCAAATGGAGACGATCAAGATCAAGTATCATAGCGATAAAATTGATAAACTGACCTATATTGACGGAAAATCCGACTGGATCGATCTGAGAGCAGCCGAAGAGGTGGAGTTTAAGGCCGGCGAGTTCAAAATGGTGAATCTCGGCGTGTCGATGAAACTGCCGGAGGGCTATGAGGCGCATATCGCACCGAGAAGTTCAACGTTCAAGAACTATGGACTTCTTCAAGTGAATTCCGTCGGTGTTGTGGACAATACCTACTGCGGGGATGAAGATATCTGGCGCTGGCCGGTGTATGCCACAAGGGACACGGTGGTGCATGTGAACGACCGTGTCTGCCAGTTCCGTATTATGGAGAACCAGCCGAAGCTGGTATTTGAGGAGACGGAGCATCTGGGTGATAAAGCACGCGGAGGTTTCGGCTCCACGGGAGTTAAGTAGTTTTTTGCCTTAATTCTTTAAAAATAAAAAACGCGAAAAGAGAGTAAGATTATGGAAAACAAACTAGAACGAAAATATGGTCTATTTACAGCGATATGTATGGTAGTCGGAATTGTAATCGGTTCCGGTGTATTCTTTAAGGCGCAGGCGATCCTACAGAAAACCGGCGGTGATATGCCGCTTGCGATCATGGCATGGCTGATCGGCGGCGCGATCATGCTGGCATGTCTGATTACATTTTCTTTCATGAGTCAGAAGATTGAGCGTGTAAATGGTATGGTAGACTATGCAGAGGCGATGGTTGGTCCGAGCTACGGCTACTATATGGGATGGTTTGTAGGCACCATCTATTTCCCGAGTATGACGGCTGCACTTTGCTGGCTGACCGCAAGATATACGCTGGAATTCATCGTTTCCGTAAACCCGAACTTCCATATGCTGATTCCGGCGGCAGAAGGCGGCTGTGTATTTGGTCCGGAATGTCTGGCATTGACACTGTTTGTAATGTGCGGTGTGTATGCGATGAACGTACTTTCCCCGAAGCTTGCAGGTAAACTGCAGACTTCCACTACCGTTATCAAGATGATCCCGCTTGGCCTGATGGCTGTGGTTGGTATCGTTTACGGTCTTGCAACCGGTATGTTACAGACCAATATGACAACAACTGCACAGGTGGCAGATGTTTCTGCAAATCCGCTGTTCGCGTCTGTATGTGCGACTGCGTTTGCATACGAAGGATGGATCATTGCAACTTCCATCAACTCTGAGATCAAAGATTCCAAGAAGAATCTGCCGAAGGCACTGGTGATCGGCGGTTTCATTATCATTGCTACGTATATTTTCTACTATATCGGTGTTGCCGGCGGCGTAACAAACCAGGAGCTGATCGATAAGGGTGCGACGATCGCATTTACAAAGATTTTTGGCAACGTGTTGGGTAATGTTCTGAACCTGTTTATCGCAATTTCCTGTCTCGGTACAGCTAATGGTCTTATGATGGGATGCAGCCGATGCATGTACTCCATTGCGGCCCGCGGCGAAGGCCCGAATCCGGAAATGTACGGTCAGGTCGATAAGAAAACAAATATGCCGGGTAACTCCGCAGTGTTTGCGCTGCTTGTCAGTGCTGCATGGTTCCTGTACTTCTATCTGTCCAATCTGGCAGGTACATGGAGCGGCCCGTTCGTATTTGACCCGACAGAACTTCCGATCATCACGGTTTACGCGATGTACATTCCGATCTTTGTACAGTGGATGCGCAAAGAGAAGAGTGAAAGCACGGTTCGCCGTTTCGTATTCCCGATCCTTGCAATCACCGGAAGTGCATTTATGGTACTGGCATCTGTCATCAGCCACCGTTTCAGCTGTGTATGGTATCTGATCGTATTTGCTGTGATCATGGCGATCGGCGGTGCGGTGAATAAAGCAAAAAATAATTAGCAGAATGAAAAAAGGGACCGAAAGGTTCCTTTTTTAGTGGAAGAATAAAGAAAAATATGTTAGACTTTAGAGGCATACGTGATGTGAAAGAGATGAAAATGTCTGATAAGATTATGAAAGTGGGAAACATGAAGCGTTTAAAGAATGGTTTTAAAAGTAAGGCAGCAATACTTTGTCTTTCCGCAGTTCTGCTGACCGCATGCGGCGGTGTGACAGAAGAGATGCTGGCTGACCGGGAGGCGGCCATTGCCATGATGGAGAACGGTGATTACGAAGGTGCAGTTGCAGCGTTCAACGGGCTTGTAGCAGAGGCCAAATCGGTGACGGAATTTGAGCTGGATATTCTCAAATACCGTGCGGAGGCTGAGTACAAGCTGGGCGATTACGCGGCAGCGGCGTATACATACGATATTTTAAATCAGGTGGATGAAGCGCGCACCGAGTACTGCTATTTTGGCGCCATGTCCCTTGCAAAGGCAGGAAGCCTGACGGAGGCGCAGGAGCTTTTGGAAGAGGGAAAGGCTCTGGATATGGAGACGGATGCAGAAACCATGTCTGTGGGCTATGTGGAAGCTGTGATGGCCATCGGAAATGCGATGTACGATGCCGGCGACAAGACCGGAGCCAACGTGCTTTACGATGAACTGATCGCGGCAGGATGTGCGACCACGGATATTTACAATCGTCTGATGATGGATGCAATGGGAGACGGCGATTATGAGACTGCCCTTGGGCTGGCGGAAAAGGGGCTTCAGCTGGAGGACGGACTGGCAGAGAAACAGTTGAAGTTCAACGAGGCAGTCTGCTATGAATATCTGGGCAACTGGCAGAAGGCGCTGTCTATGTTTGAGGCATATGTGGCAGAGTACGGCAGCGATGCGAAGGCGGAGCATGAAATTGCGTTCCTGCGGACAAGATAAATAGAAAACATTGAGGAATTTGTAGTTTATGGCAGAAATGATTGAGTTAAAAGAGCAGGAGGAACGTGTCATTCTGGTGGCAGTGAGCACTGATGATAACGATGATACGATCCATTCTGTGGAAGAACTGGAGGAACTGGTGGCGACAGCCGGTGCGGTTACCGTGGGTACGGTGATCCAGAACCGTGAAAAGATCCACCCGGGAACCTATGTTGGAAAAGGTAAGATTGAAGAGATTCGCGAGATGATCTGGGAGCGTGAGGCGACCGGCGTTGTGTGCGACGATGAGCTTTCCCCGGCGCAGCTTAAAAATCTGGAGGATGCGCTCCAGATAAAGGTGATGGACCGTACAATGGTCATCCTGGATATTTTCGCAGGAAGAGCCCGCACAAGAGAGGGCAAGATCCAGGTTGAGCTGGCCCAGTTAAAGTATCGTGCAGTTCGCCTTGTGGGTATGCGTAACTCCTTGTCCCGACTGGGCGGCGGTATCGGCACCCGAGGTCCGGGTGAGAAGAAGCTGGAGATCGACCGTCGTTTGATCCACGACCGCATCAGTGTTCTGAAGGCGGAACTGGAGGATGTGAAGCGCCACCGCGAAGTGCAGAGAAAGCAGCGTGAGAAGGGCGGTACCATGTCCGTGGCGATCGTTGGCTATACCAACGCAGGAAAGTCCACCCTTTTAAATAAGCTGACACAGGCAGGAATTCTGGCGGAAGATAAACTGTTTGCGACACTGGACCCGACCACAAGGGCACTGACTCTGCCGGGCGGCGAGAAAGTGCTTCTGACCGATACGGTTGGCTTTATCCGAAAACTTCCGCATCACCTGATCGAGGCATTCAAGAGTACTCTGGAGGAGGCCAAGTACAGTGATGTGATCCTTCATGTGGTGGACTGCTCCAACCCGCAGATGGATATGCAGATGTATGTGGTGTATGAGACTCTGCGCCAGCTGGAAGTAAAGGGAAAAGAGATCGTTACGGTATTTAATAAGATTGATAAGGAGACGGCGGATTCGATGTGCAGAGATCCCCATGCGGATTATCGTGTGAAGATTTCCGCGAAGACGGGCGAAGGTCTGGATTCCCTGCTCGAGACACTGGAAACGATCTTAAGAAGCCGTCGTATTTATCTGGAAAAGATCTTTGCCTACAGCGAGGCAGGAAAGATCCAGAAGATCCGCAAGAACGGTCAGCTGCTTTCAGAAGAGTATACGGACGAAGGCATTCTGGTTAAGGCTTATGTGCCGGCAGAACTGTTTGAGGAGTTTTACCGGTAAGTAATAAAATATAAGACTCGCTCGCGAGTCTTGGCGCGAAATTCGGGTCAGCATTAGCTGACATTTTTCCAAACCGAATTTCTGCGCATCCTCGCGGAGCGTATATCAGATGGAGACATTGTCCCATCTGATGCATAAGTGCCGGGGACGGCAGGAAAGGAAGTATTGATCATGACAGAAGAAGCAATTAAAGCGAGGATTGAAGCAGGACGTCACTTTGTTGCACGCTGGCAGCAGCCGGGTGAGGAGGATTTTGTATCCGACCAGCAGAAGAAGCTGCCGCAGCCGCCGCTGGTAAAAGAGCCGATGCGCGAAGAGAGCATCGAACTCCCGAAGAATTTTGAGGATCTGAAACTGACAAATGATATTCTGGCTGTGATCGGCAATCGTAAGAGCCAGCGTGTTTATACCCAGGAGAAGATGAGCCTTCTTGAGCTGTCCTTCTTACTGTGGGCAACACAGGGCGTTAAGGATATCCGAGGCAGAAAGTATGCGACACTTCGTACGGTACCGTGCGGCGGTGCCCGCCATGAATTTGAGTGCTATATGCTGATCCAGAACGTGGAAGGTTTAGAGGACGGTTCTTACCACTACCTCCCGATGGAGCACCGCATCGAGATGCTCCATACAAAAGCGGAGATCGAAGCAGCTGAGGGCAAGGAATACCGTGAGATCATCAACGAAACACTCAACGGTCAGAAATGGGCATCCAAGGCCAATGTTGTATTCTATTACAGTATGGTTGCATACCGTGCAGAATGGCGCTATGGTATCCATGCACACCGCGTGGCCCTGATCGACGCCGGACACATCACAGAGAACCTGTATCTTGCATGTACCGCAGCAAATCTTGGAACATGTGCGATCGGTGCGCTGGCATCCTCTCTGGTTGACCGTGTGTTTGAGCTGGACGGTGTGGAGGAGTTTGCATTTTATGCAGCATCCGTTGGAACTGTCTCTGTAGCGAATGTTCAGGCAGAACAGGACTTCTACGCGTTCGTAAAACGTGATAATCTGTAAATACTTGTATATTATTTGAATATTTAGAAAACAAGGGTAAAAAAGCACAATATCTAGTTCTTGAAAAAGGACGAAACTAGATATTGTGTTTTTTGCTGTCCTTTGCTATAATAGGCTCTACCACGGCTTGTGTGGTCCAGAAAGAGGGGTACAGCATGATTCAGGTTATTAAACGTGATGGTGAGATTGCGGAATTTAATTTAAGCAAGATCACAGAGGCGATCAAAAAAGCTTTCAGAGCAACCAATAAAGATTATACAGAGGAGATCCTTCAGCTTCTTTCCCTGCGTGTTACCGCAGATTTCCAGGCAAAGATGAAGGACGGTAAGATTTCTGTAGAGGAGATTCAGGACAGTGCAGAGCACGTTCTGGAGGAAACCGGATATACCGACGTTGCAAAGGCCTATATCTTGTATAGAAAGCAGCGTGAGAGAATCCGTAATATGAAAAATACGATCCTTGACTACAAGGACGTTGTAAACAGCTATGTTAAAGTAGAGGACTGGCGTGTAAAAGAGAACTCCACGGTTACTTATTCCGTCGGCGGTCTTATCTTAAGCAACTCCGGTGCGATCACTGCCAACTACTGGCTGTCTGAGATCTATGACACTGAGGTCGCAGAAGCGCACAGAAGCGCTGCGATCCATCTGCATGACCTGTCCATGTTAACAGGTTACTGTGCAGGATGGTCCTTAAAACAGCTGATCCAGGACGGTCTCGGCGGTATTCCGGGCAAGATCACTTCTTCCCCGGCGAAGCACCTTTCCGTACTCTGCAACCAGATGGTAAACTTCCTTGGTATTATGCAGAATGAGTGGGCAGGCGCGCAGGCGTTCTCTTCCTTTGATACATATCTGGCTCCGTTTGTTAAGGTAGACAACCTGGATTATCCGGCAGTTAAGAAGTGTATCGAGGCATTTATCTATGGTGTCAATACACCGAGCCGCTGGGGTACACAGGCTCCGTTCTCCAATATCACTCTGGACTGGACCGTTCCGGATGATATGGCTAATATGCCGGCAATCGTAGGTGGAAAGAATATGGACTTCACTTACGGTGACTGTAAGAAGGAAATGGATATGATCAACAAGGCGTTCATCGAGACAATGGTTGAAGGTGATGCCAACGGACGTGGATTCCAGTATCCGATCCCGACTTACTCCATTACAAGAGACTTCGACTGGTCCGATACCGAGAACAACCGTCTCTTATTTGAAATGACATCCAAATACGGTACTCCGTATTTCTCCAACTATATCAACAGTGATATGCAGCCGAGCGATGTCCGCAGTATGTGCTGCCGTCTGCGTCTCGATCTTCGTGAACTGAGAAAGAAAACCGGCGGTTTCTTCGGTTCCGGCGAGAGCACAGGTTCCGTAGGTGTTGTAACGATCAATATCCCGAGAATCGCTTACCTTGCAAAGGATGAGCAGGATTTCTACAGCAGACTGGACAAGATGATGGATATTTCTGCCCGCTCTTTAAAGATCAAGCGTGAAGTTATCACAAAGCTTCTGGACGGCGGTCTGTATCCGTATACAAAGAGATACCTCGGCACCTTCAACAACC
>JAFSFU010000024.1 GCA_017435025.1 Lachnospiraceae bacterium | reverse complement strand
TTGCATACCTTAAGAAAACAGACCTTGAAGGTTACCGTGCTCTTATCGAGAAGTTAGGTATCAGAAAGTAATTAAAAACTTAAGGGGTGGGGCGCAACGGTTGTTCCCACCCTTGTTTTTATGTTGCTCTATATGGGCATCATGTGTTTATGAAACGATGTTGGCGGCGGAAGAAACTTCCGAGACCGCTAAAGTACGCATGAACCATCATGCATAGTTTAGTAGTTTCGGCTTCTTCTGCCATGAAATTCAAAAAGTAAGAAAAGGAGAAAAAGCCATGTTCAAGAGTTTTTCTATGGACCTTGCAGGCAGAACACTGACTGTTGAAGTTGGTCGTGTTGCTAAGCAGGCAAACGGTGCAGCATTAATGCACTACGGCGATACAGTTGTACTTTCTACAGCAACTGCATCTGACAAGCCGAGAGACGGTATCGATTTCTTCCCGTTAAGTGTAGAATTTGAAGAAAAATTATACGCAGTAGGTAAGATTCCGGGCGGTTTCAACAAGAGAGAGGGTAAGGCATCTGAGAATGCAGTTCTTACAGCCCGTGTAATCGACAGACCGATGCGTCCGTTATTCCCGAAGGATTACAGAAACGATGTTACATTAAACAACCTCGTTATGTCCGTTGATCCGGAGTGCAGCCCGGAACTGACAGCTATGATCGGTTCTGCAATTGCTACAAGCATCTCCGATATCCCGTTCGATGGCCCGTGTGCTACAACACAGGTTGGTATGATCGACGGTGAGTTTGTGATCAACCCGACAGCTGCTCAGAGAAAGGTTTCCGACCTTGCTTTAACAGTAGCCTCCACAAGAGAAAAAGTTATTATGATCGAAGCTGGTGCGAACGAAGTTCCGGAGCAGAAGATGATCGATGCGATCTTTACAGCTCACGAAGTAAACCAGGAGATCATCAAGTTCATTGATAAGATCGTAGCTGAGTGCGGCAAAGAGAAGCACTCCTATGAGAGCTGTGCAATTCCGGAGGAATTATTTGCAGCGATCAAGGAGATTGTACCGCCGGCAGAGATGGAAGAAGCAGTATTCACAGATGAAAAGCAGGTTCGCGAGGAAAATATCAAAGCGATCACAGCTCGTCTGGAGGAAGCTTTTGCTGAGAATGAAGAGTGGTTACCGTTAATCGGTGACGCTGTTTACCAGTATCAGAAGAAGACTGTTCGTAAGATGATTTTAGTTGACCACAAACGTCCGGATGGCCGTAAGATTGACCAGATCCGTCCGTTAGCAGCAGAGATTGATCTGTTACCGAGAGTTCACGGATCCGGTATGTTCACACGTGGACAGACACAGATCCTCAACGCATGTACACTGGCTCCGCTTTCCGAGGCACAGCGTCTTGACGGTCTTGACGAGAACGAGACAACAAAGAGATACATGCACCACTATAACTTCCCGTCCTACTCCGTAGGTGAGACAAAGCCGTCCAGAGGACCGGGACGTCGTGAGATCGGTCACGGCGCACTTGCAGAGCGTGCTCTTGTTCCGGTACTTCCGAGCGAAGAAGAGTTCCCGTATGCAATCCGTACTGTATCCGAGACAATGGAATCCAACGGTTCCACATCCCAGGCTTCTATCTGTGCATCCTCCCTGTCCCTGATGGCAGCAGGTGTTCCGATCAAGTCCATGGTAGCAGGTATTTCCTGTGGTCTCGTAACAGGCGACACAGATGATGATTACCTTGTATTAACAGATATCCAGGGTCTTGAGGACTTCTTCGGCGATATGGACTTCAAGGTAGGCGGTACACACGAAGGTATCACAGCAATCCAGATGGATATTAAGATCCATGGTCTGACACGTCAGATCATCGAAGAAGCAATCGCTCGCTGCCGCGAAGCTCGTCTCTACATCATGGACGAGATTATGGCTCCGTGTATTGCTGAACCGAGAAAAGAACTTTCCAAGTACGCACCGAAGATCACTCAGATCACAATTGATCCGACTAAGATCGGTGATGTAGTTGGTAAGCAGGGTAAAGTAATCAACAAGATCATCGAAGAAACAGGCGTTAAGATTGACATCACAGATGACGGTGCAGTAAACGTTTGCGGTACAGATCAGGCTATGATCGACAGAGCAATTGAAATTATCAAGAACATCGTAACAGAAGTAGAAGCTGGTATGATCTTCAAGGGTAAAGTTGTTCGCATCATGGAATTCGGTGCTTTCGTTGAGCTTGCTCCGAACAAAGATGGTATGGTTCACATTTCCAAGCTTTCCGACAAGAGAGTTGCTAAAGTTGAGGATGTTGTAAACATCGGCGATACAGTAACTGTAAGAGTTGCAGAAGTTGACCGCATGGGCAGAATCAACCTGACAATGAGACCGGAAGATATGACATGTGAAGTTGAGAAACTTGCTCAGCCGGCAAAGCGCGAAGAGCGTGGCGACCGTCGTCGTGACGACAGAAGAGGTAACGACAGACGTGACCGCGGTGAGAGAAAAGAGCGTTCCGAGAAAAAGGAAGACGCTGAATAATTTTATAAAATGATTTAACAGGGCGGCTGTTCATTATGGACAGCCGTCTTTTTTTATTTCTC
>JAFSFU010000023.1 GCA_017435025.1 Lachnospiraceae bacterium | reverse complement strand
GGCGGGGCTCAGGTAATGCAACTGCGGGTGTTGTGCCAACACGGCATCCAAATTAGCCATGGCGGCGCTCATGTAGTCCTCGCCCTCTCTCACGGTGATGGGCGGGGTAGCCTCTAAAAACGCCTGCATTCGTCAAGAAACCACTGATAGGAATCTTTCTGGATTTCAATCAGGTTCGGCATATCAAGAACTTCTTTCTGTCTTGAGTAGCTCATCCTTACGCTCTTACCGGCCGGCACCGGACGTATTCTGCTTTTCTCCATTGACGTTTCACCCCTGTTTTCTAATATATATATCAAACTTTTACTTTTGGGCATAGTAATACCATAGGCATACGACACCACAATAGTGCACATTTCATGTTATCACAGACTTGTCAAGATGTCAAGCATGTTTTCCTGTTTTTTCTAAAAACTCATTTTGTTCAGTTTCCTCGTTTTTTCTTCTTGTTTTGTAAACCACCTCCTGTCTTGTCACCTCAATGCATTTGTGTTAAAATTAACGATAAGTTTTTAACAATATTCTTTTATTATATAAGGAAGGGGAACTTATTTTGAATAACCTCAGTTATGAAAAGCTGGATGAAATCCTGAAAGCGCACAATTATGAACCGTCTCTGGTCATCGCCATCATGCAGGACATCCAGAAAGAATATCGCTATCTTCCGGAAGAAGCCCTTTGCTATGTTGCCAAAAAGATTGGCATCAGCGATGCCAAGATCTATGGCGTTGCCACCTTCTATGAAAACTTCTCCCTGGAACCGAAAGGAAAATATGTGATCAAGGTCTGTGACGGCACTGCATGTCATGTAAGAAAATCCGTTCCGATCCTGGAGGAAATCCGTAAACAGCTCGGCGTTTCCGAAAAGAAACCGACCACCGACGATATGTTATTTACGGTTGAAACCGTATCCTGCCTCGGTGCCTGCGGCCTGGCTCCGGTCTGCACCGTAAACGACGTGGTATATCCGGCCATGACTCCGGAAAAAGCACGCGATATGATCAAAGAAATCCGCGAAAAGGAGGCGCAGGCATAATGAAGATGTTCAGCTACCGTATTGAAAGCCGTGAAGAACTGGCTCTCAGAAGAACCGAATTCAAGCAGGCCCTGAATGCCCAGAAAAAGCAGATCCTAATCTGTGGCGGTACCGGCTGTGTTGCAGGCGGCTCCTTAAAGATTTATGACAGAATGCAGGAACTCTTAAACGAGCGCGGCATCAAATGTACCGTAAAATTAGATATCCATGAACATAACCACGAAGAAAGCGTTGGTCTGAAAAAGAGCGGATGCCACGGCTTCTGCGAGATGGGACCGCTTCTTCGCATCGAGCCGATGGGCTGGCTTTACATCAAAGTAAAACCGGAAGACTGCGAAGATATCATCGAACAGAGTATTTTAAATGACGAAGTAGTCGATCGTCTGGTTTACCGCGACAAAGACGGCAAAGCGTACCAGAAACAGGACGATATCCCGTTCTACAAGCAGCAGACCCGGGTGGCTCTGGAACACTGCGGCCATATCAATGCCGAGTCCATCGAAGAGTACATTGCAGAAGGTGGATATACTGCCCTCGAAAAAGCCCTGTTTGATATGACTCCGGGCGACATCGTAAACGAGATCAGCGAAGCCGGACTCCGCGGACGCGGCGGCGGCGGTTTCCCAACCGGAACCAAGTGGGGCCAGGTGCTCCGCCAGACAGAGACTGAAAAATATGTCGTATGTAACGGTGATGAAGGTGACCCGGGTGCATTCATGGACCGTTCCATGATGGAAGGTGATCCGCACCGTATTTTAGAAGGCATGATCATCGCCGGTATCGCAACCAACGCCCACAACGGCTACATCTATGTGCGTGCCGAATATCCGTTAGCCGTTGCAAGACTGCAGACAGCCATCGAACAGGCAAAGAAATACGGTCTTCTGGGCGAAAACATTTTAAATTCCGGTTTTGATTTTGATATTAAGATCAGCCAGGGTGCCGGCGCATTCGTATGTGGTGAAGGTTCCGCCCTCACCGCTTCCATCGAAGGCAACCGCGGTATGCCGCGAGTAAAACCGCCGCGTACCACCGAGCAGGGTCTTTTCAACAAACCAACCGTATTAAATAACGTAGAAACTTACTGCAACGTTGCTCCGATCATCACCAAAGGTTCTGCATGGTACAAGACCATCGGTCCGGACAACAATCATGGTACAAAAGCATTTGCACTTACAGGCAACGTAAACAACACCGGTCTGATCGAAGTTCCGATGGGAACCACACTCCGCGAGGTTATTTACGACATCGGCGGCGGTGTCAAAGGCGGCGAGTTCAAAGCCGTTCAGATCGGCGGTCCGTCCGGCGGATGTCTCTGCATCACTCCGACCGAAAACCATCTGGATATGCATCTGGATTTCGACTCCCTGCAGAAAGTTGGAGCCATGATCGGTTCCGGCGGTCTCGTTGTCATGAACGACAAGAGCTGTATGGTCGAGGTTGCCCGTTTCTTCATGAACTTTACCCAGAACGAGTCCTGCGGTAAATGTGTGCCGTGTCGTGAGGGTACAAAACGTATGCTGGAACTTCTCACTGATATCGTAGAAGGACGCGGCACGATGGAGCACATCCAGCTTCTGGAAGAGCTGTCCGACACCATCTCCGAAACAGCTCTCTGCGGTCTCGGAAAATCTGCTCCGTCTCCGGTCAGCAGTACTTTAAAGTACTTCCGTGACGAGTATCTGGCGCATGTTGTAGACAAGAAATGTCCGGCCGGTCAGTGCTCCGCTCTGATCACGCTCCAGATCGATCCGGAGAAATGTAAGGGATGTACAAAGTGTGCAAGAATGTGTCCGGTCGGTGCCATCAGCGGCACAGTAAAACAGCCGCATGTGATCGATCCGGCAAAATGTATCAAATGTCGCGCCTGTGTGGACGGCTGTCCGTTCGGCGCTGTGAAAGAAGTGTAGGAGGAGATTAAAAATGGCAAATAAATATATGATCATTGACGGACTCCGCGCTGAGTTCACAGACGAAAAAAATATTCTTCAGGTAATCCGAAAAGTCGGTATCCATATTCCGACCTTCTGTTATTATACAGACCTGTCCATCTACGGCGCATGCCGTATGTGCGTGGTTGAGGATGAGAGAGGCAACATCATCGCCTCCTGCTCCACTCCGCCGAAGGACAAGATGAAGATTCGCACCAACACACCGAAACTTCATCATCACAGAAAAATGATCCTGGAACTGCTCTTAGCATCCCATTGCAGAGATTGCACTGTCTGCGACAAGAACCAGAAATGTCAGCTGCAGGCTCTGGCAAGACGTTTCGGCCTGTACCGCGTGCGTTTCCAGGACACTCGCCCGAACTATGAGATCGATGATTCCTCTCCGGCGATCATCCGCGATATGAACAAATGCATCCTCTGCGGTGACTGTGTACGTATGTGCAACGAAACCCAGCATGTAGGTGCCATTGACTTCGTTCACCGCGGTTCCAACATGCAGGTATCTCCGGCATTCAACCGTAAACTGGCTCAGACTGAATGTGTCAACTGCGGTCAGTGCGCCGCCGTATGTCCGACCGGTGCGATCTCCATCAAAAAGTCTCATGCAAAAGTGTGGCAGGCAATCTTTGATCCGAAAAAGCGTGTGATCGCTCAGGTAGCTCCGGCTGTCCGTGTAGCGCTCGGTGAAGAATTTGGCATGAAACCGGGTGAAAACAGCATCTACAAGATCTACACCGCACTCCATATGATCGGTTTCGATCTGGCTTTCGATACCAGTGTCAGTGCCGATATCACCATCGTGGAAGAGACCAACGAGCTGGCTGAGATCCTCGCAAAGAATGAGGAACGCAAATATCCGTTATTCACATCCTGCTGCCCGGCATGGATCAAATATGTAGAAAACAAACACCCGGAACTGTTACCGTATATCTCCACAAGCAAATCTCCGATGCAGATGTTCGGTGCTGTTCTGAAAGAATACTACAAGCCGTCCGATGAGGAATGCGGTCTTGAGACATTCAACGTAGCGATCATGCCATGTACTGCAAAGAAAATGGAAGCCGAGCGTGAAGAATTCATCCGAAACGGCAATCCGGATATCGATGCAGTTCTGACAACCAAAGAGCTGGCAAACATGATCCGTGAACTGGGTATCCAGTTCGCAGATCTGGAACCGACTGCACCGGACCAGCCATTCTCCATCCGTTCCGGCGGCGGCGTAATCTTCGGCGCCAGCGGCGGTGTAACAGAGGCAGCTCTTCGTCGTCTCGCAGAGCGCAGCAATGCAGCTCTCCAGGATATCCGTTACTCCGGCGTCCGTGGCCTTGAAGGATGTAAAACCTTCTCCATGGAAATCGGCGACAGAACCGTAAGCGCAGCCGTTGTCAGCGGTCTTGGCAATGCAGAGAAACTGATCCAGATGATTGAAAACGGTGACGAACACTTCGATTTCGTGGAAGTGATGGCATGTCCGACCGGTTGTATCGGCGGTGCCGGCCAGCCGGAAGCATTCCTGGATGCAAAAGAAAAGCGCGCATCCGGTCTTTACAGAACCGACCGAAGCGCACTGGTAAAACGTTCCGATGAGAACCCTGTCGTAACAAACCTGTACGAAAACGGACTGCTCAAGGATCGCGCACATGAACTGCTGCATGTGCATTATGGGAAGTAAATAAATATTTAATTTAGTAATTATATAACAAAAATCGGTGTACAAAGATAGCTTCGTTTTCGAAGTTCATCCGTGCGCTTATAAGCAACTGCTCCCGCAACTCGTCTCTTCGGGACTCAAACAGTGCTCCGCAGTTGCAGCTAGCACAGATGAACTTTACGAAAACCACGCAATCATCTTTGATACACCGATTTTTTTTTATAATACTGAATTAAATATCTTTAAATATCACTACACCACACCTGTGTTTATTTGCATATTTCATTCAGATGTAAGTTTTTATTTTTATAATCTTATAATGAAAATGAAAAACTTCCATCATCGAATGAAATACCAGGGCAAAAACAGCCACCGTACGCTCTTCAACACCGGTACATATACAGAGAGATCAAAAAATACAGGGCAAACTACCAAACTGCCCAGAACAAAGATTGGAATCAAACCGGCCAAAACAGCCGGCTTTCTAAGCACGCGCAAAAGCATTCCACTCAAGATAGTAACGCCGAAACCGTAAACGCTTAATCGGATAAGCTCTGAGACTGCCCCTCCTGCCGATTCACTGCCCCATTCTCCGGCCGCCGCCAGGCATAAACTAAAAATCAGGCAGCAGATTGCAACCTGCGCACCGATACAGAGCAACTGGATCAGCATCTTCTGTCCACCAGACACAGCAGCATAAAGTCCACGCATGTCATCTTCTGCCACCATAACCGCGGAGGCCAGGCCCATAACAAACACCAGCACCGCTCCGATTCCGCGCACAGGAAATACCGCCTGCATCTGCGGCGATTCGTCTTTTCCTCCCTCTACAGATTCATAGGAAAAAGCAAACGTGCTTCCGTTTTCCAAATGTTTATCATATAAATGCGCTATTGCCGTCCATGCATCTTCCGCATGGTCAAACACCTCACCGGAAGTCACGTATTCTTCCAACAGCTCCCGACCATACACCTCGAAAAGTCCAGCAAAGACCGACTCCGATGCCAGATCCGCAGTTACTGTGCCAGGCGAAACGATCACACGGATCGCTCGTTTATAATCATGTGAATCCAGGCGTTCATGCAATCCGGCAGGAAATAGATATCCACACTCTGCCTCGCCTGCAGCTACTTTATTCACCAATTCTTCTCGAGTCGTGCAGATGAAAAAACGAAAGGCACCGTCACTGTCAGCCAAACTCTCTATCACCTTTTCATTCCACGCATCACCATCCGCAAACAGAGCAATCTCAATCTTTCCGTCATCCTGCCGCTCAACCTGACGCAGCAGCATCGTTCCGATCGGAAGCAGCAGCAACACCATCAAAAAGAATGGACGCCTCAACATTCGTTTCCACGACAGGAATACCCAACTGATCATTTGCCGTAAACTCATCCTGTCACCATCCTTTTCAAAAGTTCCATCACAGCATTGGTCGGCAGATACTTTCCTATTTCACGGATTCCCTCCGGAAGAAATACCGACGGAACAATTCCTCCGGATAAAAACATCATCACTACAACCGTACAAAACAGCACCAAAATTGCAGCGGAGCTATTTCTGCACATTTCATAACAAAACAGAATCCAGGTTGCCGTAATTCCACATACCGCAGCCAACCGAACAAGATTGACAGCTGAAAGCACGATATATCGCCCGCATACTGCAAAGACCAAAGGCACCAGCAGCATTAAAATCAGAACTCCCCACATGCAAACACCGCGAATCGCAGCTTGCAGCCAACTCCTCACACCGGCTGCCGCAAGTTTCTGCTGCAATGCCGGTCCATTGTTCCGCATCAACGGTGCAGCAGGAATTCCGGTTAGAAATATCACGAGCGTCAATGCTGCGATCACAAAATGGACAGTAATCCCCACATCTCCGCCGGCATTCACTGTTTCTTTTCGAAAATAAACCTCACGATCCAGTGCATAACTTAAAAAGATCCGATTTAGATCCTCTTCCGCTTTCGGCACAAAAACTGACCGCTCATTTCCATATAGATATTCGTCAGCAGCGTAAATTCCAGCCTGCGCTGTGCTCAGAATAGAGCATCCAGCCTCTGTCAGTTCACGAAAAACTGCTGCTTCAAGCCGTGCACGCTCCGGAAAGACCACAACCACCGGCACATTGCTGCCGTCCATGATTCCTTCCACCAATCCTTCGGGCACTTTCATCAACGCAAAAAAATCCCCGCGGCGAAGACCATCCATGCCGTTTTTTTCGTCAAGATAGGTAAAGGTGCAAAGTCCATTCACACTGTCCAACGACTCGATCATATCCAGCACTTTTTCCGCCAGAAGGTCTTCCTCCGGTTTTACCACAGCCACCTGAATGCGCCCGACTTCCGCATCTCCATACAACAAATCTGCCGCAGAAAAAGCAATTGTGCCGGCTAACAGCACCAGCACAATCACTCCTGCCAGGATATATGGTAGATTTTTCATTGTCCGCTTACATTCAAGCTGCAAATAAACAAAAAATGTACGCATGTTTCTCCCACTAATACATCTGCATGATCAGACCAAATATGTTACCGTAAACTTCCTCAGCCACAGCATTGTAGTCATCTTCCGTGCCGGCCAGAACATCGAATACCTCACCATCCGGCTTCTCCACTGTTTCAGCCAGCGGTGCTACAGAATAATCAGCTGAGAGTTCGATATACGCATCTTCATCTCCCATTTCCGGAACCTGGATCTTAATGGAGTCCAGAATACAGTCAAAAGATTCATCCTTAACCAGATTCTCAATAAAGCCATCTGCTGTCACCTTCACGGTGTCGCTTGTATTGTCTTTCATTGACAATTCTGCCTTCAGAGAACCGTCTGCGATCTGATAATCCCAATTCATCCCGATCTCAACATCCGAATCCGCCGCATCTACTGCAAGTACCAGTTCATTATTCAGAGCAGTGCCCGCTTCATAATTTCCACTGGTTTTGATCGTCATAGCGGCAGCATTACCGGATGCATCTTCTCGGTTCAGAACTGCATCCACGTTTGCCAGCATATGATAACCGCCGCCAAAAGTCACATCACCATTCAGTTTCACATTCTCCTCTACCTGCAGATAAGCAGTATCGAAATCAAAACCGGCCATTTTTCCGTCTTTTCTCACATAAACATCGGCAGAAACATCGCTCATGGATTCTTCCATCCATGTGATGAGCTCATCGACCTCTGTTTCCGCGTTGGTCCAGATTTCCTTCTGCATCTCCTCACCGGACGGCAGCCCGCCATCCTCAGCAGCCTCAGCAAGGATGTTCTGCATTTCTGCCATCAGATCCATATAGAGGATCATGTCATTTTTCAGCGTTTCGTCTGCCAGGAAGAAATCCTTTGTGGTCTTTGCAAACTGTACCATGGCATCCTTCGTCAAAATCACATGATAACCTTTGCAACTCATGACCTCACCGTCAATGGTAAAATCTTTCTTCTCAATCTTTTCAACAGTCATGGCCTCTTTCAAGGCATCCATAGCTTCACTGCCCTCTTTATATCTGGTCCAAAGTGCCTTCAGATCAAACAGCTTTGTTTCCTTTTCAGCCAGTTCCATATACCGATCCATATAATCGTCGATTCCGATCAGATCAATTCCGCTCTCTTCCAGCATCGGTCCCACATAGGCAGATGTCTCCAGCTGTTCTTCCAGATCCTCTCCACAATTCAGAACAAAGGCCTTGGGAACCAGTTCCGGCACTGCTGCCATGATCTGATTTTCATCCACGTAGATCTGAATGGTTGCCAGATCCATATCTGCGAAGTCGATTCCCATATCCACAGAAAACTGTTTGTTCTCAATATCCCTGTAAAGATCCATATCGATTCCTGCACCGGAAAGCATCTCTGTTCCCTCAAGGGAACTGCCCTCGAAAGTCACTCCCAGAGATTCTTCCATGGATTTCGTCATCTGATCTCCAAGAAACATCTGTGCACCAAAAATCTCTTCCATCGGATTTGTCTGACCTTCAGCTGTAATACTCTTAAATGCCTCAATCACTGCATCCTTCGGATTTACATAGGTAAGTGCCATATAAGCTCCCGCCGCCACTGCGACACCTGCAATCGCCGCCGGTATTATCCACTTTTTCCCTTTCTTTGCCGGTTCGGCAGTCAACTCCGCCGTTGTTTCTTCCATCGTTTCATTTTCCAGTTTTTTCAGTTCTTCGCTCATACATGTCCTCCTCGTTGTCTAAAATCTATTTATCATTGCATCCGCAGAGAGTCCCATTTCCATTGGCTTCATCATTCCATCTTTCAAAACATAAAGACTTGTACAGACCGATAACTCTGCCATTTCATGGGATGTCAATATAACGATCCCTCCCTGGGCCACAAAGCTCTTTATGTAACTTAAAATCTCCTGCTTTGCCGCCAGATCAAGCGCTGCTCCCGGTTCATCCATGATCAGCACCGACGCACGGTTGGAAAGAGCCGACGCAATGCTCAGACGTTTCTTTTGTCCTCCGGACAGCCGGTCCGCCCGAGTCCCAAGGAATTCTCTGATACCAAGCACATGGCCCACACCATGTTTCAGGTCCTCTTCCATAGCCTTTTTATTTCCGCGGAACCAAAGGCGGTAATTATCCGCCGCACTCAGTTCCGGTATTAGCGGGTTCTCCTGTGGAACATAGGCCGCACTCCGCTCAAATACGCTTCGTTTTCCAACCGCATTGGCTCCACTGAATCGCACAGCTCCGCGGTCCGGCCGGTTCACACCGGCAAGAATTGACAAAAGCGTCGTCTTTCCGCATCCATTTCCTCCGACAATTCCAATACATTCACCCGGTTCTGCCGCAAAAGAAACCCCTTGTAAAACCTTTCGTTTTCCATATGCTTTGTAAATGCCTTCCACTTCCAGCATTCGTCATTCTCCTCCATGTTGCCCAATTCTGTCATAACCTTCCGGCACTTACTTACACCGGTTTATTCCGTGATATCCGTATAATATCCCGGCACATAGATCGACATTTTATAAAACGGATCCTCCTCGTCCGGCTCCGGTTCCAATGTATCCACTTCCATTCCATACTGCAAACGATATCCCGGAGCATCCTGAAGACCGTCCAATAAAGATTCCTCATAGAAGCTTCTGCCATCCGGGACCGTCTCCGACATTCCTGTCATGTTCATAAATTCCATCGCCAAATCTGCCATTCGGAAGAATTCCTCTTCCCCGTGGGTGTACATGCTGATCCCGTGAATCTGTCCCGTAGCGGTGTCTGTGTTGATCTCAAAGATTCCCACGTAGCCGTTTTCGTCCGAGAGTACATACTCGTTGGTTGTCTCGAACCATGTATAATGATCCATCACCTGGTTGTAGCTATAGGTATCGTATTCACCTTCCAAACCAAGTTCATCCATGCAAAACATCAAGACTGGCTCCACCTCTTCGTAGACTACCGGGGAATGTCCGAATCCATTGCAGGCTTCGCCAAGGGCTTTCACCTGTTCGTCAGTGCGCTCCCACTCCTCAAGTTCTTCTTCTGCAACCACATTCTCTAACACTGCTTCCAGTTCTGCCGGAAGCGTCACATTTTCCATCGCCAATGGGGCTTCCATTGGCTCCGGTACAGGTTCCGGTGCTACAAATGCTTCCACTCTGCGCCCCATATCGGAAACGGCATCAAAAACAGCTCCAATAATTGGGGCAAGAATACCGATAAAAACAATAATAAAATAAATGATAAGACCGGTTTTGATCTTGGTAAACGCAGTCTTTTTTGGCTTCTGCTGTTTTCGCGGCACATTCGGTATCGATACGGTTTTCCCTTTTGCGGCTGATTCGCGCTGTTTTTCAAGCATTCGCTCTCGAATCTCCGCCTTCTTTGCTTCCACCATATCTCCGGTCAGAATATCTCCATGAAACTGGCAGTGTTCCTCATTTTCCGGATGATGTTCATTCAAATAATATGTAATTTCCATTTGTTTCGGTTTCCATACGATCCTTCGGCATCCTTTGCAGTACTTGCCGTCAATCGGTTGATCACAATATGGACAAACAATCTTTTTCATAGCTCCCCCTCCTGTCCTATCCGAATATCTAACCATGCGCTGAGGCGCTCTATAACATAAATATAAATTCAAAAAGCTGCCGCGTCAACCTTCACGCAGCAGCTTTCATTTCTATTTATTCTTACCCGCTTTAATCCTGAACAGAAAAATCTTTTACTTCCATTACATCATATTCGACTCTGCAGTTCGCGTCTTCCTTCTCAGTCTCAAATTTCTCCGCAATACGCTGGAAAATCATTTCAAAACTCTCTTTAGACGCAGATGAAAGTAAGATCAAATACTGACTCTCGCTGTAACGGGTATATGCATCCCCTCGACGCAGCGAACTGCCAATGACTCTTCCAAGGAGCAAACCCTCCGACTTGCCCGGCTTCGATCCGGCTGCTTCACAATACAATCTGCAGACCATCAGATGGATTGACTGCCTGCTTCGCTCAGCAATTCGACACATCAACCGATATGTATCTACAAAACTCGGATAAGCACAATCATATGCTCCATTTTTCCATTCTTCTTCCCGCAGCCGTGATTGAATCTTCAGGAAATCATTTTCACTGTTTAATAATTTCCCGTTCATTTTTTGCAGCAATTCCCGCATTTTCAAAGACGGCGGTGCACCAAGTTCTTCCGAATACAAACGAACCGTGTCCTGGTAGATTTTAAACGCCTCATCAAATCGTTCCATCTTCTGAAGCGTATCAATCTGCTTCTCCTGCCACTCATCAAATGGATACATTTCCGCAGCTTTTTTGTAAATCGCATACATTTGTGCATATTCCTGACGTTCTTCCAGAATTTCGCACAACTGAAGAACACAAGACATATAGAGTTTTTTCAGACGAACACTTTCTACCGTTACCCAAAGTTCATTTGACAACGGCGGCAATAACTCACCTCGATAGAGTGCCATCGCCTGCTCCAACAATTCTCGTTTTTTCTCTTTATCTGCATCCTTGACCGTAGCCAGATAATTTTCAAAGTCGACTACATCTACCTGAACCGGCATACTGCCTGTCCACTTGCAGATTCCATTTTTAATTGAAATATAATCTTCTTTTGGCATTCCTGCCATCACCAGCTGGTTTTTCAACCGGTAGATCATACTGTTGAGACTGTTGTTGGTATCCAGTACATCTTCCCAATCATACAGTGCCTGAACAAGTTCCTCTTTCGCTATTCCGGTATCCACATGAAGAAGCAAAAGCTGTAATAACTGCACAGACTTTGTCAAGTTACCACGTCCCAAAATAATTGGCTTTTCACCATATGTCAACGTATATCCACCGAACATCTTCAAAACAAGCTGTTCACACTTCTTTTCCATAGAGTTTCCCCCAGATTCCAGTCTTCCGGCCAGATTTTTCTCTACTTCAATCATACATCAACAGTGCAAAAACACCCATGATAAGTATTATGATTTATAGCTTACATTATATTTCGTTCCTCTGGCATTGTCAACCATTTAACTCCCCACCGTCGATATCCTCCTTAAAATAAGAAAAAAGAGTCGAAATGTTATGTTTCATAATCATCGGCTCTTTTATCCACATCCATTTATTAAATTTTAATCTTCATCCACTTCTCGCTCTTGAATCTCCACTGGGTCAGGAACAGCCTCATTGCCTGATCGATAAGAATTGCATACCACATACCGATCAGTTTCAGATCCAGTGCGTAACACAAAATGTAAGCCACGATCGGGCGAACAAACGTGATCGTGATCATGGAAGTAAATGTTGTAAACTTTACATCGCCTGCGCCACGGAGACATCCCATATAGATTACCTGTGCGATCTGGAACAGAATGATCACCGGGAGAACATGCATGATCTCCACACCAGCCTCGATCAGTTCCGGTTCATCAAAGAACATGCCGAAATACCAGCGTCCCAACAGCATAAAGATCACGAACAGCACAATGGAGATGATATTACCCATTCGCTGACAGATCGTTCCGTACATTTTCGCCAGATCCGGTCTCTTTTCACCGAGGCTGCGTCCACTGAGGGCAACAGCCGCCACCTGCATACCGTCACCGAAAGAGAAGGACAGATGCATCACATTCATCGCTACCTGATGAGTCGCAAATGCAGCTGTACCAAGATTTGCAACCATCATAGAAGAAACAAGGAAACCGATACGCATGAAGATCTGCTCCAAAAATACACTGGATGCAATCTTTACCATATTTTTCGCCGGTTCCAGGGTAATCTTCACCTTTTCTTTTATAATGAAAGGAATGCTCACAAAATTATCTTTCGGAATGATGGATACAATACTCATTCCGCATGCAACCACGGTACCAAATACAGTCGCTAATGCCGCACCCATGATTCCCAGTTTTGGGAAACCGAGATTACCCTGAATCAGCAGATAGTTGCAAATAACATTGATCACATTTGCCGTCACATTGGTTCTCATGGCAATCTTTGTATTGCCGGCACCTCGCTGAGCCGCATTGATCGCCAATGAAATGATATTGAACATCATACCGCCCATGATGATTCTCAAATAAAGGACTGCATCATCGTGGGTATCTGCCTGCGCACCGCAGAATGTGATGATCGGACTTGCAAACGTCACAAATATCGCACTGATGATGGTACCCATGATCAGCACAAACGCAAGTGCCATCAGCAGTACCTGGTTGGCACCGACCCGGTCTTTTTCACCGCGACGTCTGGCCACCAGAGCCGAAACAGCCACGTTTGTCGCAATAAAGATACACAGACCGATGAATTTCGGCTGTGTGGTCAGACCAACTGCCGCAACAGCCTCCGGACCG
>JAFSFU010000211.1 GCA_017435025.1 Lachnospiraceae bacterium | reverse complement strand
TTATCAGGGTAAAAATTATACAGATGCATCTGCATATATTTATTTTGCCAGAAGCAAGGATTTTCTTGTGATGCATCCGGATACGAAAGCCATGCTGGATAAGATATTACGGATGCTTCGCGATGAAGGAGAGAAAAAGACGTTTGCTTATCTGCGGAAACTGTTAAAGAAGGGAACCTATTGATTCTTGTAATAGAATGCCGCCCGTTTGCCGGATGTGACCGGTTTAGCGGGCGGTAAAAGTTTCTTTTATGATTTTTTGAATATAACGGTTTAGTGCATCGGTATCAGAAAAACAGTCAGGGCAAAATTCAAAGAAACAGGATTTGTCCTTGCAGCTGTTCCGAAAGTCCGGAGTAAAGATCGATTCGGGCTGAGGGAGAAAGGAACCGGTCTTTTTTGTATAGCAGGTTTCTTTTGTTGCTTTGATCTTTGCATCACTATCCACATATTTTCCCACACTTTTGTGAATCGCCGTATCCTCATAGATCAGATAATAGTAGTCTTTGTAGTTAGGATAGTAGTATTTTAAAGTACCTTCGTAAAGGCGGATGGAAAGGATCAAACGTCTGCCGTCTGCTTTTAATGTGTAGGACGGTACGGATGCTGCGATCGAAACCGGAAGACAGGTTTCCGGCTCGCACTCCACCGAGAGAATTACTCTTTGCGTTTCTCCTGCAGCTTTCTTCCAGTCGCATAGTGTAAAAACGCCGGAAAAGAAGTCCGGATAAAATAAGATCGGAAGAAGCTTAGGCATGCCCTTCAGATCGTCTTCGTTGTGTAAGAGCAGTAACTTCAGGAGATAGGAGTCTCCGTTTTTTAAAAATTCGTGGTATACATCGATCAACTGGCCACCGGAGTATTGATCATCACGGTTGATTCCAAGGAAGTCTTCGATTGTTTTCTGCTTCAGGTTTTCCAGACCAAGATACTTTTTGTAAGGTTTGATCTGTTTGTAAATATCATAACTGCAGATGTCTTGGAAATCATGATCCAATCCAAGGGCCTGGCACCGTTTTATGAGGAATGGAATATCAAATGTATCACCATTGAAATGAACCAGCTTTCGATAATTTTTTAAAAAGGAAAAAAAACTGTCGATGATCTCCGGCTCGGATGCTTTGGAATCTGCAAACCACTGAATAAAGCGGGCACGATCATTTGAAAAGTAAACACATCCAATCAGATATACCTGGTGATATTCACCGGAGAAACCGGTGGTTTCGATATCAAAAAATAATAATTCTTCCTTTTTCCCCAATCGGGACAGCGGATAGGTCTCCTCAAATAAAAAATCTTTCTCAATCGTGATCATAGGTGCTCCGTTTCATGCTAGTGTAATGAATCTGGGTCTAGTATAAGAGGTTTTGTATGAGAAGTCAATAAAACAGAAAATTTGTTCGATTCTTTGTCGGACTGCTTGAAATGAATCTGGGTCTATGGTATGATTCTTATGGTGCTGTTTTATGCAATCCGGCACCTGATCATGGAGGAATTATTGTGATTTCATATATCAAAGGTTCGCTGGAAGAAAAACTGGAAGACTCTGTTGTGGTGGAGACCGGCGGTATTGGTTACCGGATCTTTGTTCCTGCTTCCGTGTATGCAGAACTTCCGCGGTTGGGCGAGATCGTAAAAATTTATACATATTTTAGCGTAAGAGAGGATGCGGTCAGTCTGTTCGGATTCCTTTCCAGACAGGATCTGGAGATGTTTCGAATGCTGATCGGTGTAAATGGTGTCGGACCGAAAAGCGCATTGGGGATTCTGGCTGCTTTGAAGCCGGATGTACTTCGTCTGGCTGTGATATCCGGGGATGCGAAGGCAATCTCTAAAGCCCCCGGTGTGGGAAGCAAGACTGCACAGAGGATCATTCTGGACTTGAAAGATAAGATCAAGGCAGAAGATATTCTTCTGGGCGGTGAATCGTCAGTACCAGAGGTGATAGAAGTACACGGAGTCGGTGAAACAGGAAAAGAAGCGGTGGAAGCACTGACTGCGCTGGGATATTCCGCTTCGGAAGCGACAGGCGCCGTGCGCAAGGTCGCAATTACGGAATCAATGACTGCCGAGGATGTCTTAAAAGCTGCTTTGAGACATCTGGCATTTTTGTAGGTGATAGGAATGAGTCGAAAAATCATTACAACAGAAGAGACGGCAGAAGACAGAAAAATAGAAGGAAGCCTGCGCCCGCAGACTCTGTCAGAATACATTGGTCAGGAGAAGATCAAATCGACTCTGAAGGTTTTTATCGATGCGGCAAAGACCAGAGGGGAAGCTTTGGATCATGTGCTTTTCTATGGCCCTCCGGGACTCGGTAAAACAACGCTTTGTGGAATCATTGCCAATGAAATGGGTGTGAATCTGAAGGTGACTTCCGGACCGGCAATTGAAAAACCGGGTGAGATGGCGGCGATCCTGAACAACCTTCAGGAAGGTGATGTTCTGTTTGTGGATGAGATCCATCGTCTGAATCGTCAGGTGGAGGAAGTTCTGTACCCGGCAATGGAGGATTTTGCAATTGACATTATGCTGGGAAAAGACTCCTCGGCGAGATCGATACGTCTGGAACTGCCGAAATTCACGCTGGTGGGAGCAACCACAAGAGCAGGTCTATTGACGGCTCCGCTCCGTGACCGCTTTGGCGTTGTTCAGCGACTGGAATTCTATTCTCCGGAGGAACTGAGTGTGATCGTAAAGCGATCCGCAGCGGTACTGGGGGTAGAGATTGAAGACAGCGGTGCCTTCGAAATTGCAAGGAGATCCAGAGGTACGCCAAGACTGGCCAATCGTCTGTTAAAGCGGGTTCGTGATTTCGCGCAGGTGAAATACAATGGTGTTATTACAAAAGAAGTGGCAGATTTTGCTCTGGATATCCTGGATGTGGACAAGCTGGGACTGGATATCAGCGACAGAACCCTGCTTTTGACCCTGATCCAGAAATTTGGCGGTGGTCCGGTGGGATTAGAGACGTTGGCTGCTGCAATTGGTGAAGATTCCGGCACGATCGAGGATGTATATGAGCCGTATCTGCTTATGAACGGATTGATCAACCGTACACCGCGCGGAAGAATGGCGACTGACCTGGCATATCATCATTTAGGGATTGCACAGAAATCTTAATGGGAATTAAGAATATATTCATGGTTCTTTCGAACTGTTTATGATAAAATTTAATTATAGTGGAGTGTAAGGAATGGAAAAGAATTACGCAGAAGTTCTGATAGACGGAAAGATTTATACACTGGGCGGATCTGAGGAGTCTGAGTATCTTCAGAAGGTTGCTGCTTATATCAATCAGAAGATTGGTATTTTAAAGGCACAGCCGGGATTTACAAGACAGAATATGGATTATCAGGAAGTGATGATCTATCTGAATCTTGCAGATGATTATTTCAAAACTCTTCAGGAAGCAAAAATGCTTCGTGCTCAGAAAGATGAATTGGAAAAGGAAATTTACAGCCTGAAGCACGAACTGATCAGCGTTCAGATGAAACTGGATGCAGTTACTGAGAAAAGATAAATGCGGGAGTTCGCTGCGGCGGACTCCTTTTGCTCTATGGAAGGGGTAATTATGGGAAAGAGAAAAATAGAAATATTAGCTCCTGCGGGATCCTATGAGAGTATGGTGGCAGCAGTCAATGCCGGTGCTGACGCAGTCTATATTGGCGGAAGCCGCTTCGGTGCCAGAGCGTATGCCAACAATTTGGATGAGGATGCGATGATCCGTGCGATGGATTTTGTGCATCTGCACGGATGTAAGATCTACATGACGGTCAATACACTGGTGAAGGAAAAAGAATTGCCGGATCTGTATTCCTATTTGAAGCCGTACTATGAAGCTGGTCTGGACGCTGTGATCGTTCAGGATCTGGGAGTGTTTACGTATATTCGAAAGACTTTTCCGGATCTTCCGATTCATGTGAGTACCCAGATGACAGTGACCGGAAAATACAGTGCGCAGATGCTAAAGGAAATGGGTGCCGTGCGTGTGGTTCCGGCGAGAGAACTGACTTTGACGGAAATCCGGGATATCTATGACACGACCGGTATGGAGATCGAAACCTTTGTACATGGAGCGCTTTGCTACGGCTATTCCGGACAGTGTCTGTTTTCCAGCTTGATCGGGGGCAGAAGCGGAAACCGCGGCCGTTGTGCGCAGACCTGTCGTTTGCCGTTCGATGTACTTCGTGACGGAAGATTTATCAATAAAAAGAACGAAAAGTACGTTCTGAGTCTGAAAGATCTCTGTACGTTGGATCTGATTCCGGATATTCTGGAAGCCGGTGTCTGTTCGTTAAAGATTGAGGGACGTATGAAGAGTCCCCGTTATACAGCCGGTGTAGTCAGTGTTTATAAGAAGTATGTGGACATGTATCAGAGACATGGACGTTCCGGCTACCGCGTGGATCCGGCGGATCGAAGAATGTTGCTGGATCTGTTTGACCGCGGCGGTCAGTCCGACGGATATTATCAGACTCATAACGGACGAGATATGGTAGTTTTAAAAGAAAAACCTGCGTTCCGCGAAGGAAACCAGGAATTATTTGACCACCTTGACCGGACGTACGTCAATGCGGTGAAAAAAGAGAAGATCAAAGGAATCGCCTATTTTGAAGTGGGAAAACCGGCGAGATTGACGGTCAGTATGGATCTTAACGGTGCTGCTGCTGAAAAACAGCTGGGCGAAAAATGGAAGGAAAAGAATGCTGCGTCGGCCTCCCTTCTTTTGTGGGTAAACGGAGATGTGGTGGAAGAGGCAAAAAATGCTCCGATGGATGAAGCGCGAATTCGCAAGCAGCTTGCAAAGACCGGAGACTCTCCGTTTGAATTTGAAAAACTGGATATTACGGTAAAAGGCAATGTGTTTGTGCCGGTACAGGCATTGAATTCCATGCGCCGTCAGGCTTTGGAAGGTCTGGAGAAGGAAATTTTGAAGCAGTATCAAAGAGTTATGCCGGATGATGTGGCTACAGAAGAGTCGGCCGCTTTTGAAACGGCAGGAGCCGGTGAAGAAAAGAGACAGTTTACTGTTCTTGTGAACAGCAAGGAACAGTTTGATGTAGTTCTGGAACGCCTGTCTATGTGGAAAAAACAGGAGAATGACAGAAACTATGCGGTATATCTTGCTTCTGAGGAGTTTGATGCATCTGCATGGAAGGGACTTGTGGAAACGTGCCATGCAGCAGAAATATCCTGTTACCTGATGATGCCGCGAATTTTCCGTTCCCATGCGGAACGTTATTTCCTGAAAAATCTGGACAAACTGAAAGAAGCAGGATTTGATGCGTTTGGTGTTGCTTCTATGGAAGAACCGGGATTTTTCAGACAGTATATGCCTGAGGCGACATTATACTTTGACCATGGTATGTACAGCTTCAACCATCTGGCGGCGGAGACGATGAAACACTACGGTGCAGTTCGTGTGACAATTCCGGTGGAACTGAACAGCAGAGAGATTCAGGATGCCGGCGTGCAGGGAGAAATGATCGTTTATGGATACCTGCCGATGATGGTATCTGCCCAGTGTGTGAAGAAGACAACAGACGGCTGTACGGGTAAACCGGAACTTCTGTATCTGAAAGACAGAAAGGGAGCGGAATTCCCGGTTCGGAACCAGTGCCGTTTCTGTTACAACACGATATACAATGAGAAACCATTGTCACTGCTTGGGATGTCCGGTGATGTGGAGCGCTTTGCACCGTGCAGTGTACGACTGAATTTTACGATTGAAGATAAGAGGACCACAGACAAAGTTTTACTTGCTTTCTACCGCGAGTATGTGGAGGGAAGGAATGTGGATCCGCTTGAGAATTTTACACGTGGACATTTTAAACGTGGTGTAGAGTAGGTGATGGATTGACCAATTTGATCGTTGAAATTTCCAGATATCTGATTATCTTATTGATTACGATCTATACGTACTATAATTTTCGTTATTTTGCCATGAAGGGAGAGGAGGACCGCAATTTTGTGTGCGGCAGGCAGCAGGTATGCGTATTGATGCTGCATTTTCTGGCAAATCTTCTGATCTTCCTTCACACGCAGTCGGAAGAGCTGGTGTTGTTTTATGGTGTTCAGGTATTGTTCTTTCTGAGCTACACATATTTATACCGTTTTTTCTACCGAAATGTGTCGAGACTGTTGGTCAACAACGTCTGTATGCTGATCTGCACAGGAATGATCATCCTGACCCGTCTCAATCCGGAAAAGGCTATGAGGCAGTTTGTGATCATCGTGATCTCGGCTGTCGTCACATGGATCATTCCTCTTATCATTGACAGGGTATGGCAGCTGGTGAAGATTCCTTGGGTATATGGAATTCTGGGGCTGGCATTACTTTTGATTGTTTGTGTAATAGGAAATACTTCCTATGGTGCGCAGTTGTCGCTGACGGTTGGAGGGATCTCCGTTCAGCCTTCGGAGTTCGTGAAGATCAGTTTTGTGTTTTTTGTGGCTGCGATGCTGTATCGTTCCACGGAGTTTAAACATGTGGTTGTTACAACTGCAATGGCAGCAGCGCATGTGCTGGTTCTTGTGGCATCAAGGGATCTGGGAAGCGCCCTGATCTATTTTGTGACGTATCTGATGATGCTGTTTGTGGCAACCTCCAACTGGTTCTATTTGGGTGCCGGTCTGGCGGGAGGAAGCGGTGCAGCAGTTCTTGCCTATCGTCTGTTCGCGCATGTGCGACGGAGAGTGGAGGCATGGCGGGATCCATGGGCTGATATTGATGACAAGGGATATCAGGTGACACAGGGATTGTTTGCCATGGGTACCGGCGGATGGTTTGGTATGGGTCTTTATCAGGGAATGCCGGCCAAAATCCCGGTGGTGGATAAGGATTTTGTCTTTGCAGCGATCGGTGAGGAGCTGGGAGGCATTTATGCGGTCTGTATTCTTTTGATCTGCCTTGGGTGCTTTTTGCAATTCATGCTGATCGCAACAAAGATGCAGGCAATGTTTTACAAGCTGATCGCCTTTGGCCTTGGAATCATGTATATCACACAGGTCTTTCTGACGGTGGGAGGCGTGTTAAAGTTTATTCCGTCCACAGGCGTGACCCTGCCGTTTGTCAGTTACGGAGGAAGTTCCATTCTCTCGACATTTGTCCTGTTCAATATTATACAGGGACTTTATATTCTGAAACGCAATGAGGAGGATGAGGATGAAGAAGAGTAAGCCAAATCCGAAAGCGAATCGGAACATTTTGATATTTTCTTACGGAGTTGTGATTTTATTCCTTTGCATGGCAGGATATTTTGGGTACTTCATGCAGGTGCAGCGAGAAGATGTGATCAACAATTCCTACAATGCCCGTCTGGACCGCTTTGCGGAAAAGATTGTCCGCGGAAAGATTTTGAGTGATGACGGGACCATTCTGGCTGAGACAATTGTGGGAGAAGACGGGAAGGAAACCAGAAACTATCCCTATGGCACTACGTTTGCCCATGCAGTCGGTTATTCCACTATGGGAAAGACCGGCATTGAATCTTTTGCAAACTATCATCTGTTGACCTCTCACGAAAACAGCATCCGGCAGGTGATCAATGAGCTTTCGGGAAAGAAGAGTGTGGGAGACAACGTTGTGACTACATTGAACATGGAATTGCAGACCGTTGCATCTGAAGCACTGGGTGACCGGCGTGGCGCTGTAGTGGCCATGGAACCGGAGACAGGAAAGATACTGGCGATGGTGTCAAAGCCTGCCTATGATCCGAATCATCTGGCCAATCAGTGGGAGGAACTGGTACATGGTGATGAAAAGGAGGCAATTCTTTTAAATCGTGCAACCCAGGGGTTATATCCTCCGGGATCCACTTATAAGATCATAACAGCACTTCAGTATATGCGTGAACATCCGGGAAAATATGATGCGTACCGGTTTTCCTGCGATGGAATTTATGAGTATGAAAGCCTGAAGATTCGCTGTTATCATCAGACTGCTCACGGAGAGGAGAGCTTTTCACAGGCTTTTGCGGATTCCTGTAACGGTGCGTTTGCAGCTCTTGGTCTGGAAATTGACCTGAATGGACTGAAAAGTTTGTCGGAACAGCTTTTGTTCAATCAGGAACAGCCACTGGCATTTCCTTATAGCAAAAGTATCTACCAGATGAAAGAGGATCCGGAGGATTGGGAGGTTTTCCAGACTGTGATCGGTCAGGGGGAAACGCTGATGACTCCGATGCATAATCTTATGCTTACATCAGCCATTGCCAATGGCGGTGTACTGATGAAACCATATGTGATCGACCGTGTGGAAAGTGCGTCGGGAGAGACTGTGAAGAAGTTTATGCCGGTCTCCCACGGTGAGCTGATGGTTGCCAATGAAGCGAAGGCATTGAAAGCACTTATGGAGCAAGTGGTAACGGAAGGAACCGGCTCTGCGCTTCGGACAGAAGATTACCTTGCAGCAGGAAAAACCGGTTCGGCGGAATTCGAGACCGGAAAAGAGACCCATGCATGGTTTGTCGGTTATGCGCCTGCGGATGATCCGAAGATCGCCGTATGTGTTCTTGTGGAGGAAGGCGGTTCCGGCGGACAGATCGCGGCTCCGATTGCAAGAAAAATGTTTGACACATATCTGTTACCGTAAGAAATTGACTTCTATTTTATACAGAATTGTGGTAAAATATATATGATATGGATCATTATAAACCTATGAGAAGGGGAGGGATCATAGTATGAGAATTTTGGTTACAGGCGGTGCCGGTTATATTGGCAGTCACACAACACTTTGCCTTTTAAATGAAGGACATGAAGTGGTTGTTGTGGATAATCTTAGCAATTCCAGTGAAGAATCTTTAAATCGTGTCAAGAAGCTGACAGGAAAAGACGTGACATTTTATAAAGCGGATCTTCTGGACCGCGCAGCACTAGAAGATATCTTTACAAATGAGAAGGTGGATGCGGTTATTCACTTTGCAGGACTGAAAGCTGTTGGTGAGTCTGTTGCAAAGCCGTTAGAGTACTACCACAATAATATTACAGGTACTCTGGTGCTCTGTGATGTGATGAGAAATCACGGCGTTAAGAATATTATCTTCAGTTCTTCTGCAACTGTTTACGGTGATCCGGCGTTTATTCCGATTACAGAGGAATGTCCGAAGGGCAAATGTACAAACCCGTACGGTCAGACAAAGAGTATGCTGGAGGAAATGCTGATCGATATTCAGAAGGCAGATCCGGAATGGTCTGTGATCTTACTTCGTTATTTCAATCCGGTGGGTGCTCATGAGAGCGGTATGATCGGTGAAGATCCGGCAGGTATCCCGAACAATCTGACTCCGTATATCACTCAGGTTGCTGTTGGAAAACTGAAAGAGGTCGGTGTGTTCGGCAATGATTACGATACTCCGGACGGAACCGGCGTTCGTGACTATATCCATGTTATGGATCTGGCTGATGGTCATGTAAAGGCATTAAAGAAACTGATGGAAGGTCCGGCAGTAAACATTTATAACCTGGGAACCGGCCATGGTTACAGTGTTCTTGATATGATCAAGGCATTCTCCAAAGCGGTTGGAAAGGATATTCCGTACGTGATCAAGGAGAGACGTCCTGGTGATATCGCTACCTGCTATGCAGATCCGGCAAAGGCAAAGAATGAACTGGGCTGGGAGGCAAAACGCGGCATCGATGAGATGTGTGCGGATGGCTGGAGATGGCAGTCCTCCAACCCGAACGGATATAGATAAGTATTTTGGAAAAAGGAGTCTGAAATGAGAAATATCGGTATTAAAGACTTTATGGAGTACAATTATCCTACAGGAATGGTAACTGCACCGAATGGTAAATATGGTGCATTCGCAGTTGTAAATGTAAATGAGAAGGACAACTGCTATGATTCCTGCCTTTGGGTGATGGATATGGAATCCGGTGCAAGCAGAAAGCTGACAAACGGCAGAAAAGAAAGAAAGTTCATCTGGCTGAATGATGAAACTCTTATGTTTGCATCCAACCGTGAAAAAGAATATATGGAAAAAGTAAAGAGCGGTGAAGACTGGACATGCTTCTACACGATCGATGTTCATGGCGGTGAGGCACAGTTTGCTTTTGCTGTTCCATATACGGTAACAAAAATGGCAGATGCAGGCGACAAGCTTGTGATGACGATCGCTTATGACTATACAAAGCCGAACTTTGCGCTTCTTGAGGGTGAGGAGAAGAAGGCGGCTATGAAGGCATGGAACGATGAGAAGGATTACGAAGTATTCGATGAAACTCCGTTCTGGGCAAATGGTCAGGGCATTGTAAATAAAAAGAGAGTGCGTCTCGCACTTTATGATAAGAAATCCGGTGAAGTTGCTTTTGTGAGCCCGGATTATGAAAGTGTAGATGATTTCTGGGTAGAAGGTGATGTGGTTCTCTACGCAGGAAATCATTATACCGACATCCGCGGAACATACCAGGGACTTCACAAAATCTGTCTGGCAGACGGTACAAGAGAGACACTGGTTGAGCAGGGAACTTTCCGTATGGATTATGCCTGCGTGCTGAGCGGTAAAGTGACATTCTTCGCATCTCCGATGAAGATGTACGGTCTCAATGAGAATCCTGGATTATATACGGTTGAGAACGGTGTGATCAAACAGATCGCTGAGTACGACAGGAGTATTCACAACTCCATCTGCTGTGACTGTAAGTTCGCGGATGGTGCAGGAATTGTTCATGACGACAAGAAGATTTACTTTATCAGCACATTCCGCAAGGAAAGTGTCATCTGCAGTTTCGATGCGGAAGGCAAGTATGAAGTTCTTGTAAACAGACAGGGAAGTGTACATACTCTGGATGTCAATGCCGGAAAGATTTACTATACTGCAATGCGTGATCTCGGTCTCACAGAGATCTACTGTTATGATGGAAAAGAGGAGAAGAAATTATCTTCCTTCAATGATACACTGATGGCGGAGAGAATGGTTTGTCCGGTAGAAGAGTTCACATACACATACAAGGATGTGGAACTGGACGGTTACGTAATGAAGCCGGCGAACTTTGATCCGAATAAGACCTATCCGGGTATCCTGACTGTCCATGGAGGTCCGCGTGCGACCTTCGGTCCGACTTTCTTCCATGAGAGTCAGTTGTTTGCCAACGAGGGATACTTTGTGTTCTTCACAAACCCGGTGGGCAGTGACGGTCGCGGAAATGCCTATGCAGATCTGGTAGGCAGATACGGTACAGTCGATTACGATAACTGTATGGCATTTACTGACGAAGTGTTGAAGCGCTATCCGCAGCTGGATGAAAAACGTCTCGGTATGATGGGCGGAAGTTACGGCGGATTTATGGCAAACTGGATCATTGGTCATACCGATAAATTTGCAGCTGCTGTATCCCAGAGAAGTATTTCTAACTGGATCTCTCTCAGCATGACAACGGATATCGGTCATACATTTGATATGGAGCAGACCAACGCGAATCCTTGGAGCAATCCGGATCTCATGTGGATCCAGTCTCCGTTAAAATATGCAGACAAAGCAAAGACACCAACCTTATTTATCCAGTCCGACGAAGACTACCGCTGCTGGATGGGTGATGCGATCCAGATGTTCTCCGCGCTGAAATTCTTTGGTGTGGAGACCAGAATGTGCCTGTTCCATGGTGAGAACCATGAACTGTCCCGTTCCGGTAAACCGTCCCATAGAGTACGCCGTCTGACTGAGATGGTAAACTGGTTCGAAAAGTATCTGAAAGCGGAATAAGGTGGTTGCAAATATCCCCGAAAAGAAGTATACTAGTTTCAGTTTGAAAAACACACCACAGGAATGATTTTGGTCGTTCTTGGATCAGGAGGGATTGCAATGATAGAGGCAACTAGCTGTGGCGGTGTGGTTATATTCAGGGGTAAAATTCTGGTACTTTATAAGAATTATAAGAACAAGTACGAAGGATGGGTTTTGCCGAAAGGAACTGTGGAACCTGGTGAAGAGTTCAAGGAAACTGCACTGCGCGAGGTGAAGGAAGAAACTGGTGTGACGGCTTCGATCATCAAGTATATCGGAAAGAGCCAGTATTCATTTAATACTCCGCAGGATACAGTAGAAAAGGACGTTCACTGGTATCTGATGATGGCAGACAGTTATTACAGTAAACCACAACGTGAGGAATACTTTGTGGATTCAGGCTACTATAAGTTTTACGAAGCTTATCATCTTCTTAAGTTCTCCAATGAGAAACAGATTTTGGAAAAGGCGTATAACGAGTATCTGGATCTGAAACGAAGCAACCTCTGGGGCAGCCGAAAGTATTTTTGAGAAAGTCTCTCAAAGAAAATGAAGTGATAAGACGGGAGTGGTGTATGTGCCACTCCCTATCTTAGTTTTTCGTGAGTTTTACATGAATGAGCATGTCAAAATTTGGAATCCGTTCATAAGATAAAGCAAATGGACATGGAGGGATAGGATGAAGATCATTGATGCACACCTGCATTTTTGTCCGGGTTATGGACACTTCGACGAACTGGCGATTCAGGCGGAGCATGAGAATACAGCAGAGCATTTACAGGCGGTGTATGAGAAGAATGGAATCGTAAAAGGTGTGGTTATGGGAAATCGCGGAATGGAACCGGAACTGCACCGATATCCAGAGTTTTTGAGATACTGTATCGGCATTGATCGCAGCTATATGCGTGAACACAAGCTGAGTGATGCCTATGATCTGATTGAAAAAAATCTGCAGAAAGAGTCCTGTGTGGGAATTAAACTGTATCCGGGATATAACAAGCTGTATATTACAGATGAGGCTTACGAACCGGTATATGAACTAGCGGCTGCTTACAAGAAGCCGGTGGCGGTTCATATGGGACAGACCGCAGGATCCAATGCATACCTGAGATACAGCCATCCGCTGACGATGGACGATGCAGCGGTTATGCACAAAAATGTTCAGTTCGTCATGTGTCATTTTGGAAATCCGT
>JAFSFU010000002.1 GCA_017435025.1 Lachnospiraceae bacterium | reverse complement strand
TGGTATAATTGATGCAAGTGCTTGTAAAAGTGCTTGCATCAATTACTTATATAAAGGAGAGAGAAGTAATGAAAAAGACAAAGAAGTTTTTAAGCTTAGGTCTGGTTGTTGCTATGGCATTATCCATGACCGCATGTGGTTCCACAGAGCCTGCTGCACCTTCAGAAGCAGCACCTGCTCAGACTTCATCAGCTGAGAAGGAGCCTGCGAAGGAAATTTGCGGAGAAAATGAGCACTGGGGATATGTGTTGGATCAGTCAGAACTGGTATCCGCGAAAAAATCGATTCTTCGCGTGAAATATTGTGAAGCAGACGAGACAGAAAGACTGGTTCGCCGTATGGTGCACCAGGCATATCGAAATGGCGCGGATACGGTGCTGGTGGAGATTCCGAATGGCGTGACCGTTTCAGAAGATGTGCAATATGGCTACTACCGGTTAAAGCGTGTGGATGGATGTCTTTGGGAGACCATTCATGCGCCGGAGGGAAAAGTTTGGAGATAAAGATAGAACATGGAGAAGTCAGGAATGATATTCTCCATGTTTTTGGTTTTGTATGTGAATTGGACTTGCGTTCGGGGTAGAAGTCAGATAAAATAAAAGATGGAACATGAGTAGATATTAAATATAAAGACAAAAAAGAGACAGTTAGGAAACAGGAGGCATGAGTATGTATTTTGTAGATCTGAACAGCGATCTTGGTGAGAGTTTTGGTAATTATACACTCGGTATGGATGAGGAGATCCTGAAATTTGTATCTTCCGCAAACGTGGCGTGTGGATGGCATGCAGGTGATCCGATGGTGATGGAAAAGACCATCGCGATGGCAAAAGAGTATGGCACTGCCGTAGGTGCACATCCGGGCTTTCCGGATCTGATGGGATTCGGCAGAAGAAATATGGTGATCACACCGGAAGAAGCAAAGGCATATGTAAAGTACCAGCTTGGTGCTCTTATGGCGTTCACACAGAGTCAGGGAATGAAGATTCAGCATGTGAAGCCTCATGGTGCATTATATAACATGGCAGCAGTGGACGAAAAGCTTGCGATCGCTATGTGCGAGGCGGTTTATGAGGTGGATAAAGAGATTATCTTTATGGGTCTGGCTGGCTCCAAGATGATCACAGCAGCAGAGAAAGTAGGACTGCAGGCGGCAAGCGAAGTGTTTGCGGACCGTGCATATAACGATGACGGAACGCTTGTTTCCAGAAAACTTCCGGGTGCTGTGATCAAAGATAAAGATCTGGCAATCCAGAGAACCGTGCGTATGGTAAAGGAAGGAAAAGTAACATCCGTGAACGGAAATGACATTGCGATCAAGGCAGACTCCATCTGTGTACATGGTGATAATCCAAAGGCGCTGGAGTTCGTAAAGAATATTCGTGAGACATTGATCGCGGAGGGCGTGACCATTAAAAACCTGAAATAAAACTTGGAAAGGGAGACGATTTATGAGTGAGGTAAGATATTTACCGTCCGGCGACTGCGCAATCTGCGTGGAGTTTGGAAATGAAATCAGCCCTGAAATTAATGCAAAGATCCGGGCATTTAAGATTGCGCTGGAAAAAGAAAATATTGATGGAATTGTCGAGACGGTTCCAACGTACCGGTCACTCCTGGTGGTGTACCGCCCGGAAGTGATCTTGTTTAAAGAATTGACAGAGAAGTTTGATGGAATCATGGGAGCTATGGGCAATATCCAGATTCCGCCGCCAACGGTGATTGAGATCCCGGTTCTCTACGGCGGTGAGATGGGACCGGATCTGGAGAACGTGGCAGCACACAATCATAAGACGATCGACGAAGTTATTGAAATCCACACATCGGAGGAATATCTGATCTACATGTTAGGCTTTATCGCCGGCTTCCCGTATCTGGGAGGTATGAGCAAGGAGATCGCGACTCCGCGCCTTAAGAGTCCGCGTGTGAAGATCGAAGGCGGTTCGGTAGGTATCGCAGGTGAACAGACCGGTATTTATCCGGTGGCTTCCCCGGGCGGATGGCAGCTGATCGGAAGAACTCCGTTGAAACTTTATGATGCAGAACGCGAGAAGCCGGTGCTTCTGGAGGCTGGTCAATATATTAAGTTCCGCTCTGTGACACAGGAGGAATACGAGAAAATTGAAAAACAGGTGGAGGAGAACACCTATCAGTATGTCACATACGCGAAGGAGGTGGAGTAATGGGTATTAAGATCATGAACGGTGGTTTTATGACCACGATTCAGGATATGGGCCGTTATGGATACCAGGAGACCGGTATGGCGGTTTCCGGTGTTATGGATACCCGTTCTGCATCTTTGGCGAATATTCTGGTTGGAAATGATGAGAATGAGGCAGTGATCGAAGTGACCATGATGGGGCCGACGATGGTGTTCACCGCTGACAATCTGGTTGCAGTGACC
>JAFSFU010000210.1 GCA_017435025.1 Lachnospiraceae bacterium | reverse complement strand
GACCGGTACCCATACATTCCATATCGTTTTAACTCAGGGTCTGAATCGCCAGATTCGTCGTATGTGCCGTGCGTTGGATTATCATGTTATGAACTTAAAACGCGTGCGTATCATGAATATCAAGCTTGGACATCTGGAGCGAGGTCAGTACCGTGAACTGTTTCCGGATGAGGTGGAGAGCCTGAGAAAACTTCTGGAGGGATCCACCAATCTGCCGAAGAGCGAGCAGATTAAGCTGGAAGAGGAGAAGAAGGAAGCTGAGCGTGCTAAGAAGGCGGAGAAGAAAACTCCGGCGAAAACTTCCGGCGCAAGAACAACTTCTGGGGGCAGACCGGCAACCGGCAGTAAACCAGCTCCGAAAAAGACAGCCGAGCGTAAGCCGACCGCTTTCCAGGAGGGAAACAAGATTTTCCGCACTGTACCGAAATTCTATCCGAAACCGGAGGAAAAATAAATGCAGAAATTGGAGAGAATGAAAGAACTTTCGGCAATTCTTTCTGAGGCAGCGAAAGCGTATTATCAGGAAAGCCGCGAGATCATGAGCAACTTTGAGTATGACAAGTTGTATGATGAACTGGTGGCGCTGGAGGAGGAAACCGGTACCGTATTTGCCGGAAGTCCGACCCAGAAGGTAGGATATGAGGTTTTGAGTGAACTTCCGAAAGAACGCCATGAAAAACCGATGTTATCCTTAAATAAGACAAAAAGTGTAGATGAACTGAGAGAGTGGCTTGGAAACCAGAAAGGTCTTCTTTCCTGGAAGATGGATGGTCTGACCGTTGTTCTCACTTACGAGGACGGAAAACTGGCAAAGGCAGTGACTCGGGGAAACGGTGAGATCGGTGAGGTCATTACGGGAAATGCAAGAACATTTGTGAATCTTCCGATGTCTATTCCGTATAAGGGCCGCTTGATCCTTCGCGGTGAGGCGATCATCACTTACGAAGATTTTGAAAAGCTCAATGCCACGATCGCAGATGAGAGTGCAAAGTATAAGAATCCGAGAAACCTTTGCAGCGGTTCGGTGAGACAGTTAAACAGCGAGATCACAGCAGGAAGAAATGTGCGTTTTATGGGATTTGCTCTGGTACAGGCCGACGGGGTGGATTTTAAGAATTCCAAGAAGGAACAGGCACTGTGGCTTTCCGGTCTCGGTTTTGAAATGGTTGAATCTGTGGAAGTAACGGCGGAGAATATTGCCGATGCGATCGCAGAGTTTGCGAAAAAAGTAGAGGATTACAACATTCCATCCGACGGTCTGGTGCTTCTTTATGATGATATGGAATATGGAGCATCCTTGGGCAGAACAGCGAAGTTTCCACGTGATTCCATTGCATTCAAATGGGCAGATGAACTACAGGAGACAACGCTCTCTTACATCGAGTGGAGCGCATCCAGAACCGGTCTGATCAATCCGGTTGCAGTGTTTGAACCGGTGGAACTGGAGGGAACAACAGTCAGCCGTGCCAGCGTCCACAACATTAGCATTATGGAAGGACTTGACCTGGGTGTTGGCGACCGGATTACCGTTTACAAAGCGAATATGATCATTCCACAGATCGCGGACAATCTGACAAGAAGCGGTGTAAAAGATATTCCGGAGCATTGCCCGGTGTGCGGTGGTGCGACAGAGATTCGCAGCATCAATGATGTAAAGTCTTTATATTGTACCAATCCGGACTGTCAGGCGAAGAAGATCAAAGGTTTTGCATTGTTCGTAAGCCGTGATGCATTGAATATCGATGGACTTTCCGAGATGACTCTGGAAAAATTCATTGCAGCTGGCTTTATCCATGAGTTTTCCGATATCTTCCATCTGGATCGTCACAAAGAGGCAATCGTGGAGATGGAAGGATTCGGTGAGAAGTCCTATGAAAACCTGGTAAAAGCCGCCAAAGCTGCTGCCAACACAACACTTCCCCGTGTGATTTACGGACTGGGAATTGCAGGCATCGGTCTGGCCAATGCAAAGATGATCTGCAGGCATTTCCGATATGATTTAGATGCTATGCGTAAGGCGGATTCCGAAGATCTTTGCAGCATTGACGGCATTGGAGCTGTGCTGGCTGATGCATGGGTGAAATACTTTAAGGAAGAAAAGAATAATGCGATTTTGGATCACCTACTGGCAGATCTGACGATTGAGGAGGAGCAGGCAGAAAACAGTGACAATTCTCTGGAGGGAAAGATTTTTGTAATCACCGGCTCTGTGGAACACTTTGCAAACCGCAAGGAATTACAGGCCCTGATCGAGTCAAAGGGTGGAAAGGCAACCGGATCAG
>JAFSFU010000209.1 GCA_017435025.1 Lachnospiraceae bacterium | reverse complement strand
CAGCTGAGGTCATTCAGCTCCTCACCCTCATCACAGCCACCATCCTTATAACCCTGCAACGTATAGCTGTGCAGATCCTGGCCCAGCAGGATCACATAACCATCATCCGGGTGCTGCCTTTCCGGTGCCACATTGGGACGATACTTAATACCGCCCTTTGTGCGGGAACAATATCCGGATTCGTAATCCCATGAAGCTCCGTTCATGCTGTAACTGAACACAGTAGCTTTTTCATAATCTATATGGAATGTAAAACTTAAAGTAGGACTTACATCTTCCGTAGTCTTACTGTAAACAAAATCATGGAGCCGGTATACATACGCCGTCTGATTCAGTTCCGGGAAAGCATCAAATGCAGAATTCTTGTAATCCTCAGTAGTCAGTAATGCCTGATACCCTTCAAAATTCTCCAGAGCATTCAGATTGACTGTACCGGCTTCGGCTGATCCCCATGCACCTTCAAAGCCACCGGAATAGGGACCGGGATGCATCACTGTAGAAACCGTTTCCCCTTCTACGGAAATCTCCGGATAATATTCCCACTCTCTCAAATCTCCGGCAAAAGGATATAACATAGTAACGGTCTTGTCCTCTTCCGTTGTATTCTCAAGAAGATATGTATCTGTTACATATGCGTTATTATCATACCGGTCGTAATAAACAGTTTCTCCCTTATTTTCATAGCTCCCCTGATAAGTATAATATCCGGAGAAGTCGTAGTTGACATTTCTTGAAGCCGTGATTCCTGTTGAATCCCCCTGAACCGCCAGTGGCATAACCGGACCAACATAATGCATGTAATTTAAGTCCGTATCACCACCGCCGCCTGCTCTGCCTCCCATGTGAATAAACACCTGACTCACACCTATGGTCAGTACCAGACAGGCTGCGACAGCCGAAGACCATTTCGCCCATTTGGGAAACCGAACCGTTTTTGTTTTCTGATTTTTCTTCGCATCGTGAATAAACTCATCGTTTGCTTCACCTATGATATCGAGTAGATCATTTGATTTCATCAATAATAGCCCTCCTTTACAAGCTGTACCTTCAGTTTCCCCCTGACACGATACAGCATGGATGTAATCTTACTCTGGGAGAACCCAAACTGCTCCGATATGGACGGAATGGAATCCATATACCAGTACCGGCACAGAAACACCTTTCTTTCTGTATCCGGTAAGGACTTTAAGAAACGGTTGATCAGATCGATAACCTCCTGTCTCTCATATTCCTTTTCCACATTACTGCTTCCGGCAACACAGTCCTCCAGCTCCTCCAAAGCAAGCGTGATTTCACTACCGCCACGCTTGACCGCTTTGTTCTTTCTGAAACGGTCGATGGCAATTCGTCTGGTAATCTTTCCAAGAAAGGTTGAGAGGATGGAAGGGCGATGGGGTGGCATGGAATTCCATGCATCGTGATATGTATCATTCACACACTCCTGGGCATCCTCACTGTTAACCAGAATATTATAGGAAATACTGTTTAAATAGCTGCCATACTTATTTGCGGTTTCTGAAATAGCATTTTCATTGCGTTCCCAGTAAAGTTCTACAATGCGTGCATCATCCATCTCTACACCTCCTTGTCTTTTGATTTATTAGGGCCCTTCAACTATCTACTCGCAAAAACTTGAAAACCCTTGCATGATGAAAACAATTTTTTTCTATTTTATTTCAGTACCTCCCCACTCAACAACAGTAAATCCTGCTCTATCCGGAGCATTTAATTTCTGCTCTGCTAACTCTACAAACTCATTGCTTGCTTTCCATGTCATAAACACGCGAATCAGAGTGTTCTGAGCAGGAATAATTTCAAGTTGAGCAGCCTCAGTGTAGCATTCTGCCTGGAATGCAATAATGTTGTATGGATTATTTTCCATCATAGGCAGCCAGTAAACGATAAATTCATTTGCCTCTCTGCGGGTTAGACCAAGTTTATCAAGAGCATCCTCAAGAAACACTGCCGTATCAGTTCCCTTGACACAAAAACCCTGACTCATATCCCACTGAGCATTGGTTTCTCCCTCCCAATACAGGTAATTGTAAGTCTGCCCCTTGGCATCTTTAAGTGTACCGTCCGGATACGCTGTTACTTCCCATCCACTATGATAAGCAGGATAGGTGCAAGTCAGATTCCCATCCAGATAAAGCTTCACAGAAACTTCCGTTTCTTCTTCCGGATAAAGATAGATTACCGGTTTATATGCTACATTAGGATCCGGTTCCCAGTCACTGGCTTCCACTGTCAGCATATCTGCTTCTACACGCTGATTCTTATCATCATAATAGGTATTTTCATAAGTACATGATATCTGATCACCCACGCACCAGTCCTCAGAAAGTGATCCATTCATCTTGATTTCATAGGGCATAGGAATTACCGTTCTGGCAAAGAAGCAATTGGAGTAAATTCTAGTAATTCTTATGTGATCAAAGATCTTGGTATCATATGCCTCAGCCTTCTCTTTATCAATCCAAGGCTCATTGTATTCCAGGTGCCGCAGGTCATCGGAAATGCTCCAATTCGTGACATGAATTTTCGCCGGATAAGTTTCCATTATCTCGCCGGTATAAAACACCTTTACAACACTTCCTACCTCGGCATCGATGTCCGCAAGGTCTTGCGTTCCAAAGGAAATTTGGTTACTGCTCTTTCGCTCTATTTCGCTCTCTACCGGTTCTACCAGTACAGTAGAACCATTGATTTCCAGAATCGTAGCAATAAAGGATTGTATCACTTTGTCCTCTTCATAAGCCCATAAACTGTCTATGGACTTCATATTGTTTGGGAAAAAATATATTCTTGTAGCATCATAGGTTTCGTCTGCAGATACCATCCGGTTCCAGTCTACAATCTTATAGGTCAGTGCTGAATAAACCCGTGTTCCTCCGTCCCTATATACCCCAGTTGGAATCGGGATCAACAGAATTGCCAATACTGCAACGATCATGATTGGGATCCATATCTTCTTTTTCATGAGAAACACCCTCCTTTATTTCATATTCAAAGCACGCAGCTGCCGGTAAATCCATTCCGGATCTACACCTTTGCTACGGATTTCTACAACCGTTTCATCATATTTCACACTGAACTTCATTCTCCAACCACTACTGTCCCCTGAGTCTTCTGTTTTATAAGCTCTGGACCAAACAGCTTCCATGGTCAAATCCTCCGCATAGAAAATAGGATTATCAACAATTTCTCGTAATTCATCCGGTACAGACGATGCCCGTGGTATCGGATATAGTGTCAAATCATAATTTTCAGTTTCATCCACCTCAGTAATACGGCTCTCATCAGTCTCGCTGATTGTATAAATGGCCCAGCTCAGTTCGTTATATCCTTTCGTCCAAAGACCGGAAAGATAATCAAAATCCTGATTTTTGAAACGGTGAATAGATTCTGTTGTAAAACCTTTCGGCATTTCCGGCAGCATATATGCACCATAATCCGCTTCTGTAAGAGCCTCCTGATACGTTAATTCCTTATCGAACCACTCAGGAATTACTTCTGCTGTAATAGCAGAAAAATCCGGTTTTCCTTCTGCATAATGTGCAAAGCATTCCAAAACCCGTGTAAAATTCTCTTTTGCCTGATCTATATTCTGAACCGTGGTTGTCAGGGTAAAAGAATATGAATGGCCATTTATCATGGTATCAGCAGCCAATATACTCTGCTCTTCATATCTCCATTGACTTATCGTGTATTCTACTCCATTACAAACCGATTTCACAGCGTCCTCATCCAGAACAAAACATCGACCAGAACCATTCTTTGAAATCGTTGTTACAATATTTTCGTCCGGTATGGTTGTTGTGATCCAAATGTTAATATCAACTAACGTTCCATCACCATCGAATCCAGACTGACCCGTGTACTGCATCCACTCATACTGCATATCAGGTGTTATCGCTTCGATTTCTTCCTCGCTCAGCTTCTCTGTAAAATATCCGGGCATGTACACCTTTGCACTGTCCAAATACTCTGTCGCTTCATTATAATGTGCTGTCCAATAATTTTTCGAGCCTCCGGTTTCTTCCTTTCCTTCTGCCAGACCATCTCCACCCCCTCCAATGGGATTTTGATCTCCGATATCTTGAATGGATTCCGGTGCTCCTGCAGCATTTTCCGGTTCCGCTTTTTCTACGCCCTTTTTTACATTGTCCAGATAAACCTCTTTAAGAAGTGGTGTTCCGACTCCCAGAACAAGCACTGCACATGCAGCATAGGTGGCCCACTTCCTCCAATTACGATTAGCTTTTTTACGCAAAACAGTCTTCCGATTACTATTCGGATCTGCTTCCTCAATAAATTCTTCTTCAATCTGCCCAAAGGCATCTAATAATTTCTCTTCACTCATATCACGATACCTTCCTTTTCTAAAAAGTGTTTCAGCTTTATTCTGGTACGGTGCAAAATAGTCTTTACACTGCTTTCACTCATATTGAAATCCGTGGCAATTTCTTTTACAGGGCTCAGATACCAATATCTTCTTACCAGTATTTGACGTTT
>JAFSFU010000208.1 GCA_017435025.1 Lachnospiraceae bacterium | reverse complement strand
GTTATCATTTATACATTAATCATCCCAGGAAAGAGCTGCGTGTTCATCCTTTTTATCACGGACCATAAGATCCATCACTGCTTCCTTCGCAGATTTATTATCGAACAGTACAGCATTGACCTGTTCTACAATCGGCATCGGAATGTTGTACTTCTTTGAAAGAGCCAACGCTGCCTTCGCAGAATACACACCTTCTACAACCATCTGCACTTCTTTCATTGCCTCGTCCATGGTATAACCTTTTCCGATCAAGATACCTGCGCGGCGGTTACGGCTATGCATCGAAGCACAGGTAACGATCAGATCGCCAATACCGGTGAGACCGGTAAATGTCTCAAACTTACCGCCCATGGCAATTCCAAGGCGGGCGATTTCTGTGATACCTCTTGTGATAAGAGCCGCCTTCGTATTGTCACCAAAACCAAGTCCATCGGCAATACCGGCTGCCAGAGCAACTACATTTTTCAGTGCTGCACCCACTTCGATACCAAGAACATCCGGGCTTGTGTAAACACGGAATACCGGACTCATAAACAGTGACTGGATGTACTCAGCCACTTCTCGCTTACGGGAACCTGCTACGCAGATAGTCGGAAGTCCGCGACTTACCTCTTCCGCATGGCTCGGACCGGACAGTGCCGCCGGTTCACTCTGCGGGATCTCATCGGCAACGATCTGAGTCATTGTATACAGAGTATCTTCCTCAATACCTTTTGCTACAGTGACAATGATCTGTCCGTCTTTACAGAATTCTTTCATTCTCTTTGCTGTAGAGCGAACGAAAACTGATGGTACAGAAAGAACAAGAAGATCCTTCCCCTTCATTGCTTCTTCCAGATCAACGGTATAATGAATGGTTTCCGGAAGAGTCACTTCCGGGAGATTTCTATGCTTGAAAGTGGTCTTCATTTCCTCGATTTCAGAAGGAATCGCAGACCAGAGATCCACCTGATGACCATTGTTATTAAGTAAAACAGCAATGGCGGTTCCCCATGTACCGGAACCAATAACACCTATTTTTGCCATCTGTATGTCCTCCTCTTACTTTTTGTTTCCCCACAGTTTATTTTCCGTGCCGCTCAGCAAGCGTTTGATATTGGCTCTGTGACGCCAGATCGCCATTACCATGATCACGCCGGCCAGAATATAAAATTCCGGCAAACTGCTCGCTGATATTGTATAGTCTCCTGCATTTCCGAAAACAATCGCCATTGTAAAGAATGCGATCACCACAAGAATCGAACCCAGAGAAACGTATCTTGTGATCAGTACGGTAATAAGAAAAATCGCGCCGCATACCACACACATTCTCCAGTCCGTAGATGCAAGGATTCCTGCTGTCGCAGCAATTCCCTTTCCCCCCTTAAAATTTAAGTAGAACGGGAAATTATGTCCAAGGATCGCACCAAAACCGGCATAGAGAGATAAAAGGGATAAATCCTCGTGTCCTGCAAAAATCATTTTTGCAGCAAGACAAGCAAAGATCGTTTTAAAAGCATCACCAAAAAACACGATCAAACCTGCTTTTTTGCCAAGTACGCGAAGTGCATTGGTGGTGCCTGCGTTACCGCTTCCATACTGTCGGATATCAATATTGTGCATTTTTCCATAGATATAGCCTGTCTGAAACAGACCGAATGCATAACCAATAGCCAGACAAACGATTCTCTCCATGGTTTATTCTTTCTCCTTCCGCTCACGGATAATGAATTTCAGAGAAGTTCCGCGGAAACCAAAAGCTTCTCGGATCTTATTCTCCAGATATCTTGTATATGAGAAATGCATCAGTTCTTTATCATTTACAAAAACAACAAATGTCGGCGGTTTCACAGATACCTGTGTTGTATAGTAAATCTTTAAACGTTTGCCCTTGTCGGACGGCGGCTGCTGAAGCGCCACGGCTTCCGTAACGATCTCGTTGAGCACACCAGTCTGTACACGCAGAGTCTGGTTCTCACGAACCATATCGATCAGTTCAAACAGCTTACCCATTCTTTGACCGGTAAGTGCAGAGACGAACACATATTCCGCATAAGGCATGAAAGAAAGGGTATCTTTGATCTTCTTTGTATAATCATAGATCGTCTTATCATTCTTTTCGATCGCATCCCATTTATTGATAACAACAATAATACCTTTGCCTTTATCGTGAGCGATACCTGCGATCTTCGCATCCTGCTCCGTCACACCTTCTGCCGCATCGATAACCATAAGGACCACATCGGCACGTTCAACAGCTGTAACGGTACGGATAATGCTGTAACGCTCAATATCTTCTTTGATCTTGCTCTTTCTTCTGAGACCGGCTGTATCAATGAACACATATTCCGTTCCATTGTGCACGATTTCAGTATCTACGGCATCTCTGGTTGTACCGGCAATATCAGAAACGATCACGCGGTTCTCACCTACCAGCTTGTTGATAATGGAAGATTTACCTACATTTGGCTTACCGACGATCGCAATACGCGGTCTCTCATCTTCCTCCTCCTCATACTGGTCCGGACGGAAGTGCTTGGTAACTTCGTCCAAGAGATCACCAAGTCCAAGTCTTGACGCAGCGGAAACTGCGATCGGATCACCCATACCCAGATTATAGAATTCATATACATCATTGCCAAACTTTGCCTGGCTGTCCACTTTATTAACAGCGAGAACAACCGGCTTTCTGGACTTACGGAGCATATCCGCAACCTTGGTATCGGCATCCACCATACCCTGACGAACGTCAACAATAAAAATAATCACGTCAGCCGTATCGATCGCGATCTGTGCCTGCTCTCTCATCTGAGACAGGATAATGTCTCTGGAATCCGGTTCGATACCACCGGTATCAATCAATGTAAATGCATGATTCAGCCAGGTACAATCCGCATAAATACGGTCTCTTGTAACACCCGGTGTATCTTTTACGATGGAAATTGCACTGCCTGCCAAAACATTAAATAATGTAGATTTACCAACGTTTGGGCGGCCCACAATAGCTACTACTGGTTTACTCATATTTTCTCCTTATTCTATATGGCTCTATCCGAGAACCTCTCCGTCCTCAGACAGCTGCATATCACTCATAGACAATTCGTAAGCGCCGTGTTCCGCAGTCTGCATCGCTGCAGCCTCCGGATCCAGAATCGCATCCACGAAATCATATCCGCTTGATTTTACTATATTTATCGGAATCTGTAAAGCAACTTCCGCATCGGTTTTCGTCACATCATCCAGGAAAACTTCCTCCCCGCTCTTAAACATACAGGCAGGTAAAAGCAAACGTTCACCAAGCGGTTTTCCCTTCAACTGGGCGATCAGATCCTGCCCTGTAAGAAGTCCTGCAACCGTGATCATCTCACCAAAGAAATCATTGCGGATCGGGTACAAATGCACCTTTCTTCCCGGATACTTTGCCTCGATTTCCGCGATCAGACGCTTCAGATACGGATACGGCAGAAATCCGGTTGCAATCGACAATTCTTCGTTCACACCGTCATCTGTTTTTCCGTCCAGTGCATCCATCACTTCTTCATATAATAAACGGATCATTCCGACACCGTTTTCCAGCTGGATATATCCGTCATAACGGCTTTCTTCCGGCAATTCACGTTCCGCAAGAATATACCACTCATCACTGGCATGGATAAAATGGATCTGATGTTCTGCAAAGATCTTCTTCTGCCACTTTTCGATCAGATCGATCACTTCACAGGCATCCTCTTTTGTAAACGGCTGAAGGGGATAAAGTCCCTCACGGAATTTTGAGAGTCCTACCGGCACCACCGAAACACTCTGCATATGAGGCGCGTATTTCGCCAGCTGTTCGATGGAATACTCCAGTTCCTTTCCATCATTTACACCTTTACAGAGAACGATCTGTCCGTTCATCTCTGTTCCCGCCTCATAAAGACGATCCATTTTCATTAATGCATCACCGGCAAAACGGTTATTTAACATTTTGCAGCGAAGCTCAGGATTCATTGTCTGAACCGAAATATTGATCGGTGATAAGTGGAACCGGATAATACGGTCAATATCCTTATCACTCATATTGGTAAGGGTAATATAATTTCCCTGAAGAAAGGAGAGTCTGGAATCGTCATCCTTAAAATATAACGTTTCCCGCATTCCCGGAGGCATCTGGTCGATAAAACAGAAGATACATTTGTTTCTGCAGGATCGATATTCACTCATCAGACCATTTTCAAAGGTCAGTCCCAGGTCTTCGCCTCCGCTCTCAATCTCCAGTTCCCATTCTTCTCCGTTTGCTTTACGAACTACAAGAACAAAGCTCTCACT
>JAFSFU010000207.1 GCA_017435025.1 Lachnospiraceae bacterium | reverse complement strand
GCTGCCGGAGCCGGTGCCGGTGCCGGTGCTGCCACTGGAGCCGGTGCCGGTGCTGCCACTGGAGCCGGTGCCGGTGCTGCTACTGGAGCCGGTGCCGGTGCTGCTGCTACCGGAGCTGGTGCCGGTGCGATGATCGGAGCAGTTGCAACTGCTGCTGCACCTCTGTCGAGCGGCTTATAACCATCAACTCTTTCGATTTCGATTTCATATTTTTTTCCATTTAATGTTGCTACATATTTCATTTTAAACTACATCCTTTCCTTTTTACTTAGCTTTTTCCATATGATTTTAACTTTAAAGCTCTTTGATGCTTAATACGCGGATCTCTCCTTCACCTGACAGTCGGGCTTCTTCATTGATCGCAGCAAGAAGTACTGCATAAGCCTCCTCGTCAATTGCCGGTACCGGAGCCGCTGTCGCTGCAGCCGGAGCCGCCTTCGGCGCATCTGTCTTTGTGATCATACCAATGATCTTGGAAATGATCACGATCGAGATTGCAAGTGCCGCAAGTGCTGCAAATACAACCAGGATTCCCAAAAACGAGATTGATAAGGCATCCATCATGGTCATTGTCTGCCCAGTAAACATAAAGTTACCGCACCTCCTTTATTGCCGTTTCATCCTCAGAAACGTTTGTTTGTAAAATTCCGCATTGTGGAATGCATTCCATATTTTTCTCAGCGCATAAGGGTGCTTACCCAAAAAACACCCACATCTAGTCATACGTTATGCATTTTTCACAATATCTTAGGCTAAGTATAGCAGTTTTCGACCTGAAAGTCAACAAATTATCTACATTGACACCCCGTTCAACTTATACTAGAATAATACTAACTTGACCGGACGAACAGGCCTCCGGTACCCCGAAAGGAGCAGGTATTATGAAAAAAATTGAACGTGTTACCCTCATTGGCCTCGGAGCTATGGGCGTTTTCTTTGCACCGCGTTTGTTAGAAAAACTCGGAGCAAACTTTAAAGTAATGGCAAGCGGAGCCAGAAAAGAACGCCTGGAACAGAAAGGCGTAACTGTAAACGAAATCAACTACCGTTTCCCGATCATCACACCGGAAGCAGAATGCGATCCTGCTGATCTCGTGATCATCGCGGTAAAGAGTTATGATCTCCCGCAGGCAATCAGCGATATCAAAAACCAGGTTGGACCGGACACCATTATTCTCTCCGTTCTCAATGGTGTTGAAAGCGAGAAACAGGTGGCTGCTGTGTATGGCGAAGATCATATGCTCTACTCCTATATGCGTGCCAGCATTGCAGTAAAAGACGGAAAAGCAGATTTCAATCCGGATCTTGGTGTTGTACGATTCGGTGAAGCAAAAAATGATCCGGAAAACCTTTCTGAAAAAGTTCTTGCAGTCAAAGAACTTTTTGACAGCTGCGGAATCAAAAATAAAGTGGACGATGATATGCTGAAAGGTATCTGGTTCAAATTTATGTGCAATGTAGCTGAAAATATGACTTGTGCCATGTTCGGTGTACCGTTCGGTGCTTTCCAGAAGAGCGATGATGCGAACTATTTCCGCAACAAGGCCATGTGGGAAGTGATCGCAATCGCCAATAAACTGGGGGTTGATATCGGCCAGAACGAGATTGACCGTCAGAACCACACTCTGGGACGTATCCCATACGAAAACAAACCGTCCACTCTTCAAGACATTGAAGCAGGAAAACACACTGAAGTGGATATGTTTGCAGGAACTGTTGTCAGACTGGGAAAAGAACTCGGCGTAGAAACTCCGGTTTGCGAAATGTTCTATCACGGAATCCGCCTGATCGAAGCCAGAATGTTCGGCGAAGTGTAATTACATAGTAAATCCATAAAATATCAAAACCGGGATGACAACAATTTTCTGTTGTTTCATCCCGGTTTTTCTATATTCCTTCTTGATTCTTATGTACGGATCACCGTCTTCTCCCTGCAGGACGGACATGTGACCTCAATCTTGCCTTTTCCCTTCGGAACACGAACAATCTTTCGGCATCGCTTACAGAGGAATACTTTATGAGTTTTTCGAAGCTGCCACTTCATCTTCCACAACTGTACAATTTTCATAAATTCCCGATTTTCAGCCGAGCGGGCTATCATATTCTTCGAAAGTATACGAAACATACCATACACCAACGCCACGGTACTAAACCAGTTCAGTACACGAATATCGGTGAACACATAAAACAGATACAAAAACAATCCAAACCATACCACGGCCTGGCTAAATTGATCTGCTCCGTTTCTGCCTCGCATAAATTGAGCGATTTTCCACTTGATTTTATTCCACATACCTTACCTTCCTTTACAAAATCTCCGGCAGCACCCGGGCAGCAGTTGATCTAAGATTCTCGATCGCAAGACGAAGATCTGCAATACCGGACTCTTTCACCTTATCCACACGCATTTTTGAAATCTGCTTTTCCAGAACCGAACAGTCATTTTTCAGCTGTTTCTTATCACTCTTCTCCAACATCTCATCTTTTTCTTTCATCGCCTGTCTGGTCTTTGCCAGAAGCGTATTTCCTTCCGCGAGCAGTTCCAGTGCTTCTTTTCGGATATGATCCACACTGGCGTAGGCCTGTGCATCAAAGATTGCCTTCTGAATCTCCTCCTCGGACATGCGATCATTGGCCGATACTGTGATAGACTGCTCTTTTCCCGTATCCAAATCTTTTGCTGACACCTTCAGGATACCATTCGTATCAATATCAAACGTCACTTCAATCTGCGGAACACCGGCCATGGCGCGTTTAATCCCTTTTAAGGTAAATCTTCCAATGGTCTTATTGTCTTTTGCCATGGGACGTTCACCCTGAAGAACATGGATATCTACGTTTCTCTGGTACGGAGAAACCGTGGAAAAGACCTGGGAGTACCTTGCCGGAAGTGTTGTATTTCTTTCGATCAGTCTGGTCGCAACTCCGCCAACTGTCTCAATGGAAAGACTCAACGGAATCACATCCAAAAGAAGCAGACTGTTTCCGCCTTCTGCCGGAAGCAAAGTATCCCCGGAAAGTGTATTTCCCAGAATTGCCGCACCTTTCGCCACGCACTCATCCGGATTGATATTCCTGGATGGTTCCTTGCCTGTCAATTTACGCACCATATCCTGTACCGCGGGAATTCTTGTGGAACCACCTACCAAAAGTACCTGTCCCAACTCTGAAGCTGCAATTCCCGCATCAGAAAGTGCATTATTTACCGGACCAGAAAGGCGTTCGATCAGTTCTTGTGTCATCCGATTAAATTCCGTTCTTGTGAGTGTCAAGTCCATATGCACCGGCTCACCGCGATGGAATGTCAGATACGGGAGATTGATCTGTGTCATATCCGCTGTTGACAATTCCTTTTTTGCCTGTTCCGCCGCCTCTTTTACACGTCCGTAAGCGGCCGGATCTTTTCTGAGGTCTACACCATGTTCCCGCTTGAAACAATCAACCGCCCAGTTCAAGACCTTTTCGTCAAAATCGTCACCGCCGAGATGATTATCACCGGCAGTAGCCAGCACTTCTATTACATCATCTCCGATTTCAATTACGGAAACATCGAAAGTTCCGCCTCCCAAGTCAAACACCAGGACCTTCTGTGCCTCGCCATGATCAAGACCATAGGCAAGTGCCGCACTGGTCGGCTCGTTGATGATACGTTTTACATTCAGACCGGCAATCTTTCCCGCATCTTTCGTTGCCTGACGCTGAACATCATTAAAATAAGCCGGAACCGTGATTACCGCATCAGTCACCGGTTCACCAAAAAACTCCTCCGCCTCTTTTTTCAGCTGCATGAGTATCATTGCGCTGATCGTCTGTGGTTTATGCTCCGTTCCATCAATATCAATACTCCAATTGGAGCCCATCTGCCTTTTCACAGAACGAATCGTTCTGTCAGGATTTGTCACTGCCTGTCTCAGAGCCGCACTTCCTACCAGGCGCTCTCCGTTTTTCGTAAACGCTACCACACTGGGTGTCGTCTGCCCGCCTGCGCTGCTTGGTATAATAACCGGCTGCTGATTCTCCATCACGGCCATACAGCTGTTTGTCGTTCCCAGATCAATTCCAATCACTTTGCCCATATCTTTATCCTCAACCTTTCATAACAGAAAATACATACATGATTTGCACAGTTCATTACCAACAGCAGAACATGCAAAACAACTGTGTCAGCCAAAGCCTCATACACATGTGTCCCGCATCCATTGCTCTGGTCTCGTATTCTTGACCTCCGGCGGTATAGGCTCTTCCATTTTGTGTCATCGCCTGAAGTGCCTGCTGATACACCGAGTTGCCCGGTTCCATCTGCACTGCACGATGGATCAGCGTGATGGCAGCCATCGTATTTCCCATACCCAAATTAGCCAGAGAGCTGAGATAGTTCCATCTTCCATCCCGATATTGGCTGGTCACGGTATTCAATACCTGATTTGCGTATACATACTGACCGATATTAATAAAATCGACAGCCTGTTTGATTGTCTCGCTGTCTCCCGGCATTCGCTCCGGCTTCAAAATCTCCGCATTCCTTCGGCCGAATCCAAACCGGTCATTAAAGTTGAACTCCTGCCAATTTCCCTGACCGCTCTGACTCTTCTGGTCTTGTTTCACATATTTTTCCGGATTCATCAGG
>JAFSFU010000206.1 GCA_017435025.1 Lachnospiraceae bacterium | reverse complement strand
GTGAAGAGTGTTCGCAGATTCTGAAAGAGTTTTTTAAGGAACTTCGCGAAGAAGGGAAACGTAAGAAAATTGAGGCAAAACAGGCGGAGGCTTGACAAACGCTTTGATTTCATTTATACTAAGCAAGTCCGTACAGCCGGGGAGTTAGCGGTGCCCTGTACCTGCAATCCGCTATAGCAGGGGTGATGTTCTGCCTAGGGTGCTTCCTTGTGGAGCTGCCCCTGGTAAGTGGCGTTGACGCTTTGGTCTTACGCAACGAGAACCTTCGAACCGTGTCAGGGCAGGAATGCAGCAGCACTAAGGAGACCATCTCGTGTGCCGTGAGGGTGCCGGGGCTGAGCTGGCTGCCAGGGTAACGTCTGTGAGTGGCATTCGAAGCAGGGCGTACGGATAAAAAAAGAATAAGAATGATTATTGAGGGGTGCAGTAATGAAGAAAAAACTATTGTTTTTGCTGTTACTCCTTTTTGCATTGTTTGCGGTAATAATTGCGGTTCCTCGTATTCTGGATGGTACACTCGAACTTCCGTGGCTGTCGGAGACGGAGATGACGGAAACTGTTCCGTTGGAGACAGAGACGATGGCAGAAATTACGTTTCCGTATGAAACGGTTCCCAGAGATGACGAATCAGAACCGGAGCCGGAAACGGAACCGGAAGAATACGATCCGGGAGATCCGGTTGATCGGGAAAAGATTGTGACGGATCTAATCTTTGCATCGGATATGCACTATATGTCGGCGAGTCTGACGGATTACGGGAAGGCGTTTACGGATCTGGAAGATAACGGGGATGGCCGTGTGGTTCGTTATATGAGTGAAATCTGGCAGGCATTTACCGAAGAAGTGATCGCGGCTCGACCGGATGCGCTGATTCTTAGCGGTGACTTGACTTTGAACGGGGAAAAAGTGAATCACCGGGAATTTACCGAGAAGCTGGCGGATATTGAAGCGGCCGGGATTCAGGTTCTTGCGATTCCGGGAAATCATGATATCAACAACCCGTATGCAACATCTTACTTTGGGGAAAGCCAAAATTCCGTGGAAACCGTGACTCCGGAAGAATTCCGGGAGATGTATGGAGCGTTTGGATATGATGAAGCGGTTAGTCATGCACCTGACTCTTTGAGCTATCTCTACATATTAAATGAGACTACCTGGATGATGATGCTGGACAGCTGTATTTATGATCCGGATAATGAGGTTGACGGTGAGATTAAAGAGGGTACGCTAAAGTGGATGGAACAATGCTTAAGGGAGGCCTATGTCCAGGGAATTACCGTGATCCCTGTGGCACACCACAATCTTCAGGAGTTGAGCAGTGTATACCGCGAGGAATGCGTGATCCGAAACCATATGGAAGTAATGGAATTGTTGGAACGATATCTGACACCCGCATTCTTCAGCGGACATCTTCATGTACAGCGAATTATGAAACACACGCTTGGTCCGGGGGCTCCGGAGAATATTTATGGAATTTATGAGGTGGTCAGCAACTCCCTGATCATTCCGCCGTGTCAGTACGGAAGACTGACTTTGAATGCGGATGGTTCCATGTCATATCATGCAAATGATACAAATATTTCCGGTTGGGCTGCAAAGCACGGAATCAAAAACGAAGAACTATTAAACTTCCCGCAGTATAGCGAAGCTTATGTGCAAGGAGTGATCAGTCGCCAGATCTACAGTGGAATTGAGTACATTCCGGATGAGATGAAGGAGACGATGGCTCAGTTCTATGCAGATCTCTATCGTGATTATTATGCAGGAAGGTCGATGGATTTCGAGGCAAAACGTTTGGAACCTGGGTATCAGATGTGGAACCGATATCTGAGTACAACGGTCCAATTCCGTCAGATGGAAGGCATGATGCGCGATGGCATGGCTGTCAATAACAATGTAGAAATTCCGGATCCGATCCATCAGATTTGGGAATAATAAAAGAGAGAGGAAGCGAAAGTTAAATTTTTCTTGCCCCTCTCTTTTTCATGTATTATAATCAATATAAGTATGCCGACTTGAAGGACAAGGAAAGGACTGGAATGTTATGAAGAGAGTTGGATTCTTAACCAGCGGCGGTGATTGTCAGGCGCTCAATGCGACGATGCGCGGCGTTGCGAAAAGTTTATATCAGATGTATGGCGATGAAGTTGAGATTGTCGGATTCGAAGATGGATATAAAGGTCTTATGTATGCGGATTATCGTATGCTGAACCGTTCTGATTTCTCCGGAATCCTTACGAAAGGCGGAACGATGCTGGGAACTTCCAGACAGCCGTTCAAACTGATGCGTGAACCGGATGAAAACGGACTCGATAAAGTGCAGTTGATGAAGCATACTTATTATAAATTGAAACTGGATGCGTTGGTGATCCTTGGAGGAAATGGAAGTCAGAAAACTGCCAATCTTCTCAGTGAGGAAGGACTGAATGTGATCGGTCTTCCTAAGACCATCGATAACGATCTCTGGGGGACTGATATGACCTTCGGTTTCCAGAGCGCAGTGGATATTGCAACTAACGCGATTGACTGCATCCATACAACGGCATCTTCTCATGGCCGTGTGTTTATCGTGGAAGTTATGGGGCATAAGGTTGGCTGGCTTACACTTCACGCCGGAATTGCCGGTGGCGCGGATATTATCCTGCTTCCGGAGATTCCGTATGATATCGATGTGATCGTTAAAAAGATTAAAGAACGCACGAAGAGTGGAAGCCGTTTCTCCATTTTGGCGGTGGCAGAAGGTGCTATGTCAAAAGAAGAAGCGGAACTCTCCAAAAAAGAATATAAGAAGAGACTGGAAGAGAGAAAGCAGAAGTACCAGTCGGTTGCCTATGAGATCGGTGCAAAGATCCAGGAACTGACCGGCCAGGAGATCCGTGTGACCGTTCCGGGCCATATGCAGAGAGGCGGTGCACCGGTTCCATACGATCGAGTGATCTCATCCAGAATCGGCGCCCATGCGGCGATGCTGATCGATGAAGAAAAATTTGGCCGATTAGTAGTAGTGAAGAATCATGTAATTTCGGACATCGCGCTTTCTGAATCTGCAGGAAAGCTGAAATATGTGGATCCGGATTCCGACATTATTAAAGAGGCGAAGCTTTTGGGTATCAGCTTCGGAGACAAATAACTATGTCATATACAGCTTTATATAGGAAATGGCGTCCGCAGACCTTCGGGGATGTGAAGGGCCAGGACCATATTGTTACAACTTTACAAAATCAGATTCGGTCCCGGAGAATCGGACATGCTTATCTGTTTTGCGGAACCAGAGGAACCGGAAAGACATCTGTGGCAAAGATTTTTGCCAGAGCGGTGAACTGTGAAAACCCGGTAGATGGAAGTCCTTGCGGAACCTGTCCAAGCTGTCAGCAGATTGCTGCCGGCACTTCTCTTAATGTGGTGGAGATTGATGCGGCTTCCAATAACGGTGTGGAAAACATCCGTGAAATCCGTGAACAGGTACAGTATCCGCCTACGGAAGGCAGATATCGTGTCTATATTATTGACGAGGTTCATATGTTGTCGACAGGTGCGTTCAACGCATTGTTAAAAACATTGGAGGAACCGCCGTCCTATGTAATCTTTATTTTGGCAACGACTGAAGTGCATAAGATTCCGATCACCGTTCTCTCCAGATGCCAGCGGTATGATTTCCGTCGGATCACGGTAGAGACGATTGCGGATCGTTTGAAGGAACTGACCGATGCAGAACAGATGCCGGTGGAGGAGAAAGCGCTTCGTTATGTGGCGAAGGCCGGAGACGGTTCCATGCGAGATGCACTGAGCCTTTTGGACCAGTGTGCAGCGTTCCACTTTGGCGAGACTTTGACTTATGAGCATGTTTTGGATGTTCTTGGTGCGGTGGATAACAGCGTATTCCGGGAATTATTCCGTGCAGTGAGAGACGGAAAGACGAAAGACTGTATCCTGAAACTGGAGGAAATGGTCATTCAGGGACGCGAACTTTCCCAGTTTGTAGTAGATTTTGTCTGGTTTCTGCGCAATCTTCTGCTTTTGAAAACTGCAGAGGATGCGGAAGAACTTCTGGATATGTCGGAAGACAATGTGAACCTTCTGCGTGAAGATGCGAAACTGGCAGACGAAAATACGCTGATGCGTTACATCCGTGTGTTCTCGGAGCTTTCTAACCAGATTCGCTTTGCCAGTCAGAAGCGTGTGCTGATCGAGCTGGCATTTATTAAACTGACAAAGCCGGAGATGGAAGAAAATCTGGATTCGATCCTGGAACGCCTGACAAATCTGGAGCGGCAGATTGAAAACGGAATTCCGGCAGCACCGCAAAATTATACGGGAGCAGGAGTAGCGACCGGTACAGAAGAGTCTGTGAATATGAATGTATCCGCACCGCAGATGCCGGCAGCACAGATTTCGGCAAGTGTACCGATGCAGAACGTACCTTATGGAAACGTACCGGAACCGAAGACGGTAACGCTTCCGAAGGCGCAGCTGGAAGATCTGAATATGATACGAAATGAATGGGGAAAGATCGTGCGGTCTATGGGAATGTCTGTGCGCCCAAGTTTCCGTGATACGGTGGTGGAACCTGCCGGAGACAGCTGCCTTTGTATCGTGTTCAGTGATGCTATGAATTTCAGTATGGGAAGCAGACCGATCATTCTCGGTGAACTGGAGCGGTATGTGGAGCATAATTTCGGAAAGTCCATCTATTTTAAGACCAGACTCCGCGAAACAGGAGAAAGACTGGATACGAGATATATTACGGACGATGAATTACGAGCAAATATTCATATGGATATTACAATAGAAGATATTTAGGAGGATTACACCATGGCAAAACGTGGCGGTTTCCCGGGCGGCATGCCGGGCAATATGACAAATTTAGTTAAACAGGCGCAGAGAATGCAGCGTCAGATGGAAGAGAAGACAAAGGAATTGGAAGAGAAGGAATATACTGCTGCAGTAGGCGGCGGTGCTGTATCTGTAACAGTTTCCGGTAAAAAAGAAGTTGTAGCTGTGAAAATTTCTCCGGATGCAGTGGATCCGGATGATGTAGAGATGCTGGAAGATATGATCATGGCAGCGACAAATGAAGCTCTTCATAAAATGGAAGAGGAATCCAGCGCTGCGATGGCACAGCTGACAGGTGGTCTCGGTAATCTGGGAGGACTTCCGTTCTAAGATGGATTATTACAGCAGTCAAATATCAAAACTGATTGAGGAACTGTCAAAACTTCCGGGAATCGGAAATAAGACGGCACAGAGACTGGCGTTTCATATTATCAATATGCCGGAGGAACAGGTGGACCGATTGTCCGGTGCGATTCGGGATGCGAAACATAATATTCATTACTGCAAGGAATGCTTTACCCTGACAGATATGGATGTGTGTCCAATCTGCAAGAGTCCGTCCCGCGACCATAGTGTGCTTATGGTGGTTGAAAATCCAAGAGATCTGGCTGCCTATGAAAAGACAGGAAAATTCGAAGGGGTCTACCATGTCCTGCATGGTGCTATTTCCCCGATGTTGGGAATTGGACCCGGAGATATCAAATTAAAAGAACTGATGACCCGTCTCCAGAAAGATGTGAAAGAGGTCATCATCGCTACCAACTCAAGCCTGGAAGGCGAGACTACGGCCATGTACATCAGTAAGCTGATCAAACCGACCGGAATCAAGGTCACAAGGATTGCCAGCGGTGTACCGGTGGGCGGAGATCTGGAATACATTGACGAAGTGACACTTCTGCGTGCGCTGGAAGGCCGGGTAGAGCTGTAACGAATTTAGGAGATGCAAAAGAATGGATAAATACGAGTTTAACATAAAAGTTGAACAGATCAAGAAACTGGTCAACCGTGGAGATTATGCGACTGCAATGAAAATTGCGGATACCATTGACTGGCGCCGCGTGCGAAATGCCAGTCTGCTTTCTATGATTTCCCAGGTGTACGAGAAGAATGAAGAGTATCAGGATGCAAAAGATGTTCTGCTCTTGGCGTTTGAACGTGCTCCGATTGGAAAACGTCTGCTCTATAAGCTGACGGATCTGGCATTAAAAGAAGGAAGCATTGCAGAGGCAGAGGCATATTACCGTGAATTTTGTGATCTGGCGCAGGAAGATCCCAGACAGTATCTTCTCAGATATATGATCTTAAAGGCAAAGAAAGCACCGATCGACCAGCTGATTCGTTCTCTTGAGATGTACACTTCCAAAGAAGTGGATGAAAAATGGATGTATGAACTGGCAGAATTGTACCATGCAGCAGGTCAGGAGGAGAAGTGTGTAAGTACGTGTGATACGATCATGCTGTTATTTGGCCTTGGTAAATATGTAGATAAGGCTATGGATCTGAAGCTGGAATATGCGCCGCTCAACAAATACCAGATGGATTTGGTAGAAAATCGTGATAAGTACGAGGCAAAGCTGCGTGCAGTGGAAGAAGAGTACAGTGGAAATGCCAGAAGAATGGCAGCAGTTCCGGCAGAAGAGCAGGAAGAAGAGCAGGAAGAAGCGGATGCAGATGTAGTGATCCAGCTCCAGGAAGAGGCACAGTCTGAGAAACTTGCTCAAGAGATGGCTAAGATGGCGGATGAGATACATACGGCAGTCGTTGAAGAAGACGATATGGAAGCGACAAGAATGCTGACGGATCTTCACAGCATCAAAGAGATTAAACCAACGCAGAGAGTACTGGATGCAGCAGCTGAACGCACTGCAAAGGAAGCAGAAGAGGCAGAGCGTGAGATTGAACGTCAGCGTGCTGCGATCCGCGCGGCAAAAGAGCGCGAGGAAATGGAAGAAGAAGCACTTCGACGCGCCGAGGCAGAGCGTGAAGCCGCGCGCCGTGAAGAAGCAGAGCGTCGTGCGAGAAAACAGGCGGAAATTGACCGTGAACGTGCGCTTCAGCAGCAGCCGAGAGTAGTTGTATCCGAAGTGGAAGATGAGGAATTGGAAGTAGAGACTCTGGATGATACTGCTGATACCAACCATCTGATGATTGAAGCGGAAACGGCTGAAGAAGGTCTGGCAATGGCTCTTGAGTCGTTGAAAAAGATCCATAGAGAACTGGGTTACAAGAACCCGGTGGCTAAGATCGGCAGTGACAAGTTAAACGCAAAAGGAATTAGTTCCGTTGCTGATAAATTGGCAGGAAAAGATCTTGTAATTGAACATGCTGCGGCTTTGTCCAAAGCAGTGCAGAATGAACTGGACGACCTTATGGAAAAAGATAAGAGCGGCATGATCGTAGTTTTGATCGACACTCCGGAAAATATGGAGGAACTGCATGCTCACAATGCTTCTCTCGCAAGCAAATTCCAGTATATTGGTGCGGACGAAAATGCTAAGGCCAAGAAAGAAGAGGAAGCTGCGCTGGAAGAGGCCCTGAAAAAGCAGACAGAAGTGCAGGAGAAACTTGCAAAAGATGCTGCTGTCGCAGAGGCGAAAGAAGAGCAGGCAGAAGAAAAAGTTGTGAAACTTTCGGTTAAACCGGTGGCTGCTGAACCTGAGATTCCTGAGGAGGAACAGCAAGAGGATTCCTACGCAGAAGAAGAGTACGAGGAGGCGGAAGACGCTTCTGAGGAATACGAAGAAGAGTTCGATGATGAGGAAGAGATGGATCTGGATGAGTTCGCTCAGTTTGCGTGCAAATATGCATCTGAAATCGATTGCAGCATTACTGGAAAGAGTATGTTAGCCCTCTATGAACGTATCGAAATGATGGAAGAGGATGGAGTGCGCCTGACAAAGAAGGCTGCAGTGGATTTGATTGAGGAAGCGGCTGATAAGGCAGAAAAGAAATCTTTTGGAAAGAAGCTTGCAAGTCTGATCAATCCGATTTATGACAAGGAAGGCTATCTCATTCTTCGTGAAAAAGATTTCTTTGATTAAAACAGTGAAATCTGCAAATTAAATATAGAACATGATCGCTGGAGCGATCGCAGGTGCTGGCCGGCGGTTCGCTTCGGCGAACTGTTTTTTGGAGAAAACTATGGAGATCAAATTGATTGCCACCGATATGGATGGAACTTTTTTGAATGATGATAAACAAGTGCTTCCGGAAAACCTCAAGGCACTGGAAGAATGTGCGGCGCAAGGCATTGAAATTGTGCCGGCAACCGGTCGAATCGTGGCTGGAATCCCGAAGGAGATAAAGAATCTTCCGGGGGTGCGCTATGCGATCAGTGTCAACGGGGCTGTTGTTGTGGATCTGGAACAGGGAAAAGAGATCAGCACATGCCGAATTGCAAATGACCTTGCGGTGCGGGTTATGGAAATGGCTCGGGATTCGGAAGCGGATATCATGTTTGATGCGTATGTTGACGGTATCGGCTACACAAACCATGACTTCTACGCGAATGTGGAAAAATATGTACCGCTCAGAGGTGTTGTGGAACTGATCAGAAGAACAAGGCGTCCGGTTGAAGATCATGTTGCACATGTAAAAACCTGCGGCAAAGAGGTGGATAAAATCAATATGTTTTTTGTGTCCATGGAGGATCGACAGAGGATGCGCGCAGAACTGGAAAAGATACCGAAACTTTTGGTGTCATCTTCACTTCCGAACAATCTGGAAATCAATGCTATGGGTGCCGATAAAGGAAGCGCCCTACTTCGGCTGGCGAATCATTTAGGTATTGGGCGTACGGAAACCATGGCATTTGGTGACGGAGAAAATGATCTTTCCATGATAGAGTGTGCAGGATTTGGCGTGGCAATGGAAAATGGGGAAGAGGTTGTAAAAGCGGCGGCAGATTATATTACGATTACAAATAATGAGGCCGGTGTGGCAAAGGCAATCCGGCAGTTTGTATTGAAACAAGGAGTGTAAATGGAAGCGATTGCAAATTTTTCCGGAAACTGGCTGGAGATTGCAGCAGCAATCTATATATTGGGCATGATTTTGTATGGACATCATAAGGGATTTATCCGCCTGGCGGTATCTGCGTCGGCAATGGTGATCACTTTGATATCTGTTCACATTGCAATGCCGTATGTCACCAGTTGGTTAAAGGAGTGTACACCTGTTTATGAAAAAATGCAGGATAATATGGAGGAAACGATAGGGCTGGATTCACTGGTAGAGCGTTTTGGGTTAGATGGAAAAACCCAAAAAGAAGACGAGTGGATGATCATTGAAGAACTTCCGATTCCAGAACAGATTAAACAGCTGCTGGTGGAGAATAATAATATCGAAGTATATGATCAAATGAATGTTGAGTTGTTCGAGGATTATATTACCGGGTATCTGACCCATACGATCATGCGTACGATCATATTCCTCGCATTGTTTGTTTTGATCTATCTGACAATCCGTTTTGTTGTGGTCTGGCTGGATTTAATCGCAAAACTTCCGATTTTATCGGGAATCAATCAGATTACAGGAGCAATTCTTGGGGCAGTGGAGTCTATGGTAGTGGTATGGATTTGCTGCGTTGCCTTGACTGCAGTTTCCGGAACTGAGATTGGTGCGACTGCATTGCAGATGGTTAGCGCAAGTTCTTGGTTATCTTGGCTTTATGACCACAATATCTTGTCAGCTTTTGTGTTTGGGATGTTTCGCGGTATTTAGAAAATTGTCTATCATATAGATACAATTTGATAAAAAACAAGAAATAAAGTCTTTTTGCGGCCAGTAAAAAGGCGAAAAGAGAAACCACAAAATATAGATAAAATAAGGGGAAAAGAGCATATTTTGTATATGAAAAACCAAGAAAAAAATTGTTTAAAAAAATGAAACAAATCTGCTTGACAATGTGAAAATATCGTGTTATAGTTAAGCTCCGATGAGACAAAAATCATCGGAGCTTCGTTTTTGAAGCATTCAACTTTAAAATGACAAACCTGAAAAACAGGAAAAATAAAAAAAGTTGAAAAAAGTTGTTGACAAGCGAAAAAAGCTGTGATATAGTAATCTGGCTGTCGCGGAAAACGACAACGAACCTTGAAAACTGAACAGTATGTAAAACCCTGAAAATTCTTATAAAAATGGCCTAAGGTATTGGCCATGAATGAGAACATTCAGAACAAAACCTAAAACAACAGTAGAACGGTTTAAAACT
>JAFSFU010000022.1 GCA_017435025.1 Lachnospiraceae bacterium | reverse complement strand
GTTGGTACGACTCTAAAGCTTGCCAGGCACGCTCTGACCGCATTGTATTTGTTCCTGGATATACATCGTTTCGGATTTCACCAGGATATCATGTGGGTATGGTTTTCTGAGATCAAAAAATCAATGGGAAGCTCATGGCTCCACTGGCGGCGTATTCTGAAATTTTACGAAGATTATACCTTGTCAGGTGATATACATTCGGATGGAAAGTACAAATATAATCCGATAACATTTGATGAACTGCCTTCGTGGTGCAGGGAGGCGATATCCGGACTTCTCATCCGTAAAAAGCGTGAATTTCGCGAGGAGGGAACACTAAGAAGTTACCGCTGTTCATGTACACGTTTCTGCAGATTTCTGGTTGCACATGGTTATGAAAGTTTCAACCAGCTTTCACCTACTGTCATAAAAGAGTTTTCGAACTATGATGAACATGCAACTTTTAACGGGCGATCCGGCTGTTTTGTGGCTGTAAGGGCATTTCTGCGTTATCTTGATGAAAAAGGATATACCGAAAACCATGGTCTGGATGTATGTCTGATGTCAGGAACTGCCCCGCAGGATAAGATCATTGATGTGCTGTCTGACGAGCAGATGCAAAGAATTAATGCATTTCGTGTAGAACACAATGAACCTGTAGAACTTCGTGACATTGCCATCGTTTTACTCGGACTGAGAATGGGGCTTAGAGCATATGATATTCTTGCACTCAGATTTCAGGATATTGACTGGAAAAAACATCAGATTTCAATTGTTATGAAGAAGACCAAAACCCAGATCACCCTTCCTATGCCTGTTGAAGTTGGAAATGCGATATATGCATATATAACATCCGGCAGGCCAAAGATCAGTACTGAATATATTTTCATTAGATCAAAAGCTCCATATGGAAAACTTACAGGCAAGGTATGTACAAAGGCACTCTACCGTATTCTTCCTGAAAGAAAAGATGTAAAGGGTGGTGGTTTTCATGTAACCCGCAGGACTTTTGCTACAAATCTTTTGCGGAACCATGCAGGAATCGATGATGTCATGGATGCACTTGGCCATCGTGATTCTACAAGTGTCATGAAGTATCTGCTTCTGGATGAGGAAAGAAGCAGAAAATGCGGATTATCCATGGACAGCGTCGGGATCCTCATGGAAGGAGGCCTGGCATGAACATCAGTGGATATCAGTATCAAAGCTGTTTCGCACCATACATTGAAAGATTTATACAGGAAAAACGGGCTGCCGGTTTTATATATGAAAGCGGAGAATGGAAGCTGAAACACTTTGACGCTTTCTGTATAGAGGAATCCGTTACAGCACCATGCCTTAGCCGAGAACTCGTAATGAAATGGGGAACTTTACGTGATGGTGAAGCGCTTGTCACGTGTTCCGCCAGGATGTCTATAATACGGCAGTTTGCATTGTTCCTGGTTTCGCTGGGTATGGAGGCTTATATTCCATCAAACTTTTACAAAGCAGAGAAAATGATGGTACATATCCTGTCAGATACTGAAATAAAAGCATTCTTCGAAGAAGTTGACGGTTATGTTCCCGCAGTCGGCATTACAAAATTTAGCAGGCTGGCTACTGAATATATTTTCATCAGATCAAAAGCTCCATACGGAAAGCTTACAGGCAAGGTATGTACAAATGCACTCTATCGTATTCTCCCTGAAAGAAGAGATGTAAAAGGTGGTGGTTTTCATGTAACCCGAAGGACTTTTGCTACAAATCTTTTGCGGAACCATGCCGGAATCGATGATGTCATGGATGCACTTGGCCATCGTGATCCTACAAGTGTCATGAAGTATCTGCTTCTGGATGAAGAAAGAAGCAGAAAATGCGGATTATCCCTGGATAACGTCGGGATTCTCATAGAAGGAGGCTTGGCATGAACATCAGTGGATATCAGTATCAAAGCTGTTTCGCACCATATATCGAAAAATTCATACAGGAAAAACGGGCTGCCGGTTTTATATATGAAAGCGGAGAATGGAAGCTGAAACACTTTGACGCTTTCTGTATAGAAGAATCCGTTACAGCACCATGCTTGAGCCGGGAACTCGTAATGAAATGGGGAAGTTTACGTGATGGTGAAGCACTTGTCACGTGTTCTGCCAGGATGTCCATAATACGGCAGTTTGCACTGTTCCTGACCTCGCTGGGTATGGAGGCTTACATTCCATCAAACTTTTACAAAGCGGAGAAAATGATGGTACATATCCTGTCAGATACTGAAATAAAAGCATTCTTCGAAGAAGTTGACGGTTATGTTCCTGCAGTCGGCATTACAAAATTTAGCAGGCTGGCTATTGAATATAAAGTGATGTTCCGGCTTATCTATTGTTGCGGTCTGCGAATTTCAGAAGCCAGGAAACTGCGCTGGGCGGATGTGGACATCAGGCAGGGAACCATCCGTCTCCTCCAGTCCAAAGGTCATAAGGATCGTCTGATATATATGGCAGAAGACCTTACGGAGCTGTTACAGACATACGAAAAAATCCTGCATGACAAATATCACTGCCTATCTGACTGGGTTTTCCCAGCAAGGGAGACGGACAGATGTCTGAGTAATTGCACAATTGATAAAAAATTCCGTGAATTCTGGGCTTTGACACCGTATGCGGAATGCTGCGACAGGGCTCCGACTGTACACTGCCTCAGACATACTTTCGTAGTAAAGAGAATGAACCTGTGGATGGAAGAAGGAATCCCGTTAAAGGAAATGCTTCCTTTTCTTAGCAGATATTTGGGACATCAAAGTCCGAATGAAACCTTTTATTACTATCATCAGGTTGCCGAAGCATTCCGGATAATCAGGGATAAAGATAAGACCGGAAAGCTTGTGATTCCGGAGGTGCATGCTCATGAGTAGAAAAAAGTCCCAGAAGAAGCTGTTTTTTTCAAAGACCCTTGAATTCCTGGAGCATTACCTGCCGGAGCAGGCTTTAAAAAGCAGGAATACAGTAGAAACTTACCGTGATGCACTGACAGTTTTCAGGCGATATATAACAGACACTCTGCATCTGTCAATACGAACCTTTGGCTTCGAAGACTGCACACATGATTTTTTGTTGTCCTACATGGAGTTTCTGCATAAAAATGGAAATGCCGAAACTACCTGCAATAACAGGCTGGCAGCAATCAGGGCATACCTTTGGTTTGTTGCGGATGGTGATATATCTTTACAGTCCGTAGCACTGACAGCTTCCCGCGTTCCTTTTCTCAAAGTGCCGAAGCTGACAAGGGAAATGATCTCTGAGGATGCTCTTAAGGCATTGCTTTCAGCACCTCCGAATACAAAGATTGGCCGAAGAGATCAGATGATTCTGATTTTACTTTATGATTCTGCTGTCCGGGTTTCGGAATTGTTATCACTTGATGTCTCTTCTGTAAATCTGGATGCAGAGATACCTTACCTTAGAATATATGGAAAGGGTGATAAGGAAAGGATTGTTGCCATCACGGATGCAACTGCCAGCCACATAAGGAATTACCTAAAGGTTTACCATCAGGCGGAGGATCCTGACTCACCATTGATCTATACTGTCATAAAAGGACGGAAAGACAGGATGTCTGTAGGCAATGTAGAACGCATCATAAAAAAATATGCGAATAAGATACGACCTGAACATCCTGATCTTCCGGAGCACTGCTATCCTCATATGGTTCGTCGGACCCGTGCAACAAACCTGTATCAGGATGGAACCGAACTGGAGCTCATTTCCAGGATACTTGGACATTCCTCAACGGAGACAACGCGTATTTATGCGGTTCCTTCAGTAGAAATGATGCGCAAAGCAATGGAAACCGGAAACCTGTCAACAGACGAGAAGCCATTGTGGCCTGATGATGAAGCAGAAATGGCACGAATCTGCGGGTTAAGATGAAAACGTTATCCTCATCTTTTTGAAGTGCAGATAAAGAAAAATGGCTGTTATCATAAAAGATGAGGATAAAAATATCGTGAGAATAACCCACATTACCCGCATATAAGGATAATGTGGGGTCACAGATTTTCGAAAACAGATTTCGGGATTGGTTGCGATGGTTCACATGCAGTTCAGACTGGATCCTTATAAAGGCAGCTG
>JAFSFU010000205.1 GCA_017435025.1 Lachnospiraceae bacterium | reverse complement strand
GATACCCCTGCTTTCCTCGGTATAGCCAGATCGGAATCAATGCTAAAAGTGCAAAACTCTGACGAACCAGGAAATACGTTTGTCCGAACAAATGCAGTTCATAGGAAAAACCGCCCAGCATCTCTGTATTGATATACCACAAACAGATTGCCTGTCCTGCATAACTCCACCACTTCCTCTGCCGAAAGAAATAAAACACAAGGACCGTCATAATACCTGCGTGGTAAAAGTCGACCATCGTCACCAGGCCGACAATATAGCCTAACAGCACCGTCACACACCCGATGAGTATCCGCATCCAGATTTTTCCTGCTGCCCTGGCTTTCTCATTCCAATGAATCAGACCAAGCGCAATCAAGAAACTCCACAACACATTCTGGTGGATTGGATAAAACCATCTGCTTCCCATGGCAAGATTAAACGGTATTTCAGAAAGGATTGCAAATAGCAAAATCCTGCAAACATACTTTTTTAAGTTCCCGGTGTGAAAATACCCTTCCACGATCAAAAACGCGAAAATCGGAAAGGAAATACGCCCAATGCAGGTCAGCCAATCGTTTCCCGGGACGATTGTTCCCCAGAGATGGTCACACAGCATAAATGCCATTGCCATGATGTGCAGCGACATTGAGGTGGTCTCTATCCTTCTCTTTTCCATAAGATTACCTGCCTTTTATATAAACATTGTCATGTAAATTGGAATGTACGTGATTCCATCCTCATATTTAAAATCTTTTGTATAAATAATGTATCTGTCTTCCATTTTCATCTGGTATTTTTTTATCAGATAGTCAAATGATTTATGTGACTTATAATTTGATGATTTTACCTCAATTGGACAAATCTTTTTTTTCTTCACGACCATAAAGTCAATTTCGTATTTCTGCTCCCTTTCGTTCCCATCGGGTTTATAGAAATATTCATGAAAATATAGTCCATGTCCGGAGGCACGCAGCATTTGTGCAACCATATTTTCCAATATCATTCCTTGATTAATCCCCAAATCACCAAAAATCAATTCTTTATACAGATCTTCATCCGTTTCATCCCGATTTTGCATAATCTGAGCAACCAGTAATCCTGTATCACCCATATACAATTTAAAATTGCTTCTGTCCGCAAACAATTCCAATGCCACTTCCGGTTTTGTTACATTGATACATTCATTTCCAATCATTGATTCTGCCACAAAACTTACTGCATCGACATAATTTTGATATCGCGCATTCTTGTCCACGAGAGAAAATTTAAAGTGAGAATTTTTGTTTTCAAGCTGCTCTGGAATGGTTTTATAAATGACCGATGCTTTTTCACGATTTTCAATATCATATTTCGCCAGATCATCTTCATAGAGCCGCAAAATATTACGCTTAACAAAATCAATCTGCGCAAATGTTTTTCCACTTACAAACGCGTCTACGGCCTGCGGCATTCCACCAACGGCCATATAGGTGCGAAACGTTTTCATTATTCTTCTATGAATCGCATCTCCCAAAGGTTTTCTTTCGGTAAATGCGGACTTTATTGTCTCGAAAGTAATACTGTCACCAGTCGCCCAAAGATATTCTTCAAAATCCATGGGGTACATTTTAATTTTATATTCTTCCGATGGAATCAAAATATCCCGAACATTCTTTTTTATAGAAATCAAAGAACCTGTTTCAATATATTCATATCTTCCATCTGCCACAAGATACTTGATTGCCTGCCTTGCAGTGGGAAATAATTGAACCTCATCAAAAATCAAAACACAGTTTTTACCTTTTAAACTTCTGCCTTTTAGTAAAAACAGATTCCGAAAGAATGTATCTAGGTTATCCATATTTTCAATAAAATTATTTCTAACATCTTTATTCTCTTTCGCAAAGTCGAGAATCATATAATCATCATATTCGTTTTTGGCAAACTCTTCAACGATCGTGCTTTTCCCAATTCGCCTTGCGCCTTCCAACAACACAGCCGATGTTCCGGCCGATAAAGATTTCCATTCCAAGAGTTTATTATAAACTTTGCGTTTAAAAATCATATCTGCACTCCCCTTTTCCTCGTTTATGCATTTATTATATCACGAATTTCAATACTTTATAACCATGATTTTTAACGAATTTCAAAAATGTTATATATGAGATATTCACGTATTTTAAAAATCCATTAGATAATCAAAAAAATCGCAGTGTCTCATGGATGATACAATTTATACCACCCACGAAACACTGCGTCTTACTCATTTGTTTAGAAAATCTGTCCCGGAAGTTTTAATTTTTCTTTCGTTGGAAACGTTTTGTCAAACGCTTCTGCCTCTTCCTCATTCACAAAATATCCCTGTGGCGGTGTATACTCACCTGTTACACCACTCAAATATCCCGGAATCAATTCCTTGCAAAGAAAAAACGAAGAGTCCGCATCCTCCGGCAAACCATGATATCGAATGCCAAACTCACTTGCATAAGTGAATCCGCTTTTTCCATAGAAGTTGACGTTTCCTTCAAAGCACAATGCTCCACAACCCAGTTCTGCTGCCTCTTCCAAAGAATACTCCAGCAGTTTCTTTCCGTAACCTTGTCTTTTCAGCTCCGGTGTAATGCAGATTGGTCCCATTGTCATAATCGGAATATCACGCCCATCATCTGCTTTGATATTTGCACGCATGAACATATTTTGTCCAATCAACTGTCCGTCTCTCTCCATCACAAAGTCGAGTTCAGGTACAAATGCATCATCATTTCTTAATTGATTTAGTACATAATGTTCTAAGCAACCTGGACGATACACATTCCAAAAGGCT
>JAFSFU010000204.1 GCA_017435025.1 Lachnospiraceae bacterium | reverse complement strand
TGCAAAGGAAACGCTGGAAGAGAAGTATCCGGACCGTAAGATTTATATTGTGGATTCTCTCGGTGCCTCCTCCGGTTTTGGTCTTTTTATGGATCGTCTCGCAGATCTGCGTGATATGGGACTCAGTATTGATGAGCTGTATCGCTGGGCAGAAGACCACAAGAAGAAACTGCAGCACTGGTTTTTCTCCACGGACCTGACATTTTTTGTAAAAGGCGGTCGTGTTTCCAAGGCGTCCGGTTTTGTCGGCGGTATTTTGAATATCTGTCCGCTTTTAACGGTTGACAAGGATGGAAAACTGATTCCCAAATACAAGATCCGTACGAAGAAGAAGGTGATCGAAGCAATTGTAGGCCAGATGGAACAGTATGCAGAGAATGGTTTAAACTATAATGGAAAATGTTATATTTCTCAGTCGGCATGTCCGGAAGATGCACAGGCAGTGGCAAAGCTGGTGGAAGAGAAGTTTCCGAATCTGTGCGGAAAAGTAGAGATCAACAACATCGGCACGACGATTGGAAGTCACACCGGCCCGGGGACCGTGGCCCTGTTTTTCTGGGGTGCTGAAAGAGAATAAGAATAAAAATGGAGGTCTCCGAAGAGACCTCCTCAGACTGTAGACAAAACGGTGTCTGATCGTTACGATCAGACACCGTTTTCTACATAGTTAGATTTTAAACCTCAAAAATGGCTCAAACGAAGCATCTATTATGCCTCACAAAGCTCATATCTTTGCTGCATTCTTGCTAGCTTCTTTAAATTCATGCATGCAAAAGTCAGCCCGGCTTTCATTTCCATCCGTGCTTTTCCATACATCTGCGTATATCGGAAACCATGATTCTCTTTGGCTGTTCCAAAGAGGCGCTCGATTGTCTCCTTACGTTTGGCATACAGGTCTTTCATACCTCGTGTATGACGGATATCTTCACAGAGTTCCATGTATGGTTCCCAGATATGCCGTGTGACAAGTTTTACATGATCCCTGCTTTCCGTACACTGACTCAGATAAGGACAGCCTTCGCAAGTCAGTCCGCAGCTTTTATATTCGCGGTATCCGTCTCTGTTTGTTGTCCTGTATTCCAGAGTCTTATTGTTTGGACATATATAGCAGTCGTAGTATTCATCATATACGTATTCGTGCTTTCTGAAAAATCCGTCTTTCGTTTGTGGACGTTTGTAAGGGAACAAGGGTCTGACTCCATCATCGATCAGCAGTTTTGCAATGGCAGGTGTTTTGTATCCGGCATCGGCTATCAGCGTGCGGATTCCAAAATGTTTAATCTTATCGTACAACCCTTTAAAAGTACGGCTGTCATTCATGTTTCCTGGGCTTACTGTGTAACCAAGGATCCATCCATTTTTATCACATGCTGTTTCTACGGCATATGCAAAAACGTGTTTATGCTCACCTTTTCGAAACCACCCACTTTCCGGATCTGTTGTACTGCACTTTTTTGTTGGCAGTTCAGGTTCTCCTCCTCCAGATGGCGGTGGTGGATTATCATCTTTATCTTTAAGCGGTTTCTTATCATGGTCCTTTCGGTCTTCGTCGATTTCTTTCCTCAGCATTGCTTCATAGAATAACGCTTCTTCCTTAGCGATGCGCTTCTGCATTTTTCTACTGTTGGCACGCGCCTTTACATGTGTAGAATCTACGAAAACCTCCGTCGGATCAACCAGTTTAAATTTGTAGCACTGCTCCAAGATATGGGAGAAAATCTGCTCAAACAAATCTGTATCTTTAAAACGGCGGGTGTAGTTCTTTCCAAATGTAGAGAAATGTGGCACTTTATCCATCATTTCCAGTCCGAGGAACCAACGGTATGCAACGTTCACTTCGATTTCCTTCATCGTCTGGCGCATGCTCCGAATACCGTAAAGATACTGGATAAAAGGAATTTTGATCAGCATGACCGGATCCATACTCGGACGTCCTGTATCTGCTGAGTATTTATCTTCAACAAGATCATAAATGAAGTTCCAGTTGATTGCTTTGTCAATAATCCTTAGCAGATGATCCTGTGGAACAAGGTCATCCATACAAAACATCATGATCTGTTCTCTCTTTTTATCCGCATCTTTCGTTAACATAAAAACACCGCCTTCCTGATATAACCATTATACCATGAATGCGGTGATAAATGTAGAAAAGCCCGAGCGGATGCTCGGGACTTTGTCTACAGTCTG
>JAFSFU010000203.1 GCA_017435025.1 Lachnospiraceae bacterium | reverse complement strand
CAAGAGGTGTGCCGAAGTATGCCAGAAAGCATGCTTGGCCTGTTCATCCTCCCACTTATGGAGTCGGATTGTAGAATCCTCCATGAAATTATGAATATATGAAAAATGATGGATTTGCATCCCGCATCGTTATCGGAGAAGATGGGAAGCCAACCTGTGAAATGAAAATGGATGATGGAACAGTTGCAGTTGGTTCCTATGACCTTGTTCCATTATTAGACGATTTTATTGAGACTCATCCGGATTTCTCTTATAAAGGTGCCCGTGCAGTTCTCGCCTTTACCGGATACGAAGGTGTTTTAGGATACCGTACAGATCCTGCATATAAAGATTCCAACCCCAACTATGAGCAGGACTGCGAATCGGTCCGTGAGGTCGCCCAATGTCTTCGAGATAACGGATGGGAACTGGCATCCCACAGTTGGGGACATATCAATATGAGGGACCGTGATTTCGCATCTGTTAAGACCGATGCCGATAAATGGGAAAGTCGTGTGGAATCGCTAATCGGTGAGACTGACATTATCCTATACCCGTTCGGTGCCGATATCGGTGACTGGCGTTTATACAACAAGGAAAACGAAAAATTCAACTATCTGTATGATCTGGGATTCCGATATTTCTGCAACGTAGATGGAAGTCCTCACTGGGTACAGATCGGTGAAAATTTCCTTCGGCAGGGACGACGTAATTTGGACGGATACCGCATGTACTATGATCTTCCGGAAACGAATCCCGAAAAAACATATCTGAACGATCTGTTCGATGTGACTACCGTATTTGATCTGGATCGGCCGACACCGGTTCCGCCTATGTAAATGTTCTGAAAAACCAGTTTGCAATCAAAAAGAGGAGACGGCAGAAATCCAATCTGCAATCTCCTCTTCCTTTATTCAAATTTAGAACTGTACGATTTCTTTGATCTCTTCTGCCGGTTCTACAAAGTCTGCATAGAGTACCGGACCGATTCCATCATAGTCCTGCCAGAATTCGTAAGCCATCTTAGCACGAACTTTCACCCACTTGCCGGTCTCAAGATGTCTTGCCTCTCTCGCCTTGCAGATGAATCCCAGGAATGTCATATCTGCTTCGCAGCATGTCATCGCCATACGTCCCGGAACAAAATAGTTTTTCGGGAATTCCGGAGATTTTAATACCATAGCGGTAAACTCCACCACTTTTCCCTTGTAGCGTTCTTCATTATCCAGCGCATCAATATACCAGATTCCGAAATCTTCCGGTTTGATCTCAACCACATCTGCCTTCAGATCGTACGGAAGATCCTCCTCGAGAAGTTCCAGCTCGATTTCGCCCTCTTCATCCTCAAAGATCAGCTCAGCCTGCGGATTTAACGCCTTCAGACCTCTCTGATAACGGACAATGTCTTCATCAGAAACATCATCGCAACGATTCACGATCACAAGTTCAGAATTTCTTACCATGAGACCAAGAAGCGGTTTCATATTGTTCAGATAAAGTTCAAATGTGGAACCATCCACGATCGTGATCTGCTGGAATAACTGCCAGCTGTCCGGAAGTTTTAACTGATCCTGTGGCCAGATTCCATTCCACTCGATCATAACACGGCACGGATCGTAAAGAGCCTCGATTCTTCCAAAGAAATCCTCGTCCATCTCAGATACGTTGTCAACTGTCACGATCTTTGTCTTTGTTTTCTTTAACAGTTCCGGATCATACTCCGTGTCGCCTTCCTCACAAAGGATCAAAACGGTTGTACCCTCTGCCTGGAAATACTCCTGCTGTAAAGTAAAAGACATAAACTGCGTTTTTCCCGCTTCCAGAAATCCATTGATCAAAAAGACAGGCATCTTCTCTTCTTCTTTTCTCATCATAGCGATTTCTCCCGATTATTTACCAAATACTTCTTTTAACAGGTCTTCTTTCAGATTGGAACCGATCACGCATACTTTACCTGTATAGATCGGCGCACCTGTACGGATTTCAATCTCTTCCGGTACAAGATCAAAATAGTGCCATACACCCTCTGCATCCGGAAGCATACCTTTTGCACGAAGAACCTGTCCATATTTTTCACCATTCGCAAGATCACTCAAGATTTCATCCAATTTCTCACGGCTCATAGTACGGTTTGTCTCAAGGCCCCAGCTTGTGAACACTTCATCGGCATCGTGACCATGGTGGTGATGATGGTGATGATCATGGCAGCCGCATGTGCAGTGCTCGTCATGCTCATGGTGATGATGCTCGTGATCATGATGATGCTCATGGTCGTGGCAACCGCATGTGCAGTGCTCGTCATGCTCATGGTGGTGATGGTGATCGTGATGATGTTCGTGATCATGATGATGCTCATGATCGTGGCAGCCGCATGTGCAGTGCTCATCATGCTCATGGTGATGATGCTCATGATCGTGATGATGCTCGTGGTCATGATGATGCTCATGGTCGTGGCAGCCGCATGTGCAGTGCTCGTCATGCTCATGGTGGTGATGCTCGTGGTCATGGTGATGGTGATGTCTCACTTCCTCCATCAGCTCTGCTGCCATATCATCCATCGGCTGCTCGATAATATCAAGAAGCTGAGCGCCTGTCAGCTGCTCGATTGGTGTTGTAACGATCACTGCTTTCGGATTCTTTTCACGGATCATCTCAACTGCCTGTGCAACTTTGTCTGCATTGGCAACATCTGTTCTGCTCAGAACGATCATTCCTGCATTCTCAATCTGATTATTGAAGAACTCGCCAAAGTTCTTCATATACATTTTACACTTCTGTGCATCTACAACTGTGATAGAACCATTCAGTTTCACATCGATCTCGCCTGCGACATCACAAACAGCTTTCATAACATCGGAAAGTTTGCCAACGCCGGACGGCTCGATAATGACGCGGTCCGGCGTATATTTTTCAAGTACCTCTGCTAAAGATTTACCGAAATCGCCAACCAGAGAACAACAGATACAGCCGGAATTCATTTCACGAATCTCGATACCTGCATCCTGTAAAAATCCACCATCAATACCAATCTCGCCAAACTCATTCTCAATCAGGACTACTTTTTCACCAGAAATCGCTTCCTGCAATAGTTTTTTGATAAATGTTGTCTTTCCAGCACCAAGGAAACCGGAAATGATATCAATCTTTGTCATGTCTGACTCCTTCTTTCTATAAAAAATAAATCTTAATGCAACCATTTTCAGAAGTCTTTTGATTTCCTCAAAAACCGAAAGCACTCCGATATTAACTTTAACACATTTTTCTTTAAAGTCAAGACCTGCAGATCATGCAAAACAAACGCAAAACTAAGATGTTACAAATCCTTTTGTTTTGTTAAAACGGATACTATCTCTTCTGGTTTTTCGATCAGATAATCCGGTTCACACGCCTCCAGCTCCTCACGAGCACGAAATCCCCACAATACACCTACAGTTGTCATTCCGGCGGCTTTTCCGGTCTCCATATCCGTATTGGTGTCACCAAAATACAGGCATTCGGAAGGAGCTGCTTCAAATTCTTCTGCCGCTATCATAGCCATCGCCGGATCCGGTTTCTTCGGTATTCCCTCTCTCTCACCAACGATCAGATCAAAATAATCTTTTCCAAATACATATTCCACCACATCAACCGCCTGTCCATGCGGCTTATTGGTGACTACAGCAATCTTCATTCCCAAATCCTTTGCATATTCCAAAAGTTCCGGAATGCCTTCGTATGCATGCATCTCATATAGACAATGTTTTGCAAACACCTCCATATAGATTGGAAGAATCTCCTCATAATGAACCAGTTCGGAATCTCCGCAGGCAATCAAAGAACGACGCATCTGCGTTTTATAACCGTCACCGACAATTGTCATCATTTGTTCTTCATTCAGTTTTTCTTCCACCCCGCATCGTTTCAGTGCCTGATTTGTACAATAGACCAGTGAATGAATCGAATTCACCAGCGTTCCATCGAGATCAAAAATACAACATTTATATTTCATACAGAATCCTCCTATATACCGGTCATATCATATGTATTTTATCATATTGTTCGCAGTTTGTAACAACTAACTTGCTGTCTTGTCACATGTATTGATATTTGTTTGACAAAGTTGTCAATTTTTCTTGCATTTTTTTCAAATCTATGGCAGAATACCTTAGCTGAGATATATGTTAATTTTTTATCAACTCTGGAGGAGGATATAGAAAAATGACTACAAAAAAGAAAGAAACCTGGAAAGAATTTCTGGAACGGAAACAGATCCGCTTTACGGTCCAGACCTATTTCATTGATGCGTTAGGTGCTATGGCCTTTGGTCTTTTTGCATCTCTTTTGATCGGTACTATTTTCGCGACTCTTGGTGACAAGACCGGCATGGAACTGTTCAACACCATCGCGAATTATGCCAAAGGTGCAACAGGTGCCGCTCTCGGTGTTTCCATCGCCTATGCATTAAAAGCACCGCAGCTGGTTCTGTTCTCTGCTGCCACAGTTGGTATCGCCGGCAATGAACTTGGCGGTCCGGTTGGCGCATTGGTTGCTACCATCGTAGCCGCAGAACTTGGTAAAATGGTCTCCAAAGAGACCCGTGTTGACATCCTGGTAACTCCGGGTGTGACAATCATCTCCGGCGTACTGGTTGCACAGTTTGTTGGACCTGGCGTTTCCCAGTTTATGACTTTATTTGGTAATCTGGTAAAAACAGCGACAGAAATGCAGCCGCTCTTTATGGGAATTCTGGTATCTGCACTGATCGGTATTGCACTGACACTTCCAATCAGCAGCGCTGCGATCTGTATCATGTTAAGTCTTGACGGCATTGCCGGCGGTGCTGCAACTGCCGGATGTTGTGCTCAGATGATCGGTTTTGCAGTGATGAGCTTCAAGGAAAATGGTTGGGGCGGCCTTCTGGCACAGGGTCTCGGAACTTCCATGCTGCAGATGGCCAATATTGTAAAGAATCCCAAAATCTGGATTCCGCCGACACTGGCAGCAATGGTGACCGGACCGATCGCCACCTGTATCTTCCGTCTGGAAAACATTCCGGCAGGTTCCGGTATGGGTACCTGCGGTCTTGTTGGACCGATTGGCATTATCACTGCTATGCCGGACGGCGGCGCAAACATGTGGATCGGCATCCTCTTAGTATGCTTTGTCCTTCCTGCAATCCTCACCTTCATCTTCGGTGAAGTACTCCGCAAGATGGGCTGGATCAAAGAAGGCGACCTGAAACTGGATTTATAATCGTATTATCATACACTCATGAATCTCTCATTCCCCACAAAAAGGCTCTGCCGGTTTATTCCGGAGAGCCTTTTTTTATTCTTTCATTCTATTTTTCTCTTCGAATCAAATTCCGTACCAGATGCCAGATCGGCAGACAATACAGATAAAATGCAAACGCAATACCGGACAGAGGCGCGCCTACCGTTGCCAACGGAACCGCACCGGCAATGGACCATGGCACAAGCGGTGCCATCACGATTACGGTATTTTCCAGATCCAGTGCATATTTTTTCTCGTCCTTTTCCACACCTCGACAAAGCTGACTGGTTAAAATTGTCGATAAGGCCTGGTTACAGGCGATCATAGACATCAGCACCGAGCCGGCCATCGTTGCTCCGTACGGTGTGATTTTTTTGCTGAGATTTAAAATATGATGTTTCAATCCATCTAACAAGCCGGTTCCCTCAAAGATACCGGCAAAGGAAGAGGAGATACCTACGATCAAAGCTGTATTGATCATAGAAGCCACGCCTCCGCCATTCATCATCGCTGCCATCTCCGGGTCAGGGGATTCATAACCAAGAAGCATGATCTTCACCAGATCGAACACCGGGGTCTTCTGTATTACTACGCAGAGCACTGCAGCGGCTGCAATACTCGCCCAGAGAGTCTGGCGAACCGGTACACGAAACGCTGCAAGTACAAGAATCATCAGTGCCGGAACCATCAGGATCCAATGCAGTTCAAAGTTCTTCGCAAACATCGCTTCTACGTCAAGTGTCGCTCCACTGCCTCCGGAAAAGAAACCAAGAACCAGATAAAATACACATGTCAAAATCGTCGGACCGATGGATGTCCGTATCATCCCTTTGATATTGTCGTACAGATCGGTTTTCGTCAATTCACTGACAAGCAGCGCACTGGTAGAAACCGGTGAACAGCGATCACCGTAGTACACACCAGCCAGGATCGCGCCACCCACGAACATTGGGTTAATTCCCATAGTCATTGCCATGGTCATGCAGATTACGCCCATGGTTGCAGCTGTTCCGAAAGCCGTTCCTGTCAAGATCGATACCATTGCATTCAGCAGGAATGCGATCATCACAAAAACCGATGGATGGATCAACCTGGACGCGTAACAGATGATCACCGGAATCGTACCGGATGCGCGCCAGAGAGCCGTAACCACGCCTATCATGATGAACGTGATCAACATATTCTTCACGGTCTTCACACCGGAGATCGACATTCCAATCACCTCCTTTGTCTTATGGCCTTTCAGATGGGCAT
>JAFSFU010000202.1 GCA_017435025.1 Lachnospiraceae bacterium | reverse complement strand
GCTGTCTTTTCTGGTTCGTCTGTACAGCCGGTCATATCCATAAAGGCTTCATCAATCGAATACTGCTCTACCTTATCTGTATACCTTTGCAAAATATCAATAAATGCCCTTGACGATTTGTTATAGAGTTCATAATTCGGTGGTACAAGTACAAGTTCCGGGCATTTATTTTTTGCTTCTACCACAGTCTCTCCCGTTTGTATACCATACTTCTTGCTTGGCTGGGATTTCGCGAGAATTATCCCGTGCCTTTTAGCTTTGTCTCCACCAACAGCAGAGGGAATTGTCCTCAAATCCAGTTTTGCACCAAGATGGTGGATGCGATACGCCGCTTCCCAGGAGAGGAACGCAGAATTGACATCGACATGATATATGATTCTTCCCATTATCATCGCCTCTATTATATCGAACATTTGTTCTGTTTGTATTTATAGATTACCACTTCGCATCTACGCTGTCAAGTCAGAACACGTGCGAAAATATGGAAACTCCCTTCTGCAGCTTTTATAACAGAATTCTCTGCACACACGAAAATACCCTCTGGCGATGATTGCCAGAGGGATATTGATTCTGTATTTCACTATATTTTTACTCTTTCCAATAATCAATCGTTTCCTGCGGAGTGGTATCAATACCGAACAGATGCCACATAAAATCTTCTCTTTCGTGGTAAAGATTGATAATCAGGATACAATCATCTTCAATACGATAAAACACGCAATTTCTGGATACAAACAGATATCGGTAATCGGTTCCGACCCCAAACATCCTGGACACTTTCGGACCCTTTCTCTCATTCTCACCAAGACCTCGGATTGCACTCGTAATGGATTTCACAATCTCTTTTGCTTTGTCTGATCCATATTGCTGGGAGATCGTCTTTTTAAGCTCTCGTAACTTTTCCGCTGCATCCGGAGTATATTTTATCTTTTTCAACTAAAATACCCCCAGTTCTCTCTCCAGATCATCCGCGTCAATCCATCCTTCGGCTTCAGTTCTCTCCTCTGCCCGTTTCAGATCCATCAGAAGCATTGCAACAGACTGTTCCTTTAAGGCCTCTTTGCTATTCTTTGTAACAATAAACGGTAATCCTTCCACATTAAGAGACTGCTGAATGAATGTATTGAAAGCATCGGTTAATGTCATTCCGGTCTTTGCATAAATCTCTTCCACGGCTTTTTTTATCTCCGAATTGATTCTTACCTGAAAAGTCGAATCCTTCGGAGCCATTGCTACATTCAGATTTGATGTCATACGACACACCTCCTTTTCTAAAGCATAGCACACCGCGCATTTATCGTCAATACATTGTCATTACACGAGTTCTGTTAAAAAATGAGGAGTCTGATTTTTAATTTGATCGAGAGTCACATCATATCGCTAATCCCAAGAATCCCGAAAAACCTTGTAACTACAAGCCTTCCGCGCACAAAAAAAGCACCAATCTCTCGATTGATGCTTCGTGCGCCCTCAGGGACTCGAACCCTGGACAAATAGATTAAGAGTCTACTGCTCTACCAACTGAGCTAAGGGCGCTCAACTTTTCAGTTGTTTTGTGTACCTCATCGGTACATTGAGCATTATAGACGATAGACAACGAAATGTCAACAGTTTTTTTAAATTTTTTTATTTTTTTAAAAATTGATTCAAAAGGCCGCCGCCATACGGCAGCGGCCTGTCCTAAACTCCATTTATCATATCAACCTTTATATTTCGAATATAACATTTCCGCAGATTCTGAGTTCAAGTGATATCTCTTAATCAATTTAGAAACTATCTTATCTTTACTAATGCCTTCCTCAATATTATCCTCAATAAAATTTCTTATGCTATTCTCACGTTCAAACGCGATTCCCTGATTCACTCCTTCCAATCTTGCTTCTTCTTTCATATCATTCCATGCCTTACACACATTAATTTCCTCCTCTCCTGTTTCCACAGAGCGCTCTACAAACTTCTCTATATCTTTTGCATCTGCTAATACAGAAATAGCCTGTGCATCCTCTATCGACAGTTTACAAAATACTTCCGCATTTGTGTTTATATAACCGTCCAATGCGTTCTTATCATTCTGATATTTCATAAAGCCCAAAAAAGCCTTCAAACAATCATCACATTTCTCTGGATTTTGAATTCTGCGAATATCCAATATATTTATCTTATAATCCATTAATTTATCTTTAAATTGCAATAATTCTTTCGGAATATCCAATAACTCCATTAAAGACTTTGCTCCATCCCACTCTTCTTCCCCATAATATAAAACCAACGTAAAAACAGGCAGCAGTCGATCTGTCTTTGCAAACCCGCTAATATATTCTGTGTCTGCTAAGTCCTTGTTTCTTTTATGCTTTTTCCATATTTCTTTTCTCTGACTCTCATAATTTAATGCATCGTACATGAGATTCCTTAATGGCATACAGTAATGAATATCTGTCTGATTTTCGATACCGATCAACATAAACACGGCCTCATTTTGATACACTTTTAGAACATCTCTTTCTTTCCACCAAACCTGCGTCTCATCCGAATCAATTCCTATTGCCATCTGCTCTTCGGAATCTGCTTCTCTTAATCCCTCTGCATGCAAAATGGCTTCTCCATTAAATAACCCTTGATTACAGATTGCAGCAAAACGATCAGAATCCGAAAAATATTGTTTCGATACAACTTTTTTTCTACCTTTTCTCAAATAACATTCCTCCTGCTTTCAAATTAATCACAGAAGGTCTTTACGATCAATCACTCACGTGAATCATATACTGTGGAAAACTTAAGGACTTCTTTAGAAAGATATGATAAAGAAAAATAGAACTTTCCGACATGCAAATAGAACACACTGAATTGATAATACTCAGAACTTTATAAGACGCACTCTGTGCTTATTTGCTATTTTATCATGATAAGATTCTCCATGCAATATATTTCTTCTTTTCCACTATTATATCAGATTCCAATGTCCATGTCTGTGTATCGGTGGTTCAATAAAGAGACTTTTACCATGATAAAAGGCCGCCGCCATACGGCAGCGGCCTGTCCTGCTATTGATTTGTCAGTTTCGCAATCGCCCACTTCGGAATCTCCATGCGGCATGTCTTCATCGGATTCACGATCTGGCATACGATCAGATCACCCAGCATATCGATCAGCATTCCGGCATCCACTTTTCCAAGACCGCAGTATTCCATCAGGAATCGGAACATCTGCTTCGATGCCTTTTCTGCTGCCTCATCCAGTGTCTCGCCGTAAGCAACCGTCATCCACTGCTCGTCGTTTTCGATCATCGGGAACGGCATCTTCATGTCATGATCTACATCCAGCTTCAAGGTTGCATGTCCTTCAATCTCCAGTCCGCAGTTGCCGACCTCTCCCTCGCCCATGATTGCATGGAAATCACCAACTGCCAGAAGAGCTCCATCCACAAATACCGGAAGATACAAGGTTGCTCCCTCTTCTATGCGGGTGCAGTCCATATTTCCGCCGTGATCCATCGGGGTTCTTGTGCTGACCGATTCACCTGCCGGTGCCGTTCCGATCACACCGATCATCGGTTTCGTTTTCACAGATAATCTCTCATCATATTTTAATGTATCACCAGTCACATGGATACGATTGATCACCGGCTCATCGAAGTATTCTTTCAAGGCACCGGAGTTTGGTCCAATGTCCAAAATGCCAACCGGTCCCATCTCCAGCTTCTCGATCTTGATCTTTAACATATCGCCCGGTTTCGCACCGTTCACGTAAACCGGACCTGTCGCAGGATTTCCATAACGACGGTCAAAATTTTTGAAGGTATTTCCCTCCGGAAGCAGCTGACCCTGATAACAGTCGTATGTCTCAAAAACCACTGTCTCTCCGGATTCAACAACAGCCACCGGACGATTTTCACTGCTCATTTCATAAATTACATCGTTTCGAGAGATTTTCTTCATTTGTTCGACTTCCTTATATATTACTTCTTAGGATGTCCGTTGAGGGCCGCATTGGCCTCATCAAAACATCGTTTTAATTTCAGTATGATCCGATTCAGATTTCTTTTGTCACTGGTCAATCGGCATAAACATCGAATAATCCTCGTCTTTATATCCATAGACACATCCAGGGACGATATTATTTTTATTATATGCCTGCTGCCTTAGAATATTACGCCTCTTTCTTTTCACGGGATGCAATCAGCTTGCAGATCGGCTTACCCTCGGCACTGAATTTTGTCTCATACTCGGTCATTACATTGCCTTCGTTCATATAGCTGTTGTGCAGATCGAATGTCACCGCATCCACGTTCCAGCCGGCCTCCGGAATAGACTCTAAAGAGTATTCAAAAAGACCCTGATTGTCTGTTTTAAACTCAATAATTCCATCGTTCTTCATAATCTTATCGTAGATCGGTAAGAAACGATCGGAAGTCAGACGACGTTTCGCATGACGATCCTTCGGCCACGGATCAGAAAAGTTCAGATAAATGCGATCCACTTCGCCCTCGTCAAATACTTCTGCCAGTTCCAACGCATCGATGCGCATAAAATAGATATTGGACAGTTCCATTTCTGCGCGCTTCTGAAGAGCACGGAGCAGAACGCTGGAATATCTCTCGATACCAACATAGTTCACGTCCGGATTCTTCTCTGCCAGTTCCATAATAAATTTACCTTTTCCCATACCGACTTCGATACGGATCGGATTATTATTCCTAAAAAATTCGTTCCATTTTCCCTTCAGACTCTGAGGATCCTGCACCACGTACGGGCTCTCAGCAATCTCTTCTTCTGCGCCTTTGATATGGCGTAATCTCATATTAGTTCCTCCTGTTGCATGAAATGCACTTGTTTTATATTTTTCATTCTATCATTTCCGCACTCTGTTTGCAAGTTCTCCTACTCTGTCTGTCTTTTTTGCATAAAAATATTAAATTTTTGTGAATCTTTGCAAAATGTTAATGCAAATTTTTGTAGTTTCATTTATAATGGGATTAGTGATTGACTATTTATGGAGGGGATTGTATGGGAAAGATTGAAAATCCAGGTATTTGGGAAAAAATCCAAAAAAGTGTTCAGGAAACAGAACGTTTGATGGGACAGAAAAAGTATAATCTTTCTATGATCAAAGCACGTCAGACTTTAGAATATATGGTGAAACTCCAGTGTGATAAAGCCGGTATCGTAGAAAGTACACCGGAAACAATGATCCGTGAGCTTTATGATGGAAAATGGATTTCCAAAGCGACCGCAGAACACTATCTACAGGTTCTTGCTATCGGAAACAAAGCGACAAAAGAAGGTGACAACAGCGCCTACAATGCAAATCAGGCTTATCATATCTTGTCTCAGGAAATCTATTCTTTCGTAGATGTTGATAAGGGACCGAAGGTGCGCCGTACCTCTTCTACTCAGAGATCACAGGCACAGAACAAGAGCCGCAAACGTCAGTCCTCAAGCAAGAACGCTGCAAATCCGGCTGACCTTCTGAAACTTGCGATTCCGATCGTACTGGTTATTATTTTGATTGCTCTGATCGCACTGTTAACTCCGGACAAAGAGGAAACCGAAGAGACTTCCACTCCTGCAGTTTCCACAGAAGCTTCGACAACGGAAGCTCCGGAAACCGAGCCGGTTACAGAGGAAGCTCCGGTTGTTTACAAGACAACAACAACTCTGAATGTAAGAAGCGGCCCGGGTACTGAGAACGACCGAATCGGCAAATTGGATCCAGATCAGACCGTAGACTTTGTCCGTGACCACAATGAGGAATGGGCAGTAATTATGTACAACGACCAGGAAGCTTATGTTGCAAAAGAGTATCTGACAATTGCTGAATAATTGCAATTCAGATTTCCTGAATATACCAATGAGAAACGGTGTTGGCCGCAGACCTGAAAGGGTTTCGACCGACGCCGTTTTTCTGTTATCCAATATTTTTTCTACATTAGAAAATTTCCTGTTGTATTTATATGGTTGTTTGTTAAAATAGGTAAGAGAAAAATAAATGGAGTAATAACTATGTCTGCAAACACAAAAAAGAATATGGGCCGATGGATCTCTCTGCTTGGTGTCCTCTGTGCCTTTTTAATCATGGGTGTTTTCCTGATCACGGCCATCGAAGCCGTCGTCTACTGGACACCCGGATATTTTGAAATGGAATACACAAAACATAATGTTTTAAACGATCTTCCGGAAATGACCATGGAAGATCTGCTGTATGTGACAGACGAAATGATGGCGTATCTGCGTGACAACCGCGAAGATCTGCATGTATTCACCACAATGGGCGGCGAATACCGCGAATTCTTCAACGAACGGGAAATTGCCCATATGGTTGATGTAAAAGAACTGTTCCTCGGAGGTCTCTGGCTCCGCCGACTGGGACTGCTATCCACAGTGATCAGTGGATTGGGACTTTATTTCTGGTCTCGAGGCAAAAATGATCGCAAACAGTTTGTAAAAGAAAAAGTTCCGTATGCTCTTTGCATGGGTACCGGTATCTTTTTCGCCGTTTGTCTCGCCCTTACCGGCCTGGTATCCACAAACTTCCGGAAATATTTTTTCATTTTCCACTATATTTTCTTTGACAATGATCTTTGGATTCTGGATCCGGCTACGGATATGCTGATCAACATCGTGCCGGAACCGTTTTTTGCAGATACGGCTCTGCGCATCGCATTAACGTTCGCCGTTATGGTGATCGCATTCCTGGGACTGAATCTGTATTTATACCGCCGCGCCAAACGTGCACCGAAGGGGAAATCCGGATCCGGTAAATCGGGCAACGGAAAATCCAGCTCAAAAAAAATGGGAAAGTCTGCAAAACACCTTAGCTTTGTATTATGTATGTCTCTCGCTTTCTCTGCAGCCTGGTCCACCCCGACATATGCTCTCGTAAACTGGCCGTCCGATGTCTCGATCTCCGCAGACGGCGGAATCGTCATGGACGCCAATTCCGGTACGATCCTCTACGAGAAAAATATGAACCAGTCTTACTACCCGGCCAGTATCACAAAGATTCTAACTGCGCTGGTCATTATCAAAAACTGCGACTTAGATGAGATGGTCACCTTCTCCCACACAGCAGTTAATACTCTGGAACCGGGTGCATCCATCGTTGGGGCCCGCGTTGGAGACCAGATGACGGTTCGCGATTGTCTTTATGCCCTGCTTTTGCAATCTGCCAATGAAGTAGCCAATGCACTGGCAGAACACTGTTCCGGCAGCATTGAGGAATTTGCCCTTTTGATGACCAATGAAGCGAAGGCACTGGGCTGCCAGAACTCCAATTTTGCCAATCCAAGCGGATTGAATGATGAAAACCATTATACTTCCGCCTACGATATGGCCTTGATCGCACAAGCCGCGTTCAATGATCCAACTTTTGTGGAAATTGATTCTACCTTATATTATGACATCGAACCAGGTCAGCTTCAGCAGTATCCGGACGGCTGGCGCTATTACGCCCACCATCGTATGCTAAAGAAAAATGATTCCCAGTATTACAATGGAATCATCGGTGGCAAAACCGGTTATACCTCCCTCGCAGGCAATACTTTAGTCACCTGCGCAGAGCGTGATGGTATGAAGCTGATCGCCGTTGTTTTAAACGGCCACCAGACCCACTACTCAGATACAAGAGCCATGTTGAATTTTGGATTTGAAAATTTCAAGTCTGTTGCTGTTGCTGATGAGGACAGCACCTATCAAAAAGTAGAACAGGATCTGGCCATCGGCGGGATTTTTCCCAGCGAAACAACAAAACTTTCCGTAAACTCCAATAGTGTAGTGACTCTTCCAAAAGAAGCTGATTTTTCCAATGTGGCATCTACCCTTGATTATAATCTGGATCGCTCCGCCACCGACTCTGCCGTAGCTCGTATCGATTACATGTATGGTAACCGGATTGTCGGACAGGCTTATCTGGAAGCTTCCACTGTTCCGGAATATGAAGTGGCAGCTCCTGTAATAGAAATGGAAATCTCGGACGATGTGGTGACATCTGCACCTCTTGCCGCACCGGAATCTGAAAAAACTACAGAGTCCAGTGATTCTGAAACGGATGGACATACCTTCTTCTCCATTCTAAAAATTGTTCTTCTTATTTTCACGATCATCGGTGTACTCGGAGCAATTATCTTCGGTATTCTGATCATCCGCCAAAAGCAAGAAGAAAAGGAACGTATATTACGCCGCGAAAGACGTGAAAAACGAATGAAAGAGTGGGGATACTCCTCCACCGATTTCGATCTGATCATGCAGGAACACCTTCGTTCCAAAAATCAGTTCAAGAAACGCAGTTTCTGGGATCGTTTCAAACGATAACTTATGCAACAAAAAGAGTGCCGCCGGCGACAATCTATGTCGCTTCGCAGCACTCTTTTCTATTCTTCTGCCTTCGCAGCGGCTTTCGCAAGTTTCTTAGACTTACTTCTCTCTGCACGGCGAATCTTCACTTCTTCTTTTTTTGCAGCAATCTGCTCGGCACCGGCTTCATCCACCAGTTTCTGCGTCTTTACCGCATAAATAAATCCATCTTCCGTCTTTTTGATGCGAATCTTTCCCTTTACGTATCCGTGCTCCGGACAGACAGCCAGACAAAGATAAAACTTCTGTCCATAAGAGAACCAGCGAATCTTCTTTCTGAGCATTCGCCTGCACTTATAGCACATCATATCGGTCACCTTCTTCTCTGCCATAACCTCTTCTTTCGTATCAAAGATACGGGATACGAACTTGGTATAATCCGGGAAGCGAAGGGTAAATTCTTCCTCCTCCGTTTCCGGCAGCTGATAGTAATCCACCGACACGTAATCTTCAATTCTATGGAAATCCATCTGCATCATAACTTTCGCTGTATAATCCGCATCGTCCAATGCACGGTGGAACGGCGCATCCACAGGAATCTTACAGAATTCTACCGCTTCGTCCAAAGATGCTCTCGTTTTTCCATCGGAGTAAAGCAGACTGAACAGCTTCTGCACATCGTAGAACAGGAGCGGAAATTCAAACGGGATTTCCAATCCGTGGTACATCATATTTCTCTGCAGTTCTGTCAGGTCCATACTTCCCCACGTGCAGAACATATAGTCATCTCCGCACCACTCAATAAAGTCATCCATTACGACAGAAAACGGCTGGCCATCACGCTCCAGTTCCTCGATCGATACATGTGTAACTTCTGATATAATATGATGGATCTGGCGGTACACACACGGCTTGATCAGCCGGTGAAATTCTGACACCTTCTCCATATTTTCATTCAGTTTAACGGCTCCGATCTCAAAAATCTCGAAGGGCAGTCTCGGCGAGGAGTGCTCCTTCGAAGCGGAACCCTGATTCCATTCTAAATCAAATACAATATACGTCTTCATAATGTTACAAGTATATCACAACTTCTTAGGATTGTAAATTTCCGTTTCTGTATTCTCCTTGAGTTTCCATCCAACAACGCTTATACTATAAGAAGAACCTGAATTTATATGGGAGGGATTTATGAACACCATTACAATTGCCCATTTAAGTGATATCCACTATGCACCGTCCGAAATCAGCGAGATATCCACAATGCTGAAAGATAAAGGTGTATTGGTGGAAAAGTATCTGCCGATGTGCCTGGAAAACCTGAAAATCCGGAAACCGGATATCATTCTGATCACCGGAGATCTGACCCATGAAAGCCCGGCCGGTGATTTTGAATATCTGAAAAAACAGTTTGATGCAGCACTTCCGGATACACCGATC
>JAFSFU010000201.1 GCA_017435025.1 Lachnospiraceae bacterium | reverse complement strand
CTCCACCTTGCCGTTTACCAGCACCGCCGGAATTCCGAAGCCCCGGGCGTACATATCGAAGACATCCTCCACCAGAGCCCGGATGTCCCGGCTGTCCTTGGGGCCGGTGCCGGCGCCCACACATGCCCATCAGGAATGTATCATAGGAGTAGGAAGCAGCCAAATGCAGAGACATCGGAAGAAGAGAGATTCCCCACACCACGTTCTTTCCAAAAGGCAGAACCTTCATGCTGCCATAGACCATCATTCCAAAGAACAGCAGGTTAAAAAAGCGGCCGAGAAATGCCAGCAGGATGCCATTCACACTCAGAAGACGTCCCAGAGCGATACCAAGTGCCGGCGCCAGATAAGCCACCGGAGTGGTATTGACCGGCGCTGAAACAGACTGCACCATCTCCTTCGCTTCTCCTGCCACAAACACCGGTGACATATGAGAAGAAATCTGTTTCCATGTTTCCTCGGTCAGTGTCCGTCCAAGAGACTCGCGCGCCTCATCTCCCTCCGCCCCGTAAATATTCTGGATCCATTCGTCCGCTCTGCGCATCCACACATTGCCGTCAGCATCCACCGCTTCGCCGCCAAGAATCCGATTGGAAATTCCATAGGCGCTGGCAAAATGAGACACCTCATCCGGCGCAGAGATTGGGGGCAGGGTTAGCAGATACATACTTCCCAAAATCAAGATTGAGAGCATTGCGGTCACTTCCAGCGGAATTTTCTTTCGCAGACGTTCCACAAACAAAAGCAAAAACATTCCCGCCAATAAGATCAGCGCCGCAGCAAACAATCCCATATACATATCACAGAGCCAGAAATCTCCGGATCCGACGGCTCCCGCCTCCGTATCCAGATAATGCCAGGCTCCCATTATCAGCACAAAAAGGACCAGAAGAACCGGTCCTGCGTATTGTTTAAGACTCTTCATCTTTTTCTCCATCCTGCACCGTCTGCATCGACTTCTCCTGCTGCTGGGCCATATTCTCATCGATGGCGATCTTTTCCACAAGATCACGAAGTCGCGTCTCCAGCTGAGAGATTTTCACCGTCATCCGGAACATCCGCACGATCAGCACAAAGATAATAAATGTAAAAATAAAATTAACAGGTGTCTGTGTGCCGGACAGATCCGACATCCAGTAGACGATCTGCGGGCAAACACTGAACAAGATCAGCATAAACAGAAAACCGATCCAGAAAATGGAATCTTCGATTCGCATCTGGGAAGTACGGATCTTACGCATGATCATCCAGGTAGTCAGTACCGACACGATCACTAGCACAATTCTAAGCATTGTTGTCATACGTTTCCCTCCATCCTACCGCTTTCTGAAATTCTGGATCAGCAAGATCGATACCAGCATCTGGATCATGTAACGTGCCGCTTTGACCGGCGTCAGGTAGCTGACACCGCCCTCTCGCTCACCCATCATCACCGGAACCTCCGCAACCCTGGCCCCCTGCTTTACCAGATATGAGATCGTATCCGGTTCCGGACCGTAATTGAGTCCCTTGGCAAATTCCTCGATCATCTTCCTGTCATAAAGACGCATACCGGACGTCGGGTCCTTGATCGTCGTTCCGGTCGTCAGACGGATCGCCATTTCAATCAAATTGCTGCCAAGCATGCGCATGCTTATTGGTTTTTTCGCATTGATAAAGCGGGAACCGATCACGATATCATATCCCTCTTTCATCTTCGTCAGCATACGCTCAATGTACTCCGGACGGTGCTGTCCATCACCGTCAATCTGTATCGCATAAGGATATCCCATTCTGTATGCGTAGCGAATTCCCGCCTGAAAACTTCCTGCCAGTCCCAGGTTCACCGGAAGATCCACCAGATTGTAGTCGTTTTCCCGGCAAATTTCGGCAGTCCGGTCTTTGGAGCCATCATTGATGACCACATAATCAAACTGAGGAAAATTCCGGCGAAGCCGTTCCACCACTCGTTCAATATTCTCTTCTTCATTGTAAGCAGGAATCATGATCAGTAATTCGGACATAGCACGCTTATCCTTTCCAGTAATTCTTGTTCATGGTACAACGCATGATCATCCATTTTGGAAGTATCTTGTAGCACTTTCCCATTCGATAGCCTAAGTATTTGCATCCGCTCATATAGACCAGTTTCGGGATCAAATGAATTTTTCCCTTCTTCATCAGGTATTCCGCATTCTTTTTCACCAGACGGATTCCCTCGCTTTCAGAACGGATTCCCTCAAATACTTCCGGATGATCCTTCTGGGATACTGCCAGATCAAAGTTTCTGCAAAACTGCTGTGCGCCGGTATAATTGTGGGAATGAACCACACGTGCATCTGCCACATATGCCACTCCGTAACCATGCTCGATCAGCTTTGCAGCATAGATCATATCTTCGTTAAAAATTGTCTTTTTAATAAATCCACCCAGCTCCATATATACGTCACGCTTATAGGCAGCGCATACATTGGAACAAAAATACGTCTTGATTCCCAGTTCCGGAAGATCCTCTTTCGTTTTCACACGACTCTCTTCCGGGTAGTTAAAGCTTCTGGTATAGCGCTCGATCACGCTGCAGTCCTGCTCCGGCATCTGCCTTGCATAAGCCGCACCAATGCTCTCGTCTTCCAAAAGACCATCCGTAAGTCGCTCAATCAGCTTCTTATTGGCCGGCATGGCATCATGGGTCATCAAAACACAAATATCTGCATCCGACTGCATGATGCCAAGATCCCTGGTCGCACCATGGTCGAATTCTTCTTTTGTCACATGGAATACCGATAGATTCTCCGGAAGACTTCCAATCGGTAATTCTTCCACCCAGTCATTCCAAAGATCTTCCTCTGTATTCATAATGATGATTCGGTTCACCGATCTTGTCTGAGCCGCCAAACGTCTTAAAATCTCCAAAAATCTGGAGCCAGGACGGTAAACCGGAATAATTACATCAATCTTCATCTCTATTCTCCGTAAGCATCATAAGCTTTTTTATAAAAATGCATCAGTATATTTACGATCCAGTCCGGCCACATTTTCCGGAACATGGCAATCTCATCCCGGCTTCTGCGGTTATCCTCAATACACTGTTTTGTGGTCGCCCCGTCGTGCACACGATACGCGATCAACGGATTTTCGGAACAGATAAATCTGCCCGGACGTTTCGCCAGCTCATACAGATTGTCCCAATCCAGTGCAAACGGATATTCCGACTGAAACATCTCATCTCCGATCAAGTCGTGGTTATAAGTACAAGTCGGACAACATACCGAATTACCGAACATGAGAACACTTTTTTTGATCCAGTTGCGGTCTGCCAGGAAATGGAGACGCAGCGGCACGCGCAAAACTTTTTTTACAAAACGAACAAAATCTCCCGCGATCAGTTTTGTTCCTGCCGGATACAGAGTACCATCCTCCAAATGTTCCTCTTTCGTCTTGAGCACCACATAATCAGAACAGAATACGGTCATATCCGGGTACGCTTCGTAGGATTTCAATAGTTCTCTTGTATAGTTTTTATGATATTTGTCATCCTGATGGGCAATCGTCACCAACGCATGGTCCGCACCGGCTTTCTGCCATGCAAACAGCCAGTCGGCTCCGATGCTGCTCTCTCCGTCTCTTACCCAAACCGGCACCCGGTATTTGGCAGCCAGCTTCTCAATATAGGGGGATGGTGTGGATGTTGCAATGTACACATCCGATTTCACCGTCTGCTTCAAAAGCGAACGGATACATGCCTCCAGGTATGGACTTTTCTTATATGCACAGATTACAAACGCATGAAGTTTGCTCAACGTTTGTCCCTCACTTTCTTCATGACTCCAAATAATACAAACACTCCAAAGAACGCCATCAGAGCTGCCGTCAGGATCGCATAAGCCAGAGCGCCGCCGAAAATTCCACCCCAGCGAACAAACGGAGTGGAGATCAGCACTGCCATCATCGCCACAACACCATAGACACCGAAAATATATTTCTGCATCTTCATGATGATCAGAGCATAGTAGAACAGATTCATAAATGCATTTAACGCACCGCCCAAAATGATCAGCATGAAGGCCGGTCTGCAGTCAGCTAACGCATAACTGATATTGGAATACAGCAGGCTCAGAACCGGAATTCCTAAGAACCATGCTCCACCGAGCGCCAGCACTGTCAGTGCAGCGATGATCACTGCCAATCTGCCAATGATACCCACAAACTGTTTCAGTTTGGAAAGTTCCCAACTGATGGACATTTTTGTCATATACGGACGGATGACAAATCCTGCCACCAGGTTGATCACGCTGGTCGGCATAAAGATCGCACCATAGATAGCCATATCGCGGTCCGCCATACAGCCTTCAATGGCATACTTGGATGCCGAAAAAATATAAAAATCCAAAATAACTGAGAAAAACAATAAAGTATTGTCTCTCAACAAGCGAAATCTCTGTCCGGAACGGGAAGTCCAGTCAATGTTCGGAAGTTCCCGGATCACCAGAACATCAAACACCACAAATCCAACCACCTGGGCTCCGACTGCCGCAATGCTTGCTGTGACCAGATCCTTTGTTGTCGCCAGGACTGTAAGGAATACCGTCACGGAAATAATGGTTCGGAATGCATTGGACTTTCCGGTCAGATACAATCTTCCGCTTCTCTGAAACTCTGCCTCATAAGTATCAGCCAGAGCATCGATCACCTTATAAGCTACCATCAAAAAAACGGTTGCCGCTTTTTTCAAGGTATAATCATTGACTGCAACGTATCCGATTCCCACCAAAAGTGCCGCCGCACAGGTGAACAAACGCAATCCCAGATATTCGCCAAACGTATATTTATTTCCCGTATCGGTGATCTGGAACGGACGGATTCCAAAATATGCCATCATGAACATGTGCTGGCCAAACGTGGAGAAAGCGAAGGTAAAGATTCCTCCGTCATCCTCGCCCGCAATCTGCACCACTGCGATGGAGAGTACCATCGATGCGAACGCATACAGAAAACTTCCAACAATGTTCCAGGCGATGTTCCGCTTTTCCAGATCGCCCCTATCGTTACCGATGATCAGGCGTGATAATGCTTCCATTTGTCTTAATTCCTGTCTTTTCTGAGACATAATCCAGAATACGGCGATAGTCTTCGATAAAGTCTACTTCCGCCCAGAAATGTCCCTTGATATCTTTGACCGGGATATCTTCCTCCCCGCTCAGACTGTAGATCGCGTCCTCCCACCATTTTCCATGGCACTGGGCGTCGATCAGTTCATTTAATTTCTTTAAGAAACGCGGCACAAACGATGTTTTCATGGCCACAATTCCCGTATATTCACAATCTCGCTCTTCCAGGGTCAGCTGTTTTCCGTAACGGCGCAGCATGCCGTTCTCGGTACCAAAGAAATAATCTCCGTCCAGTACCCGGTCAGAATCCGCAAGAAGGATCACTTCCTCCTTCTGTGCCATCACAAAATCCAGGATCTCCTGACTCCAGTACACATCACCGTTTGCAACGATGCAGTCCTCCGGCTCATCCATGGAGAATAATCCTGCATTTTCTGCCATCCAGAGAGAGCCGATGCTGTTGGTCACATCGAAGAACGGATTGTACACAATATTTACCTTAAGTCCCTCGAGAACTTTTTCGATCTCCGCATGGCGATAGCCAACGATGATCGTCGGCTCGATATTATTTTTGATCAGCATTTCCGCAGTCTGACGGATTAACGGCTGTCCACCCACATCCACCGTACATTTCGGAATATTCGGAAGGTATTTACTGATTCTTGTTCCTCTTCCTGCTGCCAGAATAAACGCTTTCATTATTGATCCACCTCATACAATGCTTTTGTGAATTGTTCCATGATCTTCCTGCTTCCCGTAGAAATGCGGATATAATCCTTCAACATCTCCTGTCCATATGTTTTGATCAGGATTTTCTTTTCTTCCAGACGTTCTTTCACCCGTGGAACCGGTGTCTTTGTCTTAATAAACGCATAGTTGCCGTTCTGGGCGAAATACTCATATCCGTGTTCCTCTAAACTCTTCAGAAGATACTCGCGGCCTTCCTTCTCGATCGCCACAAGACTTTCACAAAGCCCCGGCTCAGTGAGAAGTTTCTCACCAAATTTCAATGCTACCGCATTGGTATCAAAAGTCGGACGGACATTCCACACATAGCGGATCAGCTCGGCAGGTCCCACAATAAATCCAAGACGTACGGCTGCCACAGAAAACAGTTTGGAGAAGGTGCGGATCAGCACCACATTGTCATATTCAAAAATCTTATTCAAAAACGTCTTGTCGTAGAAATAATGGTATGCTTCATCCACGATCACAAGAGCACCCACTTCTTTCGCCTTTTTGGCGATCGCATCCAGCTGCTCGTCCGTATAAACCGTACCGATCGGATTATTCGGATTCAGCACGGAGACAATGCTCACTTCTTCTGTGATCGCATCCAGCACCTTATCAAAATCCAGTGTAAAATCCGGATTATACATCACCGGCTTATGGTTCAGACCAAAGATCCAGCAGTTGACCCGGTACATCTCAAAGGTCGGGGCAACGGTCAGCACGGAAGAGCCCGGCCGTCCGAACACCTCAAACAGATAGCGGATCGCCATATCGGAGCCATTGGTAACGCAGACATTCTCTCTCTGCACCCCAAGATACTCTGCCAGAAGATGCAGAAACTTTTCCGGTTCCGGATAGGTGGAGAAAAACTCCGGTGTCAGCTCCTCTTTGATCTTATTGATGAACTCCTCCGGCAATCCCTCCGGATTTTCATTCATATCAAGACGCAGAAACTCGGCACGTCCCTGGCGTCCGCCGATACGTACCACATCTCTGACGCATTCTTTTACATAGCACATATGCATTCTCCTTTTACAGGCACCCTACACCTGCGCATCCTCTCCCGGACGGAACTGCAGCTTGTACGGATAATGAGTTTTTCTCTTATCCTCCGGCGGCATTACCATATAATCACCGTACTGGCTGCGCATTACCTCATCAATATCACTGGTAAATGCCATTGTTGTATCCTCGTACGGCAGTTTCAGGATCGGAAACATCTTCTCTTTATTGACCACATTCCAAAACGGATTGGTATCCGGCAGGAATGCCATTCTCTTTGTATTGACCTTCTCGTATTTCCGACATGCAGACTCGCAGTGCGCACGGAATACAGCCGGTCGGATTCCCAGCACCTTGATCGTCCTGTGAACCATACGGCACACGGCCCAGATCAGGTCTGCCTTCCAGCCGGTCTGTGCCAGATACGGCTTCTCCATACAAGCCAAAACCAGCATCTTGCTCCAGAACCATGCAGTCCACGCCTGCACCTGCAGAGCAATCTTGCCGTCTGCAATGTTGTCCATCACATAAAGATCCAGGAAAATTCCGAACGGACAATCCACATCCTTCATCACTGCCTCCTGAAATACCGTTCCGCACTTGCAGAGGCGAGTGGTCATCATCGGATAATTCTCATTGGTCTTATTATTTAAAATGTAATATTTGCTCTTCCATTCCTTCTTCACCAGTTTCAGGAATTTCTCAAAATCTTTTCTTGGCATGGCAATATCGATATCGTCATCCCACGGGATGAAACCCTGATGGCGCAGCGCACCGATTCCTGTTCCGCCGATACCGAAATAGATCAGTCCGTTGGCATCACACAGTTCCATGAAATCTTTCAACATGGAAAGCTCTGTGTTCTGCAGTTCTTTCAGGACCTCCGCATCATAAAAATCATGCATGGCCAAACTCCTTTTTCACACATGCAAACGCAGACTCGATCACCTTATCCATATCATAGTACTTATACTCACCGAGGCGGCCGCCAAAGATCACGTTGGACTCTTCGGCTGCCAGAGCTGCGTATTTCTGATATAACTCCTGGTTTTTCGCATCGTTGACCGGATAGTACTGCTCCATACCCTCGGTCCACTCAGCCGGGTATTCTTTTGTGATCACCGTCTTTGGCTGTGTACCGAATTCAAAGTGCTTATGTTCAATGATTCTTGTATATGGAGTCTCGCGATCCGTATAGTTGATCACCGCATTTCCCTGGAAATTGTCGGTATCATGAACCTCATGTTCAAAACGAAGACTTCTGTACTCCAGCTTGCCGAACTGATAACCGAAATAACTGTCGATGGTTCCGGTGTAGATTACCTTCTTTGCCATCGCATCATACGCTTCTTTATTTGCAAGGTAATCCGTATTCAGGCGGACCTCGCATCCTTCAAACAACTTCTCTGTGATCTTGTTGTATCCGCCGATCGGAATTCCCTGGTACAGATCGTTAAAATAGTTGTTATCGTACGTATAGCGAACCGGAAGGCGCTTGATAATAAATGCCGGGAGATCTTTGCAGTCTCTTCCCCACTGTTTTTCAGTATAACCTTTCACAAGTTTCTCATAAATATGGGTGCCCACCAGACTGATCGCCTGCTCTTCCAGGTTCTTCGGCTCACCGACGATTGCTTTTCTCTGCTCGTCAATGATCTTCTTCGCCTCCGCCGGTGTGGAGATTCCCCACATGCGGCTGAAGGTGTTCATATTGAACGGCATATTGTACATCTCGCCTTTAAAGTTCGCGACCGGACTATTGGTGTAGCGATTAAACTCCACCAGACTGTTGACAAAATTCCAGACTTCTTTATTGCTTGTGTGGAAAATATGGGCACCGTATTTGTGCACATTGATTCCTTCCACTTCTTCATTATAGATATTACCGCCTGCATGATCTCTCTTTTCGAGAACCAGGCACTTCTTTCCTTCCTTTTTCGCAAAGTATGCAAATACACCTGCGAATAATCCGCTTCCAACAAGCAGATAATCATACTGTTTCATTACTTTTTCCTCCGAACATCTTTCACTGCATCGATCAGACTCGCGACAAGCATCAATCCTGAACCCAGGAAGATGAACATGTCGCCCAAATTAAATACCAGCTTTTTCAAAAACTTCCATTCGATGCTGAAATAATCCACCACATGACCTCGCTTCATACGGTCATAAAGGTTACTGATACCGCCGGCCAGCGCAAATGTCACCGCCAGTTTCTCCAGCATCCGGCCTTTGGTCCCCATAAGATAGAACCAGATTCCGGCCAGTCCGGAATTCAGATACAACGGAACCGTTTCAACCGCTTTGCTTCCTTTAAAGAGGCCCAGACTGAACCCCTCATTGTGATTCTTATGCAATTTGATCATTCCTTTGGAACCATCCAGTTCTCTCGGAAATGTATCATCTTTCTGCTCTTCGATTTTCGCTTTGCACGCCTGATCCACAAAGGTCAGGGTTGTTCCTAATGTCAGAAATCCAAACATGGCAATTCCCCTTTCTTCCCTTTATCTTACACCATTTTTCCAGCTCCGTCCATATCTTTCCTTGGAATCGGGCCTTTGCCGACACTTCTCAATGCCATTTCACCAAACAGTTTTCTTATACATATATTATAAACAACTTTTATCGGAGTATGAACATGCCATGCATCTCCAATTCACTCTCTGAGGATTATGCAGATTTCATCGTCCGCTATTTTGTCACTCCGGAGGAATTTTTAAATACAACACAGGCAGACTGTGTTGATTTTGTTAATTATCAATTCGCTGTCCTCCATTATCCACTGGAGACTGTCCGGGATCAGTTTCTTTCCACAGCTGCCTACGCTTCCATTCCCAAACTCTATTCACTTTTGGATCTCAACAGTATGGATGCCTCCGGAATCCTTTCTGCGTCCGAATTACCTCCACTGACAAATGGTGGGCGCGGTGTCATGATTGGTTTCATAGACACCGGTATCGACTATCGGCTTCCGTTATTTCAGGATTTCAGTGGATCCACAAGGATCCTGGGCATTTGGGATCAGGCAGCCGGGATGACCTACACCAAAGAACAGATTGATGATGCCCTGAAGTCCCAGACTCCTCTGAATCTGGTTCCATCCATCGACACCAACGGCCATGGGACAGCTCTCGCCTCCATCGCCGTCGGTTCCCGCGATGAAGCTGCAGGCTTCACCGGCGCAGTCCCCAATGCATACATCGGGGTCGTGAAGCTCAAGCCCGCAAAACGGTATCTGCGGGACTTTTTCCTGATCCGCGAAGATGCCGATGCCTTTCAGGAAAGCGATATTATGCTGGGTATCACCTACTTATTTACCCTGGCCCGCCGATATGCCACCCCTCTCGTTATCTGCCTTGGAGTTGGAACCAACATGGGGGACCATGTGGGGCGGTCCAATCTGGAAATCATGCTGAATGAAATGAGCAGCTTCACCGGAACCTGCTTTGTAACTGCCGCAGGAAACGAAACCGGATTTGGTCATCATTACCGAGGAACCACCACCCCCAGTAACAATGTTCATAAGGTAGAGCTGCTGGTTGGTGAGAACGAGACAGGCTTTTCCATGGAACTCTGGGCACAGAACATCGGCGTGTACACCATCGGCTTCATCTCCCCCACCGGTCAGGTGATCCAGGGACTTCCCGCCAGAAGTGAGGAAGCTGAAACATTGAACTTCTTGGTGGAAGGAACCGAAATTACGGTCTATTCCCGGATTGTTGTCAATTCTTCCGGAGGTCAGGTAATCTTCCTTCGTTTTCGTGATCCGCTGCCCGGCATTTGGACCATTGTGATAACCAACGTGCTGGATGTCTCAGACACCTTCCATATCTGGCTTCCTTCCCGGGGATTTATCTCTGACGGAACTGCCTTTCTTCGTCCGGATCCGGATACGATCATCACCGGGCCCGGAAATGCCCAGTATCCCATCACTGTCGGTGCTTATGACCACACCACCGATGGTATCTACATTCACTCCAGCCGCGGTTACAGCCGCTCCGGTCAGATCAAGCCGGAGATCGCAGCTCCCGGCGTAGATATTCTGAGTGCGGCACTGCCGCCTGCTGCACAAACCGGTCCCATCACCTCCACTTCCTACACACGTGTAACCGGCACATCAGCCGCTACTGCCCATGTGGCCGGCGCCGCCGCCCTGCTGCTTCACTGGGGCATCCTGGAAGGCAACGATGATTATATGAACTCATCAACGATCAAAACCTACCTGATTCGCGGCGCAAAAAGAAATCCAGCGCTCACCTACCCAAATCGTGAATTCGGATACGGAACGCTGGATCTCTACCAGGCATTTCTAAACCTTCGTCTATAAAGTTTTCTTATTTACTCTCTAACAGCATGGCGCCGCGCATTTCAATGCGTGGACCGCCGCGCTTCTCAAGATACGCTCTCGTGATCGTTACTGCACCGATATTGGAATCCTTCGGAATCTCGTACATGATATCCAGCATGAATTCTTCCATAATGGCACGGAGCGCTCTGGCACCGGTCTCTTTCTTCATGGCCTCTTCCGCGATCCATTCCAGCGCATCGTCATCAAACTTCAGCTCCACTTCATCCATCTCAAGAAGCTTCTTATACTGCTTTAAGATCGCATTTTTCGGTTCTTTCAGAATACGTACCAGGAAATCTTTTGTCAGGCCCTGTAACGTCACTGTCACCGGCAGGCGTCCCAAAAACTCCGGAATCATACCAAAGTTTCTAAGATCTTTGTTGGTCACGTGACGCAAAATGTTCGGGTCGTCATCGTATTTGTCCTTCAGATCAGCACCAAAACCGATGGATGCCTGCTCAGTCATACGCTCTTTGATGATGTTTTCCAGATCCGGGAATGCACCGCCGCAGATAAATAAGATATTATCTGTGTTGATGGTCTCCATCGGAGTCATCGCATTCTTCTGGTTCGTTCCCACCGGCACTTCCACAGAAGCTCCTTCCAGCAGTTTCAAAAGCTCCTGCTGTACGGACTCACCGCTGACATCACGGGTGCTGGTAGATTTCTTTTTCGCAATCTTATCGATCTCATCGATGAATACGATACCCATCTCTGCACGCTCCACATCATTGTCAGCTGCGGACAGTAGTTTGGAAATTACACTCTCAATGTCGTCACCGATGTAACCGGCCTCTGTCAGGGAAGTAGCGTCTGCAATTGCTAACGGCACATTCAAAAGCTTCGCCAGAGTCTTAACCAGATACGTCTTACCGCTTCCGGTCGGTCCGATCATCATAATATTGGACTTCTCGATCTCCACTCCTGTATCATATTTGGCTGCATCCGGTGATGTGCGCTCAAACACGCGTTTATAGTGATTGTATACGGCAACTGAGATCACTTTCTTCGCCTGCTCCTGACCGATCACATACTCATCCAGCTGCTCTTTGATCACATGCGGGGCCGGAATCTCGCTGAGTTTGATCAGTTCTTTTTTCTTTTTGTTTTTCTTCTTTACACGCTTCTTGCCGGAGAGTGCACCAAGATCGATCTGACCGATCGGGATCCCCCAGCCCATGTTTCCAAACGGAATCGCTCCGCCAAACGGATCCTGGGAAGTTTCCTCCTCGCCGTCCTCTACAACTTCGGCTTCCGTTTCGATGACATCTTCAGACGAATCTTCCTTCTCTTTTTCTTCATTATTCTTCTGAACAGCATCTTCCGGCTTCATTTCAGTTTTCGGGGTTTCCGCTTTTGGCTCTGCATCTTTCTTCACAGTCGCACTCATATTCGGCGGCATCTGCCACATTCCTGCCGGCATACCTCCGTTCCAAAGCATATCCGGTGTGATTCCTGCAAGGGAACTCATATCAAATCCACTCTGGTTGATCGTATCGAATGCTTTCTGCATACAGTCGGCACAGATATCGATTCCCGGCGGCATGGTTACCATCTTGCCGGCTTTGCTCTCCGATCTGCGGCACACAAAACAAATCTTCTCATACTCATCCCCGTTCGATTCGTTTCTGTTCATATCTTTATCTTCCAAGTTCGTTCTCCTTATTTCATGGTCATGTCAGCTCGTGACCGTAGCTCTACATAGTTTGACTATACAAGCAATTATTATAAGACATTTCCTTTCTTCCCGCAAGCAGAAACACAAAGAGCATCGCTGAAATCCTATATTGATTTCAACGATGCTCTGTTTCTGTTATAATCTAGGCTGTTACTCTTCTTCCGCCTCGTCTTCTTGCGGACGGTTCTTCAAAGTAATCTCCACCTCACGTTCCACATATTCGCCATTTTCCAGGGACTGAACCGTCACGGTTACAGTGCTTCCGGCTTTGTAATACGTAAGCATATTCGTCAGGTCTGCATTGGTACGGATCTTTTCTCCGTCGAACTCCGTAATAATATCTTTTTCTCTCAAATCAGATTCGGATGCTGCAGAATTCTCTGTAATCTTATACACATAGACACCTTCCGGCATACCGTACATCTGAGCCGTCATAGAATCAATATTCTGAACCTGAATTCCGATATAGCCCTGCTCGCTCTCATCCACCTCGATCTTCGTAGTGCGAAGTTTCAGATCTTCAATAATATCCATTGCCAGAGAGATCGGAATCGCATATCCTACACCCTCAACAGATTCATCAGAATATTTCGCTTCGTTGATGCCAACCAGTTCACCCTTTGCATTTAAGAGCGCGCCGCCGCTGTTTCCCGGATTGATTGCCGCATCTGTCTGAATTACCGTCTTTGTGATACCGTCTACTGTAATCTCACGGTTCAAGGCGCTGACATGACCAACAGTTACACTCTGTCCGTGACCAAGCGCATTACCGATGGCGATCACGCCCTGTCCCATCTTCAGGGAATCAGAATCACCGATGGTCGCTGCTTTGATCTTGGATTTTGTTTCATCAGAAATTTCATCCAGCGGGATTGCAATCACGGCTAAGTCGGATGCAGAGTCCGTACCTTTGATCGCCGCATCCACCGTTGTCTCATCAATAAAGGTTACAGAAATACTTGTGGAATCTTCGATTACGTGATTGTTGGTCACTACAAGCAGCTCTGTGTCATTCTCGCCTACAATGATACCGGAACCGCTGCTCGGGATCTCATACGTCTGTGTCTGACCAAACCATGTGCTGCTCTTGTAGAGAGTCGTATTTGTGATCGCCACAACGGACGGCATTGCTGCATCTACGATCGGAGAAACGTCTTCGATCACAACACCTGTGGAAGTTGTCTCCACCGGTGCTTTTACCGATTCCTGGACAACCGGTGTGTTTTCCAGTGCAGCCTGTGTCTCTGCTGCAGCTTTATTTTCATTTTCGTACGGGAAAAGAATTTCCGCCACACGGTTCACACTGAACATGGTCGCGCCGGAAACTCCGCCAAACAAAAGAGCTCCTGCCACGATCAATGCAGCTTTCTTTAACAGAGAACCTTTCTTCTTCGGCGGCTGGTTCTGCCCGCCCTGATACTGGTAATTCGGTCTGTTCTGGTACTGATAATTCTGGCTCTGGTAGTTATATCCGCTCTGCTGCTGACGGTTCATGCTTGGATTCGAATTCGGATTTTCATAATATCCTTTTGGATACGGACTTCTGTACTGCTGATCGTTCTCTTCCTGCTGGCTGGATGCCGGACCATTCTGGTCCTGATACTTGCTCCAGCGATAGGTGCCGGATTCCGAATCCACCTGTGTATTTCCTTCCGGACTGGCAGAGTGCGTTACCTGCTCCTCCTCGGTACTGTCCACTACCGTCTCACTCGGATTCTGCTCATTCTCATTCTCATTCCATTTATTCTCATCATACATCATAAGCTTTCTCCTTTCTCTGTATGAAACATTTCAAACTATTCTGTTCTTATTTTGTACCTAAAGTTTACCATCGATTTGTGATGAATATGTGAAAAAAGTATAATCTATTTGTGAAATCATAAAACACAAACTGCAAAAACCGGCCGCCCGGCAAAAGACAGGCGGCCGATGTATTATCATAAAACTTATAAACTGAGCAGTGCCATCAATCCAAAGTAGATCAGCACGATCACACCGAGAACAATGCGGTAGTATCCGAAGAAACGGAAATCATGACGTTTTACATAATCCATCAGGAATCGGATCGAATACATGGAAACCACAAAAGCCACCAGCATACCGATGATCAGGTAAAAATACTCAGCTACCGTAAATGCAAAACCATAACGGAAGATCTTCAGTAAGCTCGCACCGAACATAACCGGGATCGCAAGGAAAAAGGTAAATTCGGATGCCGCTGTTCTGGAACAGCCAAGAAGCATTGCTCCAAGGATCGTGGCTCCGGATCTGGATGTGCCTGGGATCAAAGCCAGGAGCTGGAACAAGCCGATGTAAAAAGCATTCATATAATTGATCTGGGATACTTTTTTAATCGGAAAATCCACAAATTCATTGTGCTTTTCCAGAACAATGAACAGGATACCATAGATGATCAGCATAGCAGCCACCACATACGGATTATACAAATACTTATCCAAAATATCATCCAACAGAATTCCGACTAACGCCGCCGGCAGACATGCCAGAATGATCTTAAACCACAAATGCCAGGTATTCAGCTTCTGCGTCTCGCTCTTTTTCGGGTCAAACGGATTTAGCCTTCTAAAATACAGAACAACAACTGCCATGATCGCACCCAGCTGGATCACCACGCGGAATACGTTCATAAAATTCTCAGATGCATTGAGGTGTACAATATTTTCTACTAAGATCAGATGGCCGGTACTGCTGATCGGAAGCCACTCGGTAAAACCTTCTACCAGGCCAAAAACTACAACTTTTAAAAACTCAAGAATTGCATTCATACTATTCTCCTATATTCTCTATCTGCCAGTCAATCGGGTCAAGTCCATGGGAAACCAGGAATTTGTTTGTCTTGCTGAACGGTCTGCTGCCAAAAAATCCACGGTACGCGGAAAGCGGGCTTGGATGCGGCGCCTCCAGGATTAAGTGATTGGGATTATTCAACATCGCCTTCTTCATCTGCGCCGGTTTTCCCCATAAGATAAATACCATCGGTCGATCCTGTTCATTCAGAACACGAATTGCTGCATTGGTGAATTCTTCCCATCCGATGTTTTTATGGGAATTGGCTGCATGGGCACGAACGGTCAAGACCGTATTCAAAAGCAGTACACCCTGATCCGCCCATTTTTTCAGATAACCGTTATTCGGAACATAACATCCACAGTCCTCGCGCAGTTCCTGATAAATATTTACCAGGGACGGGGGAATTTTCACATCCGGTTTAACAGAAAAACAGAGCCCGTGGGCCTGCCCCGGCTCATGGTACGGATCCTGTCCCAGAATTACCACTTTCACATTTGCTAAAGGAGTAAATGCAAAGGCATTAAAAATATCATCCGGTGCAGGGTAAACTTCCTTCGTCTGATACTCAGACATAACGGTTTCATATAATTTTTTATAATAAGGTTTTCGAAACTCGCCGCTCATTGGAGCTAGCCAGTCATTGCTGATCGCCGCCATTGTTCGCCTCCCCTAATTCCAGTCCGCAAGAAATTCTACCGAATCTCCCTTGACAGCCGTTGCTTTATCTTTTATCTCATCTGTAATCTGATAGAATGTTTTGTGGACACGATACAGATGGGCTTTATAATTGATCTGCGCAGTCTTCTCAAACGGCCAGCGAATCAGAGACGGATGCAAAAATCCTTCTCCCAGCTCCAAAAGCACCAGCTTGCGATTCAGAGTTCTCGCCAACCACTCCGTATAGTGGTTCCACTGCTCTTCTGTCAAATCCTCATCCAACGGCGCCACTGTGCGCGCCGGATCCAGGTGCAGGCGCTCTAAATCCTCTTTCGGCAATGTGGAAATTACAAAATAATCTTTGTCTGCTATCATTTTATGTAACGCTTTTATTGCTGATTCCACCATCATCTCTCGTTCCGGCTCCCCCTGTTTCCATTCCGAACCGATACCGATCAAAACTCTTTCGGCTTCTCTCAGCTTTTCAGCCATCTTTTCACGGATCATCTCCATGCTCCATCCTCCAGCTTGTATCTCATATATGCCGTATATTTTAACACAAAAAGGAAGGAGTTTCAACACAGGCGTTACATCATAAAAAGTCTATATACAGAAAAAAGCTATATTCTGTATATAGACTCCAAATATGATTTTTCTATAAAAACGCCTTCAGTTCCTCGCGGAACTTCTCCTCCATCTTCACCAGATCCTCAGCCACTTTCATGCTGGATTTGGACGCTCCGGAGCAATCATTCTTATATCCAACAATGGTTTTGATTCCCATGTTGCATCCGTCTGTCATGATCTTTGCCACCTGCTTGTCATCGTCCCGCATCATCATCTTCATTTCCGTACCCACCCAGGACATGGCTGAGGCCATTTTCTCCGGTTCTTTCCCGTTCTTACCATGCCACATAAGCAGCTGATCTGCTTCAGAATCCAATCGCTTATGCTCGTCCCTGTACTTTTCGATCACGCGTTTCAATTTAGGATCCGAAACATAGCCCAATACCTGATCCATGCTTTTTATTCCCATCTTGCATCCCTGGCTGCACTCCTGCAAAAGTTTTAATGTATGATCTTCCATTCAGACACCTCGCTTTTTCTTTTTAATATACGCAAAAAAGCAGACATTTATCATGCCTGCTTTTTCCATTATCCTTACATTTGATATTATTATCTGATCCCATCTTTCAGATCCGCAATCTCGCCCATGTCCGGCAGCCAAATGGACGATGCGTCGACAAAACTACTTTTATCCTCCTGCTGCCCACGAATAGTCGCCGGGATACTGCCGTTCAATTGTCCTCTCACACTTTTCGCGCGAAGCAGACAAAACTCACGAATCGTTTCTACTGCAACCAAATGATCTTCATAGGAACTGAAAGCCGTCGGATCTTTTTCCACATACGGACGTATCAGTTCAGAGATTTTCCCCAGCCTTTCCTCAAACAATCCACTCTCAAAGTATTCTTCGATCAACTGGTCAAAATATGTATGATACTGCTGAAAATACTCTGGCTGGAGCATTACTTGGTGATACAATGGACGATTTCTCATAATCTCACCGGATGCCGGCGTGTTGATCGGATAATTCACATACATCTCCGCATCATTGATTGGTTCCGGCATTCCCAGAGAATATGTGGCAAATGCCAGGTTGTAATCCCATGGTAACATACTAAGCTTTCCGTTTTCCTCATATAAAAAGTAATTGTGCCCGGTTTTACCAAGATAACTGTCCAGATTGACAACAAAAACCTGCACAGTGAAGTATCGAAGCACCGCATCGATATTCACTGCAGTATCCAGACTTTTTCCTGTCGATAGGATTCGCAGGGCATCGATCATCCTCTGTCTATCCGTTTTACCGATATCAAACTTTGCCGTCCGGAAAATATTGTCATAACTTCCTGCGTCTTCATCCACGTATCGAAGCGCCACATCCGCATTCTCCGCATTCAAAGACTTGTAGTCCGGTTTGTACAGCTGTCCATGGTTTTTCCCAAAATTTCTTCTGGCAAAAGCCTCTTCCGGCTCTTCCACTGCCAAAAACAGTCCCCAGTCTTCGCCGTTGACACGCACCCAGGTATAACTGCAGAGAGGCGACGGAACTTCCATAAATTCCATCATGTCATAGGCGATCCAGTTCTTTAAATAGCTATTATCCTGGAACGACGAATCCAGTGAGAATTTATCCAAACCGTGGTAGCTTCCGGCATGATAGTGATCAAACTCCGCTTTCAGACTGTAACGTTCCAGACCATATTTGTTCGTCAACCTTCTGGAATTATTTCCTTTCACCCGCAGGCCCACATGTTCAAACGTCTCGCCATCAATGATCATCGTGCATGACTGATATTCTTCTTCCATACCTTCATCCAAAAAACTCTGCCAGTCATCAATCACGATGTCAATAATATGTACATAGCTGTCATCAAACAATTTGGTTTCGTAAACCGGATTGCGAACTGAGGACTTCAATCCTAACGATTCCCCGTTCATAAATACAATTGTCAGAAGAACAGCACATACCATTCCTGCTATACAAACAAAATCAATATATTTTTCTTTCAGCATTCCCTAATTCATATAGTCGCCGTTGTACGACACGAGAACGATATTGCTGACTCCGGAAATTTCTGCCAACTCATTTACAAAACCGCTCTCTTCATCTTTCAAGCGAATCTCATAGTTTAATTCAATACAGCCAGGTGCTACACTTTTACTCTTAAGCACCAGTTTTCTCACTTTCTGCTGGACAAAGTCTCTCGCAAGATTCTCCGTCGCTTGCGAATCACAATGAACCACCAGAATATATGGGCGATCTACGTTTTTGTCGCCGGAAAAGATCACCAAGATCATACCGATAAACGCGCTGCCGATCACTGCCAGTGGAATGAAACCTGCCGCCAGAATGATACCTGCCGCAATACTCCAAAACAAAAAGGCAATGTCTGATGGTTCCTTGATCGCTGTACGAAATCGCACAATGGACAACGCACCGACCATACCAAGAGACAATACCACATTGCTGGTCACAGCCAGAATCAAAAGAGCAGTGATCATTGTCATTGCGATCAGCGTCACACCGAAACCGCCCGAATACATGACCCCGGAATAACATTTTTTATAAACGAAGAAAATAAACAAACCAATGGCAAGTGATAATACTAAGGTCAATATCATATCCAGAATCGACACGCTGGAAACCGTCTCCAGAAAACCAGATTTGAAAATATCCTGAAATGTCATTACTTCTAACGTTTCCTTTCTTAATCATAGCGCCTGCAGACAACATACTTCGAATATGCTGAAGCCTGACGGTTTGGAACCTGTACCGACATGCGGACAATATCCGGCAGAAATTCATCATATTTCACT
>JAFSFU010000200.1 GCA_017435025.1 Lachnospiraceae bacterium | reverse complement strand
CTCGTGTCACTGGTTCGATTCCGGTTCTGGGCATTATAACTGAATAAGTTATATGGGATATTAGCTCAGTCGGTAGAGCACTTGACTTTTAATCAAGTTGTCCGGGGTTCGAATCCCCGATGTCTCATGAAGAAAGCTCTTGGTTTTCCAAGAGCTTTTTTGTTATAGAAAATCAAAAGAATATAAATTGATTATGGATGTAAAATGTGATATGTTTGATGTGTATGTAAGGAGGTAGTATATGGATTACATAACAAAACTATTGATCATCATTCCGATATTTTTTGTAGCAGGCATTATTGATTCCATTGGCGGAGGCGGAGGTTTAATTGCGCTTCCGACGTATTTGATGATCGGACTTCCGATACGAACTGCTTATGGCTGTAATAAGCTGCAGGCTGGTTTGGGAAACCTGGTTTCAGCCATTAAATATTTTAAGAAAAATATGGTTGACCTGAAGATTGCATTGATTTCTGCAATCACTGCCATGACAGGAGCTTATTTTGGAACGAAGATTATCTTTTTACTTCCGGAAGAGACCATTCAGAAGGCGATTACGGTGGCACTTCCTGCGATTGCATTAGTCATGGTATTGAGAAAAACGGATGCCAGAAATGTGATCATGAAGAGTGAGATTTCTAAGAAGACCATTGTACAGGCACTGATCGTAGGTCTGATCATGGGATTCTATAACAGTCTTTTTGGACCGGGTGTAGGTACCGTTGCGATCATTGGATTTACCATGATCATGCATTATGATGCGAGGGTTGCCTCCGGTAACGGAAAAGTATTGATCGTGTTAACCAATGCCATCGCTCTGGTGAGTTATATTAAGACCGGAAATGTGGCTTATGAGATTGCGGCACCGGCGGCACTTTCTGCCATTGCAGGTAACCTGGTAGGTGTCAATCTGGCGATTAAAAAAGGTGAGAAGATCATCAAGCCGGTGATGCTGGTGATTGTCATTCTGACTGTGATCAAATTTGCACTGGAGAATAATCTTTGGGGATAACAGATCTGCTTGTGGACAAATGAATCGTTTTTATTAAAATTTGGGGAAATGTACAGTGCTTGATGTTGGTTTGGAGAGACATAGGCAGCTGTATGTTTCCCTGTTTTTGTAAGAAGTTTGTCATAATCATTACACTTTGCTTAAATCTGTTCGGATGACTTGTGCGGAAAATTGTGAGATGTTAAAATAAAGCTAAGGTGGTGATCGTATGTGGAAAAAATATGGAAATATGATGAAATGTGGGAAATATATTACAGTTTTGGCTCTGTCTGCAGGCTTGTGGATCAGTGGATGTGGCAGTGAGAATCCGGATACCAGTGATAAAAAAGAAGACGCCTTTGTGGAAATATCTGAAGAAACAGCTGCAGATCTTGAATATCAGGCAAGTAATGTCCAGGAAGTTTTATGGACCGATGAGCAGATTGCTGCCGAAGTGGGATATTTGGAAGATCATTTTAGTGATGGTGTGAAGTATCGTGATATGGATGAGGATATGCTCTCTTATGTGAAACCGATTGAAAGCGGCTTTACATTTGCCGGCAGGGTTTCGGATGAAGGGTATGGCTATATCCTTGCATTTCAGAAGTACAAAAAAAATATTTTTGATGGATACGATCAATATTGGCAGGATGATGATTTTGTTGTTGTAGATAGAAACGAACAGACAGGTGATGAGCGTGTCGTATACCGTTTGTCCGGTATCAGAAGTTTGTATAACAATCTAGAAAGTGAAGTACTGCTCATTGTGCCGGACGAAATGGAAGAACCGGGTGAATTGGTGAAGGCTTACATGTATCGATATCTGAAGGAAGATGCCGGCCGTGCGTATTTGGAAAGTGTGATCGAAAGAGATGTACGGTTCACACCGCCAAGCGGCGAAGAAGGATATCTGGTTGTTTATAAATATGAAGATGGAAGACAAAAACTGGAATATGTGATCCTTACACCGGAGGAAGAAGAGGAAATTTTATCTTCGGATGCGCTGATTCTTCCGGAATGGTACGGCTATTATGGACTTCAGTATTATGTCAGTCATGATTTGTACGAAGAGATGGAAGAAGAAGAGGGACCAATTACATCTGCGGCATTGGAGATTGCCAAAGAGCGTTGTGGTTTTGCTGCTTCTGATATTTCAGAGATTAAAGATATTGTAAGCGCCTCTCTTACGATGCGCCTGTGGAACAGTGAACAGCAGGAAGAAATTAAGGTTGATATTACGGATCAGGAAGAATTAAAAGAATTGGAGGAGATTTTTTCCTCTGCAGAACCTTTCCAGGAAGGCAAATGTCCATACTGGGGTATTCTGACTTTAACTCGTGAAGACGGACAGGAGTTTGGATTGAGCCTTGCCATTGACAGCTGTGACGGTTCTGTATTTGGAAGCAATGGATTTTATACAGTGGGAAAAGAGAAGACAGCAAGAGTCTGGGAAATTTTTGATGAAGTAAGATCATTTACCGGATGGGACGTGGAGGAGTAGGATGTTAGAGACAGAAAACAGTCTTTTGGATCGGTTAAAATCGTATGGAGAATCGGATCATTATCCGTTCCATATGCCGGGACATAAACGAAAATCCATCGTACCGTTTCCGGATCTCTATTCGATCGATATTACGGAGATTGATGGTTTTGATAATCTGCACCATGCAGAAGGTATTTTAAAAGAGTCCATGGATCAGGCTGCAAAGATTTATGGTTCGGATCAGACATATTATCTGGTCAATGGCAGTACATGTGGAATTCTTTCTGCTATCTGTGCATGTGCAAAGCCGGGAGATGGAATTCTTATGGCCAGAAATTGTCATAAGTCTGCATTTCACGGAGTGATTTTACAAAATCTGATGCCATTTTATGTATATCCGGGATATTTGAAAGATTTTGGAATTCATGGCGGTATAGAGGCTGAAGATGTGGAACTTGCTCTTAAAGAAAATCCGAATATTAAGGCAGTACTGATCGTATCTCCGACTTACGAGGGAGTGGTTTCGGATGTAAGGGCTATTGCCGATGTGGCCCATCGGCATCATGTTCCATTGATCGTGGATGAGGCACATGGGGCGCATTTTCCGTTTGCGGAACATGAATTTCCAAAATCAGCGATCGCATGTGGAGCCGATCTTGTGATTCAAAGTCTCCATAAAACACTGCCGTCGCCCACACAAACAGCAATTCTCCATGTGAATCGTGGATTTGTTGATACAAAAAAGCTGGAACGGTATCTAGGCATGTTCCAAAGTTCCAGTCCGTCCTATGTATTTTTGGCTGCTATGGAGCAGTGCATACGATATATGGACCAGATTGGACGAGAGGAAATGAGAAAATATGCCGATCAGCTGAATGCTTTTTATAATCGATTAAATGATTTAAAAGTGTTAAAGGTTTTGAAGCGTGATATTTGCAAAGAAGTGTCCGTTTACGATTGGGATATGTCAAAGATAGTGATATCGACGAAAGGATCCGGTCTCAGCGGAGCAGATCTGAGTGATATATTAAGAAAAAACTATCATTTAGAAATGGAAATGAGTGCTCCGGAATATATGATAGGGATGACCACACTGATGGATACGAAAGATGGATACCGTCGACTGGCAGATGCGCTGTTGGAAATTGATCTTCAATTGGTAAGACATGGAAGAGTGAGAGCCAAAAGAGAACTTGCATATGATCAGAAGCAGGAAATGCCAAAAGCGAAGGTGATCATGGGACCTGCGGATGCTATGCATGCAGCCGGAGCAGAGTGTGTGTTGGTAGAAAGTGAAGGAAAAGTTTCACAGGAATTTTTATATTTATATCCTCCGGGAATTCCGATCCTTGTTCCGGGAGAAAAAATTACTGGTGAAATCCTGGAGCGAGTTACATGGTATTCTGAAATGGGGCTTTCTGTGCAGGGGCTTGCAGATCCAACGGTTTCTTCAATAATAACGGTTGCGGAAGAATAGAGATTTGTGTTACAATTAAAGATGAACTTTGTCTGGAATTTTTAGAAAAACGGAGCAGAAGATATGGGCAGGATTTATTATATTATGGGAAAAAGTGCCACAGGAAAGGATACCGTGTATAAAGAATTACGGAAGCGCTGTCCGGGACTGAAAACAATTGTACCATATACGACCCGCCCGATTCGTGAAGGTGAGACAGACGGTGTCGAGTATCATTTTGCGACAAATGATGAGTTAGAGTTATTCAAAAATTCAGGAAAAGTGATAGAGCTCCGTACCTATCAGACAGTTATGGGTCCTTGGAATTATTTTACCATGGACGATGGGCAGTTTGACCTTGAGAAAGAGAATCAGTATCTGATGATAGGAACATTGGAGTCTTATGAAAAAATGTGCCTGTATTTTGGATCGGATGTATTGATTCCGGTTTATATTGAAGTCCCGGATGGAATTCGCCTTCATCGGGCCGTAGCGCGGGAAGATAGTCAGAAAAAGCCCAATTACCGGGAGGTATGCAGAAGATATCTGGCTGATGAAAAAGATTTTTCTGAGGAGAATTTAAAGCGGCTGAATATTGAGACAAGATTTTGCAATCTGAATCTGGAACAATGTCTTGAGAAAATTATACAGAATCACAGACTGGAGGGGTAGCAATGGCAGAGAATAAAGTGATGGGTTTCCAGGATATTCTTGGAAATGATATGATCAAAGAACATTTCAAAAAGGCGATTGAGAATAATAAAATTTCCCACGCTTATATTCTGACCGGTGAAGAAGGAACCGGACGTAAATCCATTGCCAACGCCTTTTCTATGGCTCTGCTCTGTGAAAAGGGCGGCAAGGAGCCGTGTATGGTATGTCATTCCTGCAAGCAGGTTCTCAGCGGAAATCATCCGGATCTGATCTATGTAAAGCATGAAAAGCCAAACAGCATCGGTGTGGATGATATTCGGGAACAGATCAATGATACGATCATGATTCGTCCATATAGCAGCTATTATAAGATTTATATCGTGGATGAGGCGGAGAAGATGACCGTGCAGGCGCAAAATGCCCTGTTAAAGACAATGGAAGAGCCGCCGTCCTATGCAGTGATCATTTTGATCACGACCAATCAGGAAGCGTTTCTTCCGACCATTCTTTCCAGATGTGTGCAGTTAAAATTAAAGCCGTTAAAAGATTTTACGGTAAAGAGTTATCTTTCTGAGCATTTGGGAGTACCGGAGAAGGAAGCAGAGATCTGTGCGGCATTTGCACGGGGAAATTTGGGAAAAGCCATTCATCTGGCATCCTCTGATGAATTCAAAGAATTGTATCAGAAAGTTATGATGATGGTAAAAAATATCAGCACGATGGATATAGTATCCTTGTTGGATCATATCCGTGAAATGAAAGAACAGAACTTTGATATGGAAGATGTATTGGATCTGCTGCAGCTTTGGTACAGAGATGTATTGATGTACAAAGTGACAAAAGATATGAATCTTCTGATTTTCAAAGATGAATATAAAGTGATCAATGGAATGGTGCAGAAAGTGGATTATGCAGGTCTGGAAAAGATTCTTGCGTCGATTGATACAGCGAGAACCAGATTAAGTGCCAACGTAAATATGGAACTGGCAATGGAATTACTGCTTCTGACCATGAAGAATCCATTGTAAGGAGATTAGAAATGACAAAAGTAATTGGTGTTCGTTTCCGCAAGGCCGGAAAGGTTTATTATTTCAGCCCGGGCGACGAAGATATTAAAACAGGACAGCATGTAATCGTAGAAACTGCGAGAGGTGTGGAATACGGTTATGTCGTGCTCGGTGCACATGATGTGGATGATGATAAAGTCGTTCAGCCGTTAAAACCGGTGATTCGTGTTGCTACGGAAGCTGACGAGGAGACAGAGCGAAATAATAAAGAAAAAGAAAAAGAGGCTTTTAAGATCTGTCTGGAAAAAATCAAAAAACACGAGCTGGAAATGAAACTTATTGATACAGAATATACGTTTGATAACAATAAGGTTCTTTTCTACTTTACTGCGGACGGAAGAATCGACTTCCGTGAGCTGGTAAAGGATCTGGCTTCTGTGTTCAAGACAAGAATCGAGCTGCGCCAGATTGGTGTGAGAGATGAGACAAAGATCGTTGGAGGTATCGGTATCTGCGGTCGTCCGCTCTGTTGTGCATCTTATCTTCCAGAATTTATCCCGGTATCGATCAAGATGGCGAAAGAACAGAATCTGTCTCTGAACCCGACAAAAATTTCCGGTGTATGCGGCAGACTGATGTGCTGTTTAAAATACGAAGAGGAAACTTACGAAGAACTCAATGCGAAACTTCCGAATATCGGTGACTATGTAACAACGGATGATGGTCTGAAAGGTGAGGTTCACAGTGTCAGCATCTTAAGACAGCTGGTGAAAGTGGTTGTAACGATCAACGGTGATGAGAAGGAAATCCGTGAATATAAAGTAAATCAGCTGAAATTCCGTCCGAAGAGAAGAAAAGAAAAAGTCAATATTAACGATGCGGAGTTAAAGCAGCTGGAGGCACTGGAGAAGAGAGAAGGGAAGTCAAAGCTCGATGACAACTAATCCGATGGAAAATCTGCAAGTAGATTTGATGGAGAACGAGCGTCTGGATGATCTACAGAGAAATGGTCTTAAAATCATTCAGAAAACAGATGGTTTTTGCTTTGGTATGGATGCAGTATTGCTTTCCGGATTTGCGACAGTAAAACCGGGAGAAAAGGTTCTGGATATGGGAACCGGAACAGGAATTATTCCGCTCCTTTTATCTGCCAAGACAAAGGGTGAACACTTTACCGGTCTGGAAATTCAGGATGTGATTGCTGATATGGCTGCGAGAAGTGTGAATCTCAATCATCTGGAAGAAAAAATTGAAATTGTAAACGGAGATATCAAGGAAGCCAGCCGAATTTTCGGAGCGGCTTCCTTTGATGTGGTTACAACCAATCCGCCATATATGAATGATGCTCATGGATTAAAAAACCCAACGGAAGTGAAAGCGATTTCCAGACATGAAGTACTCTGTACATTGGAAGATGTGGTCCGCGAGGGTGCAAAAGTGTTAAAATCCGGCGGCAGAATGTATATGGTTCACAGACCTCATCGTCTGATCGAGATTATTACAGCGATGAAACAGTATAAGCTGGAGCCGAAGAGAATGAAAATGGTACATCCGTTCCTGGATAAAGAAGCCAATATGGTTCTGATCGAGGCCGTAAAAGGCGGTGGATCCTGGTTAAAGATGGAAGCGCCGATCGTTGTTTATAAGGAGACTGGGGTCTACACGGATGAAATCTGGGAAATTTACGGATATTAAGGATGGCTGGGATGCAGTCCGGGCAGCAGGATAAAAAGGAGAACGGGATATGCAGGGAAAATTATATTTATGTGCAACCCCAATTGGAAATCTGGATGATATTACACTGCGGGTATTGAATACACTGAAAGAAGTGGATCTGATCGCAGCGGAGGACACTCGTCACAGCATTAAGCTTTTAAATCATTTTGATATAAAAACTCCGATGACCAGTTATCATGAGTTCAACAAAGTGGATAAAGCGAAGTATCTGGTGGAGAAGATGAAGGAAGGCGTAAACATCGCTCTGGTGACAGATGCCGGTACACCGGGTATTTCCGATCCGGGTGAAGAACTGGTGCGTCAGTGTTACGAGGCCGGTGTGGAAGTTACTTCCCTTCCGGGTCCTGCAGCATGTATCACAGCGCTCACATTATCCGGTATGGGAACCAGAAGATTTGCTTTTGAAGCGTTTCTTCCATTTGAGAAAAAAGAAAAACAGCCGATTTTGGAAGAACTGAAACATGAGACCAGAACCATAATTCTTTATGAGGCACCGCATCGTCTGGTGAAAACACTGGGAGAATTGAAAGAGGCACTGGGTGATCGAAATATCTCCATCTGCCGTGAACTGACAAAGAAATACGAGACTGTATTTCGCACCACGTTTTCCGGCGCTTTGGCTTATTATGAAAATGAAGAGCCGAAGGGCGAGTGTGTGATCGTGGTGGAAGGAAAGACACACGAAGAGATTAAAAAAGAAAAAGAACAGGCGTGGGAGACTATGCCGATCGAAGAACATATGGAAAAATACCTGAATCAGGGCATGGATAAAAAAGAGGCAATGAAACAGGTTGCAAAGGACAGGGGCATCAGCAAGAGAGATGTCTATCAGTATCTGATGAATCTGGATGACTAATTATAAAAAAGGACGTTTCCAATCCAAGAAGGATGGAGACGTCCTTTTTCTGTACATAAAAAAAGAAACACTTGACAAAGTTTGAATATCAAAGTAATATAAGAATATAATTTGAAATTCAAAGTATTTATATACCATGTTTGAAAGGTCCAGGAGAAATTATGACCGTCAGAATTGCAGGAATCGGTGCATACGTACCGGAAAATCAAGTGACCAATGACGATTTGGCAAAAATTGTTGACACCAGCAGTGAATGGATCACAAGCCGAACCGGTATCAAAACAAGATTTATTTCCACAAATGAAGAGACCGTTGATCTGGCTGCAGAAGCATCCAGACGAGCGCTGGAGGTGTCAGGTATAAAACCGGAAAGTCTGGATTTGATCATTATGGCTACATCTTCACCGGATTATCAATATCCAAGTGGTGCATGTCTGGTTCAGGCAAAGATTGGTGCAGTCAATGCGGTGGCATTCGATGTGTCTGCAGCTTGTGCCGGATTTATCTTTGCCATGAATATCGTTCAGGGATTTTTTAAATCAGGGATTTATCAGACGGCTCTGATTATTGGTGCAGAAACGTTAAGCAAGATGACTGATTGGAGTGATCGGTCTACGTGCGTTCTGTTTGGAGACGGAGCTGGGGCAGCAGTATTGAGAAACGCAGAGAGCGGTCTGATCGATATGTTGATGGAATCTGACGGAACCAAGGGTGATGTATTAATGTGCAGAGCCAGAACACTGGAACATTTTTTGACAGGAAAAAAACCGGAATTTGGTTTTACGGTTATGGATGGACAGGAAGTGTTCAAGTTTGCAGTGAAGAGAGTTCCGGAATGCATAGACACTATCTTGAAACGGAATGAGATCAAAAAAGAAGAGATAAAATATTATGTTCTTCATCAGGCGAATGCACGGATTGTTGAGGCGGCAGCAAAGAGGTTGAAGGAACCAATGGAAAAGTTTCCGTTGATCATTGAAAGGTATGGAAATACATCGACGGCATCGATTCCGCTGTTGTTAGACGATATGCTGAAGAGAGGAATGCTGAACGATGGAGATAAGATTATCTTATCAGGATTTGGTGCCGGTATGACATGGGGAGCCGTCCTTATGGAGTGGAAATCATTTTAAACTTAATTATAAAGGAGAATGAAATCATGTTAGAAAAAATGAAAGAATTGATTGCAGATCAGTTAGGAATTGAGGCAGATACAATTGCTGCGGAATCAAAGTTTAAGGAAGACCTTGGAGCAGATTCGTTGGATCTGTTTGAGCTGGTGATGGCTTTGGAGGAAGAGTATTCAGTAGAGATTCCGGCAGAAGATCTGGAACATCTGATAACCGTTTTGGATGTTATGAACTATTTAAAAGAAAATGGTGCAGACGTATAAAAACTGGTTATCTGGAATCTGTGGAAGTGAGGAAATAAGAGGATGAAAACCAGAATCACAGAGTTGTTAGGAATTAAATATCCGATTATTCAGGGTGGTATGGCCTGGGTAGCAGAGCACAACCTTGCGGCTGCCGTTTCCGAGGCTGGAGGTCTGGGACTCATTGCGGCAGCCAGCGCTCCGGCGGAAGTTGTTCGCGAAGAAATTCGAAAAGCAAGAACAATAACCAAAAAGCCGTTTGGTGTCAATATCATGCTGATGAGTCCGTTTGCCGACGAGGTTGCAAAAGTAGCCGTGGAAGAAGGTGTGAAAGTTGTCACGACCGGTGCCGGGAATCCGGGAAAATATATGAAAATGTGGAAAGAAGCAGGGATCATTGTAATACCGGTGGTCGCATCGGTAGCACTCGCCAGGATGATGGAAAAAAGCGGTGCGGATGCGGTTGTGGCAGAAGGCACGGAAGCCGGAGGACATATTGGAGAGGCGACCACAATGACGCTGGTTCCGCAGGTGGCAGATGCGGTTTCGATTCCTGTTATTGCGGCTGGAGGAATTGGTGATGGAAGAGGAATTGCTGCCGCGCTCATGTTAGGAGCAGAAGCTGTTCAGATGGGAACACGTTTTGTGGTGGCGAAGGAATCTATGGTTCATGCGAATTATAAAGAGAGAGTCATCAAGGCAAAGGACATTGATTCTGAGGTAACAGGTAGGAGTCACGGACATCCGGTCCGCTGTTTGCGAAATCAAATGACGAGAGCGTATACACGCCTGGAAGCAGAGGGTAAGAGTTTTGAAGAATTGGAATATCTGACTCTGGGAGCTCTGAGAAAGGCAGTCATAGAAGGTGACGTAAAGAATGGAACGGTCATGGCGGGGCAGATTGCAGGCATGGTGAAGAAAGAACAGACCTGCAAAGAAATGATGGATGAAATGATGAAACAGGCAAAGACCTTGCTTGGAAGATAGGAGAAACCTATGGGAAAGACCGCATTTATTTTTCCCGGACAGGGCGCACAGGTTTGCGGAATGGGTCGGGATTTTTATGAGAAAACGGAGTCTGGAAAAAGAATTTTTGACCTGGCGACAGAACTTTTGGGATTTTCTATGCCGGAACTTTGTTTTGAACCCAATAACAGGCTGAATATTACGGAATATACACAGCCGGCTATGGTAACGACCAGTATCACTATGCTGAAGGTAATGGAGGAAATGGGATATTGTGCGGATGTGACAGCCGGTCTGAGTCTCGGGGAATATCCGGCGCTGGTGGCAGCCGGTGTGATGTCCGTGGAAGATGCGATTCAAACAGTCAGACATCGGGGAATTCTTATGCAGGAAGCGGTTCCGACAGGAATTGGAGGCATGAGTGCTGTTTTGGGCATGACTGCCGAGCAGGTGAATGCTGTCGTGGAATCTCTGGAAGGTGTTCAGGTGGCAAATTACAATTGTCCGGGCCAAATCGTGATTTCCGGTAAATTGGATGCGATAGAATTGGCAGCACAAAAATTAAAAGAAGCAGGAGCAAAAAGGGTTTTGCCATTAAATGTAAGCGGTCCGTTTCATTCGTATTTATTGAAAGATGCGGGAAGAAAACTGGGAAAATATCTGGAACAGGTGGAGATTTATGAACCGCAAATTCCATATATTGCAAATGTAACAGCGGATTATGTAAATACGGCATCAGAAGTAAAGTCACTTTTAGAAAAGCAGGTATCTTCTTCTGTTCGCTGGCAGCAGACAGTTGAGAGGATGATCAAGGATGGTGTCGATCGGTTTATAGAAATTGGACCCGGAAAGACATTGTCAGGATTTGTAAAGAAAATAGATCGCAATGTGACACTGATCAATATTGAAAAAATGAAAGATTTGGAGAAATTATGGATTTAACCGGAAAAGTGGCTCTGGTCACCGGAGCAAGCCGCGGCATTGGTCGTCAGATCGCGGTAACTCTGGCGCGATACGGCGCGGTCGTCATTGTCAATTACAGTGAGTCGAAAGAGAAGGCAGAGGAGGTTGTGGGAGGAATCGAAACAGCCGGAGGATGTGCAGAAGCCGTTTGCTGCAATGTGGCAGATTATGACCAGACCAAAGAAATGATCGACCGCCTGTCGAAAAAATATGGGCATCTGGATATTTTGGTGAATAATGCAGGAATTACAAGAGATAACCTGATTATGAAAATGTCTGAGGAAGATTACGATTCAGTCTTAAATATTAATCTGAAAGGTGCATTCAACTGTGTAAAACATGTTTCCAGACAGATGTTAAAGCAGCGATCCGGACGCATCATCAATGTTTCCTCTGTGTCCGGGATCATGGGAAATGCCGGTCAGGCAAATTATTGCGCATCCAAAGCCGGTTTGATCGGTCTTACCAAGTCTGTAGCAAGGGAACTTGGCAGTCGCGGAATTACATCCAATGCAGTTGCTCCGGGATTCATTGAAACGGAGATGACCGCAGTTTTGTCAGATGAGATCAAAAACACCATGGGTGACCAGATACCATTAAAAAAGTTTGGAAAACCAGAAGATGTAGCGGAGACTGTGGCATTTCTGGCATCCGATCTGTCCGGTTATATTACCGGTCAAGTGATTCAGGTTGACGGTGGCATGGCTATGTAAAGAAATAGATAGTAGGAGATAAAAATGAACAGAGTTGTCGTAACCGGTATGGGTGTGATTACTCCGATCGGAAATGGTGTGGATACATTCTGGAGTGGTTTAAAAGATAAAAAGCTAGGATTTGAACCGATCGCAGCTTTTGATACAACAGAGTTTAAAGTAAAGCTGGCAGCAGAAGTGAAGGAATTTGATGCAAAACAATATATGGATCCGAAAGCAGCCAGAAGAATGGAACGATTTTCCCAGTTTGCTGTCGCAGCAGCAAAACAGGCTCTGGAGGATGCAAAACTGGACATGGATAGCGAGAATCCGTATCGCGTGGGTGTTTGTGTCAGTTCCGGTGTTGGAAGTCTCCAGATTATTGAAAAAGAGCATGCAAAAATGATGGAGAAGGGACCGGGAAGAACCAACCCTCTAATGATACCATTGATGATTGGCAATATGGCAGCCGGAAATGTTGCCATCCAGTTTGGATTGAAAGGAAAATGTATGGATGTGGTTACTGCGTGTGCATCAGGTACTCATTCCATCGGTGAAGCTATGCGATCCATTCAGCATGGAGAGGCAGATGTGATGGTAGCCGGAGGAACCGAGGCCTGTATTACACCGATCGGCGTAGCCGGTTTTTCGGGACTTACCGCACTTTCCACTTCCGGAGATCCGGCGCGGGCATCCATTCCCTTTGATGCGGAACGAGGTGGTTTTGTTATGGGTGAGGGAGCAGGTGTTGTGGTTCTTGAGTCTTTGGAACATGCAAAATCCCGCGGAGCAAAAATCTACGCAGAAGTGGTTGGCTATGGTGCTACATGCGATGCGTATCATATTACATCTCCGGCAGAGGATGGAAGCGGTGCAGCGCAGGCTATGACGAATGCGATGAATGAAGCCGGAATCCGGGCCGAGCAGGTCGATTACATCAATGCACACGGGACAGGCACCCATCACAATGATCTGTTCGAAACAAAAGCGATCAAACGGGTATTCGGTGAACATGCTTATAAATTAAAAGTTAATTCCACCAAATCGATGATCGGTCATCTGCTTGGTGCAGCCGGTGGTGTGGAGTTTGTAGTTTGTGTGAAATCTCTGGAAGATGGATTTATTCATGCGACTGCAGGTTTAACGGTGCCAGACGCGGAGTGCGATCTGGATTATGCTGCGGGGGAAGGCATGTATACAAATTTGAATTATGTCATTAGCAATTCTTTGGGATTTGGAGGCCATAACGCCAGTCTCCTGATAAAGAAATATGAAGAGTAGAGGATGAGAACCATGGATATCAAGGAGATTATTGCACTTATGGAGGCTGTTTCAGAGAATGGTCTGACAACATTGGAACTGGAACATGGTGATACCAGGATTAAGATGAAGCGAGAGCCGGAGAAAACAGGAACAGAATCCATGGCTGTAAGACAGATAGTTCGGGATTATGAAAATGTAGACAGTATGGTGTATACAGAATCCGGAAATCGAATCACTTGTCCGTTAGTAGGAACCTTCTACTCGGCGCCGGCACCGGATGCAGAAGATTTTGTAAAAGTGGGTGATCATGTGAAAAAGGGACAAGTGGTCGGAATTGTTGAAGCCATGAAGCTGATGAATGAAATTGAAAGCGAATACGACGGCATTGTAGAAGCTGTTTTGGTAGAGAACGAATCGATGGTGGAGTATGGTCAGCCATTATTTATCATTCGATGATTAGGAGCAGTAAATGATGTTAGGAATAAAAGAAATTCAGGCGATTATCCCGCATAGACACCCATTTCTTCTGATTGACAGCATTGAGGAGCTGGAACCGGGCGTTCGGGCTGTGGGGCATAAATGCGTTACCTTTAATGAACCATGGTTTCAGGGTCATTTTCCTCAGGAGCCGGTGATGCCGGGGGTGCTGATCGTGGAGGCTTTAGCTCAGACAGGTGCGGTGGCAATCTTGAGCGTAGAGGAAAATAAAGGGAAGACTGCTTATTTTGGCGGTATGAATCATGTGAAATTTAAAAAGAAAGTTGTTCCGGGTGATAAGCTTTGTTTGGAATGCGAGATCATCAAACAAAAGGGACCTGTGGGAATAGGAAGTGCTGTGGCAACAGTAGATGGAAAAACTGTTGTTTCTGCAGAACTTACATTTATGATCGGTTAGGTTGGTGAAGATATGTTTCATAAAATTTTGATCGCCAATCGTGGCGAGATTGCGGTTCGTATTATCCGCGCATGCAGAGAAATGGGAATTCAGACCGTCGCTGTTTATTCGGAAGCTGACAAAGAAGCACTTCATACGATGCTGGCAGACGAGGCCATTTGCATCGGACCGGCTCCCTCTGTGGAAAGCTATTTGGATATGGAGAGAATCTTGTCTGCATGTGTGGCATCGAAGGCTGATGCCATTCACCCGGGATTTGGTTTTTTGTCAGAAAATTCCAGATTTGCCGAATTGTGCGAGAAATGCAATATCTGTTTTATCGGGCCATCTGCCGAGGTGATCCATAAAATGGGAAACAAATCGGAAGCCAGAAAGACTATGATGGATGCCGGTGTTCCGGTGATACCTGGCAGCAAAGAACCGGTATTTACAGTAGAAGAGGGAAGAAAGATTGCAGGAGAAATTGGATTTCCTGTCATGATCAAAGCATCCAGCGGTGGAGGCGGAAAGGGAATGCGGATTTCACGTTCTGAGATGGATTTTGAAGCTAATTTCCTAAATGCACAGATGGAAGCGGTGAAAGGTTTCTCTGATGATACCATGTATATCGAGCGTTTTGTGGAACATCCGCGCCATATTGAATTTCAAGTATTGGCGGATAAACACGGCAATGTGATTCATCTGGGAGAGCGCGACTGCTCCATTCAAAGACGCCATCAGAAAGTTTTGGAGGAGGCACCTTCTGCAGCTATTTCTTCGGAACTGCGTACAAGAATGGGTGAAATGGCTGTTCGCGCTGCGAAGGCGGCAGGTTACGAAAATGCAGGAACCATTGAGTTTTTACTGGATAAGAACGGCCAGTTTTATTTCATGGAAATGAACACCCGCATTCAGGTGGAGCATCCGGTGACAGAAGCGGTGACCAATGTGGATCTGATCAAAGAACAGATTCGGATTGCAAACGGAGAACCGATTTCCGTGAAACAGGATGAGATCATCATTGACGGACATGCAATTGAATGTCGGATCAATGCGGAAAATCCCAAGAAAAGCTTTATGCCCAGTCCCGGTGTGATCACAGAACTTCATCTGCCGGGTGGGCGTGGGGTGCGAGTGGATACGGCTGTATACAATCAGTATAAAGTTCCGGCAAACTATGATTCTATGATACTGAAACTGATCGTACACGATAAAGACAGAGAATCAGCCATTGCAAAGATGCGAAGTGCTCTTGGCGAGCTGGTCATAGAGGGAATCGATACCAATCTAGATTTTCAGTATGAAATTTTAGGTAATCCGGATTTTGAGAGGGGAATCCTGGATACAGACTTTATTCCAACTCATTTTCCGGAATACTGCAAATAGAGGTATTTATTTCATGTTAAAAAACATGTTCAAAAAGACATATACAAAAATTGATAAACCATATAAGGCGGAAGAAAACTCTGCAAGGAAAAAGATGCCTGCGGATCTTTGGAAGAAGTGCAATATATGCGGAAGACCGATTTATGTGGAGGATGTCTACGCCAATCAAAACATTTGTCCGAAGTGTGGTGGATATTTTCGCATCGGTGCCAATCAAAGAATTCGGCTTTTGGCTGATGAGGGAACGTTTGAGGAATGGGATAGGGAAATGGAACTATCCAATCCGCTTTCATTTCCCGGATATGAAAAAAAGCTTTTGGCAGCTCAGGAAAAGAGCCATTTGAATGAGGCGATCGTGACCGGATGCTGTAAAATCGGCGGGTATCCGGCAGCTCTTGGTGTTTGCGATGCAAGGTTTCTGATGAGCAGTATGGGGCATAACATGGGAGAAAAGATTACTCGCATGGTGGAACGTGCAACCAGAGAACAGTTGCCGGTCGTCATCTTTTCGTGTTCCGGTGGCGCCAGGATGCAGGAAGGAATGGTTTCTCTGATGCAGATGGCGAAGACATCGGCAGCGTTGAAGCGCCATCACGATGCAGGGCAGCTGTTTGTCAGTGTATTGACGGACCCGACAACCGGAGGGGTAACTGCGAGCTTCGCCATGTTGGGCGACATCATTCTGGCAGAACCCGGGGCATTGATCGGGTTTGCCGGCCCCCGTGTGATTGAACAGACCATCGGGCAGAAACTGCCGGATGGATTTCAGAGAGCAGAATTCCTTTTAGAACATGGTTTCATCGATAAAATTGTGAAACGTGAAGAAATGAGAGAGATTCTGGCAGAAATACTGCGGCTGCATCTTGTTCATGCAGAAAAGACTTTGTTTTCCAACCGACCGATCAGACCGGGAAACCGGAGTCCTTTAAAGGCTTCGCAGCTGAGTGCATGGGAATTGGTCAAATGCTCCAGAAGAGCTGACCGACCGGTGGCATCGGATTATATACATGCATTGTTTGATGGTTTTATAGAGTTTCACGGTGACCGATATTATAAAGATGACGGCGCGGTCATTGGCGGAATCGCCAGTTTTCATGGAATGCCTGTGACGGTTATTGGTCAGGAGAAAGGAAAAACAACCAAAGAAAATATCCTCCGAAATTTCGGAATGCCTTCACCGGAGGGATATCGTAAAGCGTTGCGCCTCATGAAACAGGCAGAGATGTTTGGGCGACCAATCATCTGCTTTGTCGATACGCCGGGGGCCTTTTGCGGAATTGAAGCGGAGGAACGTGGGCAAGGCGAAGCCATTGCTCGAAATTTGTTTGAAATGTCGAATCTGAAAGTTCCGATTTTGTCTATTGTGATCGGAGAAGGGGGCAGTGGAGGCGCATTGGCTATGGCTGTGGCCAACGAAGTATGGATGATGGAGAATTCCAGTTATTCCATTTTATCTCCGGAAGGATTTGCTTCTATTTTGTGGAAGGACAGTAAACGGGCAGAAGAGGCGGCCCGAATGATGCGGATCACTGCAAGAGAATTAAAAGATCTGGGGATTGTGGAGCGGATCATTCCGGAAGAAAAGCCGGCTTGTGCGGAAACACTTCCAGCACTCGCCCAAAATATGGATCACGCGATAACAGAATTTTTAGCCGTATGGAGTTTTCGTACGAGGGATGAGATTGTCCAGTATCGTTACGAACGGTTTCGAAAATATTGATCAAGGAATATATCCCACCTTTTTGTCATAGAGGTTTGACAGAAAGGTGGGATTTTTATGTTAAATTATTTATGGGCCGGCATGATGTTAGTGGGGATTTTATGGGCTGCATTTCATGGGAACATGGGAAGTGTGACAGACAGTATGATTGCGTCGGCCAAAGAGGCGGTGAATCTTGCGATAGCGATGCTTGGGGTCATGTCTTTTTGGTGTGGTGTACTGAAGATAGGAGAGGAGGCAGGATTGCTCCGGTCTATGACAGAAAAAATGAAGCCGGTGATTCGTTTCCTTTTTCCGAATCTGCCCCTTGACCATCCGGCGACAGAGCACATTTCTACCAATATGATTGCTAATATACTAGGTCTTGGATCGGCAGCAACACCGGCGGGTCTGCGAGCCATGGAGGAACTTTTAAATCTGGAAAAGGAGCGAGGAAACAGCAGGAGGCTGCTGTCTGCCAGTGATGAGATGTGTACGTTTCTGGTCATCAATATTTCGTCTCTGCAGTTGATTCCGATGAACATGATTGCTTATCGGAGTCAGTATGGTAGTGCCGAGCCGACAGCAATCGTGGGGCCGGCAATCGCGGCAACTGCATTCAGTACATTGGCAGGGATTCTATTTGCGAAGATTATGAGCAGAAATAGAAAAGGAACGCATTGAAAATGAAGATATGATTTTATATGATGAATTTGATATTTCAGTAGGAACTCTCCGAGAAAATCGGGGAGTTTTTTTGTAGAAAGGAGGTGTAAAATAGGATGATTCAGATATTGATGACAATGCTCCTTCTCATCATCGCAGTGGTGGATTGGAAGACGATGGAGATTCCGGATGGACTGAATGGAGCAGTTGCCGTTCTTGCCGGAATCTCTTTGTGGGCCATGCCGGAAGTTCCAATGCCAGACCGGATCATAGGAGCCGTCTGTGTTTCTGTACCGATGTATCTTCTTTGCATTTTGATATCCGACGCATTCGGAGGCGGAGATATCAAGCTTGTATTTACCATGGGATTTTTTCTGGGATGGAAGAACGTTTTGGTCGGAATGTTTCTTGCGATTATGATTGGTGGAATGCAGGCTTTTTGCCTGCTCATATGCAAAAAAGTGAAAGCCGGAGAGAATGCACATATGGCATTTGGTCCGGCTCTTTGTGTAGGTATGATCATTTCCATGTTTTGGGGCGACAGACTGATCGCAGGATATTTTCGTTGGTTCTATTAGATTATGAAAGGAAGCGTATGAGTATTAAGAGGAAAAGAGTTCAAAAATTTCAAATAGTGCGAAAACTGCAGGCAAGGGAGTTGTCAGAAATATGCAGCCAGATCGCAGCGATGACCAGTGTTGGAATCCATATCGGAAAAACAATGGAGATTCTGCAAAAGGGAGCAGTCGAGCCCCGGATAAGAAAGGCATATCAAAAGCTTTATCAATTGTTAATGGAAGGAATGTTGCTAAGTGATGCAATGGAAGAGACAGGCAGATTTCCTGAAATGGTGATCCATATGTTTTATTCTGCGGAGGCGAGCGGTCAATTGGAGAAGACAGCTCACAATCTGGCGATTCATTATCAAAGGGAGCATCGATTGGAAAATCAGATTCGCAGTGTATTGCTATATCCGAAGATTTTGGCGGCCATGTCATTTTTGATGTTGATATTTATGTTTCGATTTTTAATTCCGTCCATACAGCCATTATTTGAAGGGATGGAACTGCCGCTGCTTACCAGAGGGCTGGTGTGGGTTGGTATGATCTTTGAGGAAACCTGGTACTTTCTTTTTCCGGCCGTTCTATTGTTGCTGATGGTATGGAATATACTGTTGCGGAATCGAAAAATTCGATCTTTTTATGAATGGTGCAAATTTCGCATGCCCATAATAGGGAAACAGTGGAAGATTATTTATACGGCTCGCTTTGCCGGAATATTAAGCAGTTTATACGGAAGTGGAATTTCGCTGGTGGAAAGCGTGGAACTTGCCGGGAAAACGTTGGGAAACCGATATTTGGAACGACAATTTTATGGAGTGGTCAGGGATATGAAAGGCGGAGTACTGCTGAGTGCGGCTATCGGGAAGGTGGACGGTCTGGACCGGAGACTGATGCCTGTATTTTATGTAGGCGAGGAGACCGGAAAACTGGATGAGATGCTGGATCGGATTGCAGAAAATTACAGATATGAGGCAGAGACGGCATTGACCAGGCTGGCGGCTATGATCGAGCCGGTGATGATTTTGATCATGGGATTTATCGTCGGTCTTCTCCTTTTGGGAGTCATGCTTCCTATTTGGAATATGTACGGAAATATTTAGGAAAGGAGGAAATGTCGTTGAAAAAACATGTGAATCAAAAGGGCTACATCTTGTTGGAAGTTATGGTTTTATTACTGCTTCTTTTTATGATCTCGACGTATATATTTGCATTTGTTACATGGGAACATCGGATGACAGTAAGACAATTGGAGAAAACGCGAAATTTCTATACGTCAGTTTCAGCAATCCGGATGATAGAGGAAGTTGTTCTGGAAGAGGAAGAAGAATGGATTTTTAATGATCAAAATTATGAAAAGACATGGGGAACGCTGAAGTTTTTCAATGATGAATGCGAGGTGCAGATTCCGGTCGCCGTGTGGATGGAGCAAGAGGAAGAGGAACTGGTTATTTATGCCGAAGCCGGAAGGGAAGGCTCGAAGGAAAGCATTTCCCTTATCATGCGCTATGAGGATGGGTGGTATCCGGTTAGGTTTGAGTCATATGGTGGGGAGTAAGATATGGGAAATAGAAATGGTTTCACCTTGGTGGAAGTGATGGTGGCCAGTACGATCTTTTTGATTGCAGCGGGTATTTTGTTTAGAGGAGGAAACACAGCTATGCAAATGCAAAGAAGAACGGTGGAACTGGAACGGGAAAGGGATATGCTGGAAGCTTCCCTGGCACAGAAAGAAGAAGGTATTCCGGGTACCGTTTCATTGGAGGTAGATGGAATTTGCGAGATTTCCGGGGATGGATGGCTGTTTTGTGGAAAAACACATGTCACAGAGGATACAGCTGTGGAAATCATTTATGTGGATGCGCCGGATCTTTCTTTCCGAAATAAAGCGGAAGATCTTACGGCGACAGACAGCAACGCAGAAACTGCAACGGACACAAATGCAAAGGAGTGTATGCAAAATGGGGAATAAAGGATTCACACTTGCAGAGTTGATGGTCTCGTTCCTGATCGCCGGAATTTTGATGAGTGCGGCATTTCCAATGTTTTTATCTGTATATAGAAGATGGGAAAGTGAGCGGGAACGCAATCTGGCGGTAAGAACCTGTGATCAGATATACGAAAACATAGAGCAGTATCTGAAGTTTGCTGACCGGGATGAACTGGATCGCTTTTTGCAGGGAGAGACAGGAGAAGAAGGGCTGCATGTTCTTGCTGACGAGAGTCGTTATGACCTGGGATTGGATATTCGAATTCAGATGGAAGCATGCGGGGACGGATTTCTTTCTTTAAGAATTATCGCAATGTCGTCAAAAGAGAACGTTATATATGAAAAAACGGGGACGGTTTTGGCCCTGAATCTGATAGAGGAGGAAGAGTCTGATGAGTGATATTTATGAGAGTTTTGCAGAACACGGAGAAAAGCGAGACGAAGAAAGTCCAATGGTGCGTCTGTTTTATGAAGTGATTATGGATGGATATGAGGCAGGAGCCAGCGATATACATATGGAGCCTGTGGAAACGGGAATGCAGATCCGCATGCGTGTGGACGGTGTTTTGAAAATATATCGAGTGTTAGAAAAATCTGTTTATGTACCATTGCTGACATGTGCCAAGATTCGATCGGGCATGAATATTGCAGAAAGACGACTGCCGCAGGACGGTCATTACAGAGCTTTCTTATCGGGGATGGAATTTAATTTACGAGCCAGTACCATGCCTACCGTCTATGGAGAAAAGATGGTGTTTCGTTATCTGAATAGAAACGAGGAGATCGATCATGCAAACACCTATGGAATGGACAAGGTACATCATCAGAGGATGTCGGAACTGTTAAAACGGTCGGGCGGAATCATTTATTTTACGGGACCGACTGGTTCCGGAAAATCTACGACCATGTATAAGATTCTGGAACAGATGGCCGGAGAATCTCGGAATATCATGACAATAGAAGATCCGGTAGAAAAAGTGATTCCAGGTATCAGCCAGTCTCAGGTCAACAGGCAGGCCGGACTTACCTTTGAGACAGGACTTCGGGCAATACTGAGACAGGATCCGGATGTGATCATGATTGGAGAGACTCGCGACAATCAGACGGCAAAGACCAGTGTCCGCGCCGCGATCACCGGAAATCTGGTACTGTCCACGTTGCATACCAAGGATGCAGTTGGTGTGATCACCAGAATGACTGATCTTGGAGTGGAACCGTTTATGGTGGCAGAGAGTCTGAGTGGAGTTGTATCACAGCGGCTTGCTCGGAAGGTGTGCCCTTGCTGCAGAAATAGTGTGTCTGATGGAAGAGGATGTGATTTCTGCGATCATACCGGATATAAAGGACGGATTGCTGTCCATGAGATTCTCGTGATTGACAATACGATACGACGGATGATCATGGAACGAAAGACGCCGGAGGAAATCTTATTGTATGCAAGAAGAGCGCAAAACATGATTTTGCTTCGTGAGAGTCTGATGGGGCTGGTGGAACAGGGAATCACAACCATGGAAGAGTATCATCGCCTTGTAGATTTTTGATCAGACTTTTGACAGGAAAAAAGCTTGTAACTACACCATTTGTCGCTTATGCTCCGTCTATGGATTGTGCAAACTGCTTAATTGACGTTCTAAAGAATCGGTAAAGTGTCCAAAAATCCACCCCGGATTTTTACAGATGCGAAATGGACAAGGATGGGTTGATATGATATAGTTGTTTCACTCGAAACAACCTCTATCAACAATTCTAAATTCGTTTATTTCTGGAACAAGATCTGTTCAATATTCGGGAGGATAAGGGATGAAAAAGAAATTATGGAAAATAATGGCTGCAGCCAGTTCTTTTATGATACTGGCTGGCAGCCAGGCAGTGATGGTACCGTACGCAAATGCAGGTTCCGGGACCGGGGAGTATATGGTATCCGGGCCGGAACAATGCCGAAGACTTTTGACGGAGCTTGTATCCATGTCGAAGATCGGTGTGAGAAATGAGTGGTATTTAACCGGTAAGGATTACGAGCCGGAAACACTGGTGGTAGCGCAAATGTTTTCGGATACGGTTAATATTTCCAATACAGTGGTGAACGAGTATCAAAAAGATGGGCATCGGTATGTGACGTGCCGGATCGGAGTAGAAAGACTGCCGGATGAAAATGGTGACATCACAGAAAGCGGCTCATCCGGAATCGGGGGATCCGGGACCGGAAAAGAAGATGTGCAGGGACGAAAATGGTCAGTGGGTGACGTGAGATCTCTTTCCTTGGGAGATCATGTATATCAGTTTCGGTGCATCGATGATGATTATGGGAGCAATTCTGAATATCAAAAATGCGCATTATTCTTATGCGACACTGTCATTCGTTCTGATATAGACAGTACAGAATCCCAGGAGACGATCCTGACTTTTGGCGGGATTAACAATTATAAGGTATCCTATGTGCGGGCATGGCTGGAAAAGCAGCAAGGAGAACATATGGAAGGACTTTTGGAAGTGAATACCGGAGTAAATTCTGCTTATCTGGGTGCAACGGTACCCGGGACATTTTCGGAATTTTCAGAGAGTGGGTTTTTATATCATAGACTGCCTTATCAGGATGTGCGGGATAAGCTGTTTTTGTTATCCCTGGAAGAGGCGTTTTTGTATAAGGAGCAGTTGTGGAATGTAAAAGGAGGGGAAAGCTCCAGGAGTCGTGGATATTGGCTTCGAACGCCAGCTTTTTCGACCGGAGATAACGGGACGTTCTCGTATGGTTCATGGGAATATGCGGTGGATTTGGAAAAAGGATGTATTCGACCGTTGGAAGTGGGTGACGGCAGTATCGGAATCCGTCCGGCATTCTGTCTGCCGCAGGAATAGAAAGGAGAGAGAATATGAAAAAACGATGGAAACAGGCGGCCGTTATGAGCCTTTGTGCTTCGATGATGATTACCGGTCCTATGCAGATTTTAGCGGAAACCAGTGGAGTAATGGATTGGAACAGCAGCTTTGCTGCCGCTACAGGAAGCAATGCTTGGGAATCGGATATTACAACAGGAAGCAATGCAAAAAAAGAAGAGCTTGCAACCGGTTCGAATCCGATGCAGCTGTATGCTTTTCGGTCTGTCAGCACCGGTGACCTCTGGAAAGACTGGGTTGGAGATCTTGGCTTTTTAAGTGGGGAACATGGAAACGGAACGGAAGAAGAACCGTACCAGATTTCTACAAAGGCCCATCTGATGGGGCTTTCAGAGCTGGCTGCACGAGGTATGGTGATCGCCGAGGATGAAGGGGATTGGCCCGGCGATTATAAGGGGGCACACTTTATTTTGACAAAAAATTTGGATCTTGGAGGAATGGAGTGGATGCCAATTGGTTTTTATTGCAATGAAGCAGATTTTTTCTCTGAAAATGTCAATGCTTTTGAGGGTCATTTTCATGGTAATGGAAAAACCATCTCAAATTTTCGTATTTATGAACCGGACTGGAATCTGGCCGGCTTATTTGGAGCGGTAGAAAATACAGTGATTGAAGATCTTACAGTGAAACCGGGATATGTGATCACGGCCAATGAAAAGGCAGGAATACTGGCAGGTACAGCATCTCGAAGTGTGATAAGAAATGTGACGGTCAGTGGTTCCTTAAAAACAGAGGGAAATGTGGGCGGTGTTGCTGCAGAGATTTCAGATGGAACCATTATGGAAAATTGCTTTGCGGATCATATTTCCATGGATTCCGGAGAAGAAAGGGAGACCTTTGCCGGAGGAATCGCAGGAACTGCATCAGAATCTCTGGTGATGGATTGCACCGTGAATGCCGGCAGCAGCTTAAACGCACGAATCCAGGGAAACGGACATGTAGGAGGAATTGTTGGTTTTCAGAACGATACGGATCTTTATAACGTTCATGTCATGGGAACCATCGGTGGTGCCGGATCACAGGCCATCGGAGGCGTGACGGGAAAATACGCGTCCGGAAAGATGAAGGTGGTCAGATTTGAGGGTACGATCGCAAATTCCGGAATGGGAAGTTTAGCACGGGAAGGAACATTCATCGGTACTCATGATACTGGATTTTCCTATCGCTACGGCGTTGGAACAGGAGCAGATTTAGCTTATCTGTTTGCGGATTCGGAGGAAAAGATCGCTGCCGGCGTATGTGGTTCCGGAATACCTGACGACAATGTGTTTACTTATGATGCGCAGATTGGATTTTGGCATGATCAGGATAATTTTTACACCTTGGTACAGGGACAAAACACAAGAAAGGAAACGGAACAGTTTTTCTATGAAAAGGAACTTGATAAATTGGTCAAAATGATTTTCAGCCATAAAAACAGTAAAGTTTCTTGTAAAATAAAGGTTTTTCGTGTTTTGACCATTGAAAAATCATGTGGTCAATAGGGACAATATTTTCTATTAAGTTCTGTATATGGAAAAAAGACAATATTGTCCATTTTATTTTGTCCATAACGGGATGTTATGATTGGTCACAAAACACTTATAAATGACGTTTTAATTAATAGGTATTGTATTAGGAGGATTAGTAATGGAATATAAAGTAAAAAGTGATAAGATTAGTCATGTTAAATATGGAGATGGAGTTATAGTATCTGTTGAGAAGACCGAAGAGGGTTATTGGGTAACTGTAGAATTTGAAAAGATTGGAGAGAAGAAGTTACTAAGCTTAGTGGATCCTCGAGAGTTATCATAAAGAAAACTATGTAGAGAGCTTTCTATATGAAGGCTCTTTTTTGTTTGAAAAATTCTG
>JAFSFU010000199.1 GCA_017435025.1 Lachnospiraceae bacterium | reverse complement strand
CGGTATGTCGACGGAGGAGATTGCTCAAAAATATGGTGTGGCTTTGGAGCACGTAAGAAGCTGGTACGAGGAATGGATGAAATCTGTTTCTGCAGCATGAACGAAGTAGGTGCGAAAACTCACAAGTGAATGTGATGGATAAACGGGTACAAACAGCAGTTTGCTGTCGGTACCCGTTTTTTTAATGCCGTTTTATATTACTGCGGATTATACTTCGGCATGATCACGTCAGTGATCTCTGCTTCGCAAAGATCGCCGAACAGGAACGCCGTTGCGGTGACTTTAAATGTTTCGCCGTCGTACTCGACTTTTGTGTTGAATTTCTCACGCTCCAGCGGCCAGTTATGGTCGATGGTCCGGAAATTGTTGAGGATCAGCTGTTCTTCGCTGTAAGCGGTATCGTCGCTGTTCAGTTTGGTGTAGGTACAGCGAAGGATCTTTTCTCCGTCAAACTCCATCACAAGACGTTCGGTGGAGGACTGCCAGATGTATGTCGTATCATCTTTGTGGATGTACTCAAAGATTTCGTTTAATGCGTTTTCTTTGTAGGAGAGCATCTGGAATCCGTATTCCGGGTCGCATTTGAAGTAATTGGTGATATGTTCGCTATCGCCGTTGGTGTAGGTTACGGTGTAATCATGGGCGTCGTTGCGGGTCACTTCCACATCGGTGCCGCCCATGAAGGAAAATGCCTGGGAGACACCGGAACTGACCATTTCCCACTGTGATGTCTCGTTGAACGTTGCGCCCATGGACATCTCCCATGAGTTGAATGGAAGGAACATGATCAGGAGCATGCTCATAAAATCAGCAGTTTCGTTGTATTTATCGATATTGTCATTGACAAAATCGCCCAGATAGGAGGTAAGGGAATACTGTTCTTGGTAGAACGCATCGATACCTTTTCCGACCTTGAGCAGAGTCTCAGCGGCCTCGTTTGCGAGCCGTTCATCATACGTGTTGCGTGGATCGGTGATATCAGGCATGACCACATAATCTTCCGTGCTTTCAAAGTATTTCAAAAACTCGTCCAGATTGTCTGACGTCAGAACCGGAGCATTGTCATGGATGGCAATGCCGGTGTTTCGATTGATCTCTGCCGCAGGAGCCGCCAGTGCACACAGGACACTATGGGACATGAGAGCAGCAGTCAGAGAAATCGTGACAAAAGATAAAGGTTGTTTCATGTTGCATAGCCTCCTTTCTATCGCAGTTTTACTTTCACTTTGATTCCGCTGTCCATATTGGCCCAGATGTTGTTGTCCCATCCGTGGCCGCCGGTGATGTTATTTTCTTTGATGTCGGCAAAGGTCATGCCGGCGATCCAGACCAGTGCCTGGGTGTCGTCAAAGATGATGGACAGATTACCGTTTGACAGTTCGCCATGCAGATCAAGCTTTACATAGTCGAGAGCCGTGACGTTTTCTTCCTGTACATTTGCCAGTCCCCACTCGTAATCCAGGGTATGGACTGCGTTGATCCAGACTTCATCCTCGAATGCACTGAGAGGGATTGTTGCGACCACATCACGGTTGCCGGTCGTGGTCGGAATGGTGGAATTGTACTGGTAACTGTAACCGCCCGGAATCGTAAAGGTTACCTCTCTTGCAATAAGATTGCGGATGATCTCGGTAATGTCGGTGCGGTTGATCTCTCCGTGGCCGGCGTAACTGCTGGCAGCGAGCAGATTATTCAGCCAGTTTTTCGGTAAGATACCGAGCTGCAGGTTCCAGAAGTTTGCATTAAAGCTGCTCAGATCGTGGGTAAGGCTGATTCCGGCAGAACCGGTGTAAGAACCGAACGGTGTATTCGCCCGATAACCGCGGTTGCTGTAAACCGTGCCCGGAGCAGTATTTTTTGATGCGCTGAGACCTATGCTCATACGCTGATAGTTTTTCTCAGAACCGAACCAGGAGAAATAACGTCCCTGTATTCCGCCTGCGGACAGCACCCAGTTCATATTATGGGGGCTGTACTGCTCAAGATACCGGTTTACTGCGTCGTAGAAGGAATTCATGAATGCGACTGCATTTGCAGCGTCCACACGGTCCTTCCATCGCTCTTTGTCTTTTTTCCATTGATCCACGGATACTTGAACGGTGCTGACCACCATCTGGATGATCTGCAGCTGATTGACGGAGAAGTTACCGATCTTCAGCGCATCTTCATCCAGGAGCATGCGCTGTACTTCGCCCATTTGGTCTGCCAACTCACCCAGGGAATTGATCACGAATTTTCCGTCTGCATTTGTACTGCCTCCATGGGTGAGGAAGATCATTTCCATCGCAGTATAAATATTGGTGTACAGGTCCCATTCGTTTGCGCTGTAGAGCGTTCCGGCCATATCCTTGGCAGTTTCCCATGCGCCCTGACCTTCAATAAAAACTTTGTACAGATTGTTGGCCATGTCGAAGGGTTCGCCTACGCCCATGATATTGGCTATGTTGGCGCAGATTTCCATATAGTCTTTCGTGGTGATTTCCTGCTGCTTTTCCCATTTTTCGATCTCGCTCTGTGCATAAAGAAGATCACTTTCATTCAAACCATTCATTTCAAGGACTTTTGAAATGGCAATATCGATCTGGTTTTGGGAATAATCGCCGGTGTGCCGCAGTTTGCCTTCTACCATCATGGAGCCGAACGAGACTTCCACATCATAGCTTTGGGCATTTTTAGAGCCGTAAATGCGGCTGTAATCCAGATACGGATAAAGGGCTGCATGCGCTTCGAGCGGTTCACTGATCACCGGGACGGAAACGATCATCATCACCAGACTCAGGAAAAGAGAGAGGAGTCGTTTGTGTTTCTTTTTCATCGATTATTCGCCTCCTTCCAACGCGGCTGATACAGCATTGCAGATGCGGATCACTTCATCATCGGTACTGTTGGCTGCCTGTGCCGCTGCCAGATATTCCTTCGCTTTTTCCGTATCATCGGCGGAGCACCATAAAAGTGCTGCGAGGGAGTTTAAGAGGGCATGTTCGGAGTCCATCAAAAGCCCTTCTTCAATATAGGTGAGCATGAGACCGATGTCGCCCGCCTGGTACATGGCCTTGGCGCACATGGCAAATAAATCCGGATTGAATGGATCCTGTGCCAAGGCATCCAGATATGCATCGGTCGCCAGCTTGATCTGGTCCAGTTCCTCAAATGCACCGGCGAGAACCAGATGGAACTCCGGAGACCATTCCATACCGTTTCGGTCTCTCGGAACCGGGTCAGCCGGATAGAACCAGTAAATGTGATTTTCAAATTCGATCAGAGCTTCGGTCAGACTTTTTAAGGTTTTCTGATCCATGTCTGCCAGTGCGGCAAAAACCGGATATTCGGCAACCTGGTTGGGATTCAGCTCGGCTCTGGCTCTGCATTCCTTTGCATGTTCTGCATTGCCTGCAAAATCTGCGGAAACAGCTTCACAAAGGTATGGAACAGGAGTTGCAAAGCTGACAGCTCCGACCGTATCCCAGTCGCCAAAGCCGGTGGGCTCCTGTCCGAGGATCTGTTCGGCTGCCAGACGTACGGCACTGACACTGCCGCCCACGAAGCTGAAGCAGTAGGAGGCCTGACGGGTCATACCGAAGCCGAGGAGATCCAGTCCTTCGTCGCGCATGCGCTCCATGGATGCGGCAAAATCAGTGAGAACTTCCGCGTTCTTTGGAAGATCCAGTTTCACTTTTTTTGCATCGGCCAGTTCTTCCTCCAGATCAAAATAAATTTTGGATTCGGTTTCTTCCGATTTTATTTTGTTTTTTATGGCATTTGCCACAGATTCAAATTTTGAGTGTTCTTTTACCTGTTCCTCTGCCTGTTCCTGATTGTTTTCGGTCTCAGCTTTCCCACAGGCGGTTAAGGATAAGGTAAAAACCAGCAAGAGTAAAGCAAGTGTTAGCTTTTTCATTCGTGTGTTCACCCCTTTATTTGCAAATAGGGGCGATCAATGTAAAACCGATCGCCCGATGAATGATATCATATGGTATAGATCCTACGCATCCTTACCGATCGCGAACACCTCAGACCACGGGGAGTACACATCGCCGGTTTCCGGGCTTGCAACGAAACGCAGGCGGAAATAAACTGTGTTGTCGGTCAGGTTCAGGAAACCTTCACCATCCTCTGTGATACCGTAACAGATCTCTTCGTAGTGATTTTCTTCTGGCGTACCATAGTTGGAGCGGAGCAGGGAAATTGTTGATGTATCGCCATCATCTGCCAGGTCAGCCCAGTAACCGTAGTCGGACCTCAGCCAGTCTGGCCAGTCATCTTCGCCGGTGCATTTCCAGTCGTCCTGAGAGTTGATGGACCAGTCAATCTGGGTACGGAAATATCCGGATTGAAGCTGTTCCTGCAGAGCCTGATTGTAGAGAGACACATCATAGGAAATGACGATTTCGTCTGTGAAATCTATGTAATATTCCGGGACATCATCATCCAGCATTGCCTTCGGGTTTAACGGAGCGTCCACCTTGCTCGCATCAACTTTTGTGGTGAGGAGAGGATTTTCTCCTGGAAGCTGCACCCAGCAAGCCGGCCGCACACCGTAGGAATTGGCTTCATGGCTGCCGTTTGCATCAATCTGACCGCTGTCATCATGGATGATCATCGCGTACCAGCCGGTTTCACCGCCGGCAGTTCGCAGCCACCAGCCCTGTGGTTCTCCGTTGTAATAAGCCACGCGGTCGGCATCTTCTTTAAAATATTCGCGTGCTTCGTCCATGCTTAATACGAAAAGCCACTCGTCGGTTGGTTCGCCGGAGGATACGCCGGTTTCACTGTTGACCGGATTTTCCTGGACGGTTTCAAGCATCTTGTTTCTTTCAAGCTGTGTGAAATTGAAATACCGGAATTCGTAATTCAGCCAATAGCAAAGGTTGGAGTTGTCCCAGGTATAATTTTCATTCCAGTCGTAGTCCATCTCCATCACATCGATACAGTCTTTTGTGATCAGGAGAGCAGCCTGTTTATCGGTGTCGATGTCCAATACCTGCCATTCAATCGGCTGATCGTTGTAGTTGCCGAAGCCGGCAGCCAATTCATTTGCCTGCTTTGTCAGTAGGGCAGTCAGTTCTGTGTGAGTCAGTGTGGATGCCGGTTTTTCTCCTGCTTCATCTGTTTCTTCCGGCTGGACGGAGTCCTCATCGATCGCTTCTGTTGTATCCTCTTCGGCATTTGTTTCCTCAGCGTCTATTTCGTCTTTGATTGTCTCTTCCGTTTGCACAGCAGCCGTTTCTTCTGCCTGGGCGGCAGTGGTTTCTACAGCTTCCGGCTCGGTCTTACCGCCGCAGGCGCTGAGGGAAAGGGCAAGAGTAAATGTCAGTGCCAATAAAGATTTCTTTTTCATCCAAAATCCTCCCTTCGCAGAATTTTAAAGTTTTGTGCCACATTCGCCGCAGAACTTGGTTCCCGGGGCATTCTGGGTACCGCAGTTTCCGCAAAGCCCCTGCGGTTTCGGCGGCTGGGCGTTTAACGGAGTGCCGCACTCACCACAGAACTTTACGTTGTGGCTGTTTTTTGCACCACAGTTCGGACATACCTTTAAGGCCATGGAGGCACCGCAGTTGTTACAGAACTTGCCGTTTCCGGCCGGTTTACCGCAAACCGGACAGATGGTGGTCTTGCTCTCAATCTCACCTTTCCATACCGTTGCAGTCTGGCTTGCCTCGTCGATGTTGCGTTTCATGGCTTCTGCTCTTGCCTTTGCCACATAGATCTCCTGGCGCGGCGCACAGTCGGTGCAGAGTCCTTCATCCTCGTTCCAGCAGTGGTCGCAGACATACTGATTGCAGGACGGACAGCGGTGGAAATGCGGAACGGCTTCGTTGCGGGCCTGGATAAATGCCTGCTCATGTTCTTTCTGCCATTCCGGGCTGCGGTTTTCAAATCGTTCACTGATGATATCAGAAGCACGGTCTGCACCGTAACCGATGCTGCTGAGTTTACCGCCGAACATACTTCCCAGTGTGCTGGCGCCGCGGCCAAGACCGCGGAAGAACTGATTCTTCTTATAGGTCTCACTTTCAATAAAGCCGGAGCGCCATCCGTTGTTGCAGACGTCACAGTAGAAGGTAAACTGATGACCGGCTTCGGTGGAGTTATCTTCGTAATTTCTTGTAAATGCATTTAACATGTTGTCACCTCAATATTTATACTTGACTGGAATCAATTAACCCTGCTTCGCGCCGCATTCGCCGCAGAATTTCATGCCCGGCTTTAACTCCGCACCGCAGGCTACACAGTAAACTTTGCCAAGCTTTGTGCCGCACTCATGGCAGAATTTTGCACCTTCCGGATTTTCATGTCCACAGCTTGGACATGTGAACGCTTCCATGGCTTTGCGTCTTGCTTCTTCCTCTGCCTCGGCTGCCAGTCTCTTTGCTTCTGCCTCGGCTTTTGCAGCCGCTTCCCGTTCTTCCCGTTCCTTTACAAGAACAGCGAGAGCTTCTTCCGCAGCGGCCAGTTCCGTCTGGTTTGCAGATAATCGTTCCGCCAATTCGGCAAATGCTTCAGCGCCGTAGGTTTCCATGGCCTGGCGGCCGATCTGCTCATAGATTTCGGCCTCTTTTTTCTTTAAATCGCTGACAGCTGACTGTGCGTTCATCTCTTTTACTGCCGGGTCGTCCTGCGGCATGAGAGTAGATAAACCTTTTACTAAACCGCCTAAGCTGCTTCCTAAATCGCCAAATAAATTGTTAGCCATATGTATTTCCTCCTAAAATAATATTGTTTGTTTATTCAATTCCGAGCCAGTCTTTGACTTTGTTTAAGAATCCTTCATCTGTCTGAATCGCGGTTTCCAGAACATGTTTCCTTCCGTCAATCAGGCGGTGGGCGGTATCCTTGGTGACACCGGACACCAGATCATAGGACATTGTGCTTCCGAAGCCGTCATCCAGGAACTGAGCTTCTACGGTAGCACCGCTGTCTACGGAAGTTGTTGAAAGGTTATCCAGGTTTACTGTGCCCTGCAGGAATAAGACGGCTTTTGCGCCAACGGCAGTGCCGATGGATGTATTCAGCCACTTCTTGCTTTTCAGAAGCGGGATGGATTCATCAAATCCGGCCTGCACATAAGCAGTCAGATCATTGGTAACCGGATTGTAACTGAATTTTGCGCCGTGCCATTTGACTCTTGACTTGACACTGACCTCGAAAGCCAGAGTGTCCGGGTTGAATGAGAAACCAATGTTCCTGAATTCAAAGCCGATGGTAAGGGTACTTTCCGGATTTTCCGTATAGGTTGTCTGGATGTCACTGTCTGGCTGGGACTGTGGCTGGGAGTCTGCGTTTGGATCTTCGGCCATGATGGTTCCCTGGGTTTCGACCTGAACCATCGAATCGTCATCGGCCTCGACCTTGATGGTCAATGTAACATCCTTTCCACCGCCCGTACTGTCGCCTCCGGTGCCGTCACCGGTTCCGCTTCCACCGATGGAATCCATAACCGGATCACTGAGCTGTTCCATGGATGGGAAGACAACTTTGATCCTGATCGGCGGTTTCGGTTCGGTTCCCATTCCGGTGACCGGAAGTTTCGGAACTTTCGGGTAGGTGACATATTCTCCGCTTCCGATTCCGTGGAGTGCAGAGAAAATGTTGGTTTCATCACTGTTCATGCGCCAGTCAAAGGTAATACCGGCCCAGACAGGAGCAGTGATTCCGGTTGTTCCATGGAAGGTTCCTGCCATCATCGGGAAATAGGTTGCCACGCGGACAGCCATCTGGTCACGGGTGATGCGCATGCGGTTGTAGACCGCATCATCCGCAATATAAGCAAGAATGTTGTTGGTGTGGAGCCAGTATTCCTCAGCCAGCATGATACATTCCATATAGCCCTTTTTCAGGTATGGATTGAAACCGCAGAGCTGTTTTCCCATGCGTTCCACTTCTTCCAGAGTGTACTGGCGATCAGCGATCGGGCTGCCGTTGGAAATGAAACAGGTAAGGAAATGGATGATCATTGCCCTTTCTCCTGTTGCAGTCCACTTATCGGTCAGTTTTTCGAGTTTTAAGAGACTGACATCCAGATTGTCATAAAAGTACTTGTTTTCGAGACTGGAGCAGTATTTTTCAGTGAGTTCAATGAATTTGTATTCTGTATAATCGTAAAGGATACGCATCCAGAAAACTTCCTGTTCATAGTTGGAGCCGTCGGCGCCGGTGGCAGCAGGAGGATTGTAACCCAGATTGTCCTTGGTCGTGGACGCCAGATCGATAATATCCTCTGCCATATCCATGATGGAACTGTCTTCGTCTTTCATGGAGGAGGCCAGCTCATTGAGGCTGTCTCCCATACCGCTCATACTGAAACCATATTCGGCCATGTATGCGATGGCTTCCGGGCTTGTAAACAATGCAGAGAAATCTCCGTCGGCCATAAAACGCGTCAATGCTTCTTCACCGACCAGTGCTTTTAACAGAGCCATCATATGCTCGTAAGTTCCATTGAACAGCGATACCAGAGACGAGTGCCACACATCGGCACCATTGTTTGGAAGAACCAGAGTCCGATCCAGGTCTAACTGCTGACCCGGCGTGTCCAGTGTCTCGTCAAACATGGTTCTTGACCGTGTAAAGTCGGTCAGATGCTTGAACCCGTACTGATCCAGGATTGGTCCTGCGAACTCCAGATAGGCTTCGCGGGTTTTATATTTGTTGCGGAAATAGGAGTATGCGTCTGTCAGAATGGAGGTGTAGCCGTCCTTTGCGCCCTCAATCATATAGAGATATGCCGAGTGGTCATCGCCGCGGGAGAAGCTGACTAACATCATGCCCTGATTGGCAAGTCCGCTGCCGCCGGTGACAGCCAGAGCGCGGTTAAAGTAATAGGCCGCCTCATCGTATTTCTGCAGATCCAGACAGGTGTTGCCGGCACCGACCAGAGCTGCTTCGCTGGTCGGCTCCAGGCGGATCGCATACTGGTACATTTTCAGTGAGTTATATAAATCGTCGTTTTGCTTCAGGATATTTCCCAGAAGATTCGCGGTGGCATCACTGCGCGGCGCGTTCATCGCAGTCAGTGCCGCAAAAGCAGCGGAGAGATCGTAGCCGCCGGCCATATAGAGGGCTTCTGCAAAGTTATGGGAAATGATATTTGCGTTGGCCTGCGCCTCCATCTCCGGTGTGAATTCGAATTCTTCCGTATTGGTCGCGTATGCAGTGAGCGTCAGGGGAGAATCGAGATGAAACTCGGTTTCCAGCTTCTCCAGCTCAGAGATATCCATGGAAGCAAGCAGATCTTCCATGTGCGCTTCAAACGCCTCCTGTGTGGTCGGAAGATTGCCGTGCATAATATCAGAAATCACCTGCGGCAAAGCGAGACCGACCTCGTAGGTGTCCTTGTCTTCATCGGTCAGGGCTTTTTTCGCTCTTGTCAGATACCGTTTAGCAAATTTCTGATAGGATTTTATTTCTTTTTCTGTGACGGGTCGTATATCACCGGTCTCCAGCTCTTCTATGGATAGAGATTCCACATTTACACCAAAGAGAACACCGTGGGTCCATGCAGAGAGCTGAGTCGGGTAGAAGATAAAAAGGAAGGTCAGGATTGCAAAGATGATAATAAAAAATGCAATGATTCCTTTTATATGTGCAGGAATTTTTTTGTCCATAGGGATTTCCCCCCTTTGTTTATAAATTTCAGAAAAGGGGACAATGCAACTTGACCTGCAGTGTCCCCGTTTTTGGAGTTATTTTTGTGCAGACAATCCAGAGATTTTTTACTCCAGCTTGCTGCCGCATTCCATACAGAATTTCATTCCGGCTTCATATTTGGTACCGCAGTTGGTGCAGAATGCCGGTTTTTCTTCCACCGGTTCCTCCGCAAGCTCTTCAATCGGTTCCGGAAGTCTGGTTCCGCATTCGCCGCAGAATTTCGTTCCAGGTGCATTTTCATGACCGCAGGACGGACATGCATTGGCTGCAGCTTCTTCGGCAGCCATTTCTTCGGCTGTCTTTTCCGGAAGAAGTGCACCGCAGCTTGGGCAGAACTTCTTATCGGCGGTAGTCGGCTCACCACACTCGGAACATACCTTCATGTTCTTGGCAGCTTCATTTGCCACGGTCATGGCAGCTGTCTGCATGGAAGCAAACAATCCGCCGAGACTTCCGGCTGCAGCGGTATTGGCTGTTCCTGCCGGCACACCGGCTGCCTGTTCGTAGCTCTCCTGGAACTGACCGGCTGCATGATTGATGTTCTGGGCTGCCTGGTCTGCCGCCGGAGCGATCGTTTTGCCAACAATCTCATTGGCTGCCGGAGCAATTGCTTTTTCTACAGCACCGCCGATGGCTCTGCCGATGCCCTGGCTGATGCCGCGCTTGATATAATAATTAAATAAACTCATGTTGTTCCTCCCTTTATTTCACATCCAGTTTGCCCATGTAATTGCTGCCTTGAAGGTCGATCAGTTTTGTTTCTTCAAAGTAGAAATCCTCAGACATAAATGAATAATCAGTGACTGTGTAAGAGGCAGTGCGGATATCGGTCATCACAATGTGGAGTCGTTTCCCCTCATCAATGATATCGATTTCCGGAAATCCTAACTGTACCCAGTCATCAAACAGATTAAACTGGTATTCACCGTATCTTGCACGGATATAAAAACGGTTCTGATCGTCATATGCGTAATACTCGCCATCCGGCATTGCGGATGTGTAGATATCCAGGAACCATTCCTCATCTTCGTAGTAGAAGCAGGTGGAGTCGTAGTGATAAAGTTCCTCCGGCGGATCGGTCAGAGCGATGGCAACGATTCCGAGGCCCGGATTATAAACTTCTTCCTTTTTACCGGGTTTTAGCTTTCCCTGAAGTTTTTCTGCAATAGGAAGTCGCGGAGCTTTTGCGGTCAGATCTTTGCTTTCCACGCTGCAGGCAGAGAGCAGGGCACAGACCAGAGCCAGTAAAATTACAAGTCTTTTTTTCATGATTTAGCCTCCCAGTAAACTACTCATATCCGGCAATTCATTCAAATGATCAACGGTGAGAGTTCCTTCATAATAGGAGAGGCTTAAGTATAACTTTCCGTTGGTTCCCCACCAGCCGTTCATACTTAAAATATCTTCTTCCGAAAATCCCATCTCGTAGAAGTCCTGGAATTCATAGCCGTTTTTCTTTAATGTTTCGATGTAAGTCATCATGGTTTCCGCGGATGTGCCGGAAATTTCCGTACGGTAGGTTTCTACGGATTTTTTCGTTCCCTCCGGATAGTTCGGGAGAGAGGACGGCCATCCATCGGCATACTGGGATGCTTCCTCGTTGATCGCTTCGATGTCTTCCACAACCTCATCGAGAGAATCGTTGTTGTCTGCCAGATTATCCAAAAGTGCGGACGGGTCTGCAGTTCCGCTGGCTACGTTTTCAATGTCGGTAAAGATACCGGCGATTCCTTCAAGATTGAGGGAATCCGATACCTGACCGGTGACTTCATGGACTTCCGCTTCGATCTTCTTAATAAAGGAGCGGACGATCATACCGAAGATCATACCGATCACCAGCATGATAGCGGCCATGATCAGGGATGCTCTTGCAAAGTTTCGCTTCTGCAGTTTGCGGCATCCGCCGAAAGCCCAGATGATCATGAGGATCTGTCCTACGATCGGAATGCACATAAGAAGTGAGATGCCGATAAACTCAGCAGTGGAAACCAGTTCATATCTGCTGCCCGGAGCCGGAGGCAGGTCCGCGGCCGCTTGCGGCTGCGTGTGCGCCTGATAATTTGGGGCGGCCGGTTGCGGTTGTGGAGCCGTCGGTTGAGGAGTCGGAGCAGCAGCTGCCGGGGCACCGCATTCTGTGCAGAAACGCATGCCGGCGTTCAGTTCTGCGCCGCAATTTGCACATTTACTCATAATTATTTCTCCCTCTATTGTTTGTTCATAATTTAATTTATAATTTTGCACCGCAGGAGCCGCAGAATTTTGTTCCGCGCTCATTCTTTGCACCACACTGTCCGCAGAATACCGGTTTGTTCGCCGGAGCGGTCGGAGTCGGAGAGGCCTGGGCTGTGTATGCCTGAGCAGTCGGAGCTGCAGCTGCAGTTGCAGTTGCGGTCGCCGGAGTCGGAGATTCAGCCTGACCCTTCTGGAACAGCTCTTTAAAGCTCTTGGAGAAGGTACAGAGAGTTCCGTAAAGGTCCACTTTTAATGTTGTGGTCGGAGCAACCTGCATGTATGTAGCCATCATCTGGCACATGATATAGCTGTCAACAAATGCAAATTTGAATACCCATGCGATGAGACATGCAAGGATAAACGCTGCAAGTCCGGACCATTTCAGAAGCTTAAATACTAATCCGACCGGAACAAATACAACGAGAACTACTAATACCAGAGCGAGTATCAGTTTCGCCACGGTGATTGCTGCATTTTTCAAAATTGCTTTCCAGTTCTGTACATAGATCACAACACCGTCAGCCGCGCTCTTAAAAGCACTCTGTTCCTTATTATAGAAGGTCCAGCCGAGACAGCACTCATCGACATAACCGAGAGAGATGTCAACAAAGACTTTTGCTACATTTGTTACAGCTTCCATACCCGGAACAAAATCAAGTTTTGTACCAAGTTTATCGATTTTGCCCTGAATCTGTTTGATCGCACCGGAGATCAAAGTATCAATTGCATAATAAACGTTGGAAGTAAGGAAACGCTCGGTAACCATCTGCTTACCGTAATTTACCTGATTGGCCGGAACCTGACCGGTCTTCATAGTCTCTGCGATAACAGCTACATGGCCGGCTTTCACAAGATAACCTGCATAGTGCATGATCGCCCAGTGTACTGCTTTGATGGATGCGAGCCAGATCAGTATGGAAACAAAGACGCCGCCGTCACCGAAGAGCCAGCCAATGCCCATAAGGATCGCGAAAAGAATCGTACAAACAGCTACAAGAATGGCACCGAGACCCAGTTTTGCCATACAGAACGGCATGGTTTTGCTAAATAAAGATTTACCAGACATATGCAAGTCTCCTTTCTATACTTAAAATTTGGATATTTTTTACTCTACTCTTGTTCCGCACTCACCGCAGAATTTCAGATCCGGTGTCAGTTCTACACCACATGTTGGACATACTTTCGGAGCCGGCGGCTGTGCTGCTTCGACTTTTGTTCCGCACTCACCGCAGAATTTCAATCCCGGAACCAGTGCTGAACCACAGTTCTGGCAGAAGTTTCCGGCAGGAGCGGCTTCCGGAGCCGGTTCCATTGCAGCAGCCTGAGCAGCGGCCTGTTCTGCAGCAGCCTGTTCTGCAGCGGCAGCGGCCTGAGCAGCAGCCTTCTGGGCTTCGTTTTCCTGTTTGATCTTATCGATTTCTGCCTGTGCCTCGCCTGCCGCAACATAGTGCGCCTGAGCGGCATTGCAGAATTCTAAGATTGCCGGATCGACTTCTTCTCCGTTTGCGAATTTTTCATAATAATAAGTACCAATCTTTTTTAACTCCTCACCTGCGAGATTCTTTTCGCTTGTGATCTTGGAATTTAATTTTCCGGTTTCAATCGCGTCGTTTGTCTTATCAGTAATGTTCTGTGCGAATGCGTTTAATTTGTCAAAAAATGCCATAAATAAATCCTCCCTGAGTATGTTATAGTTTTGTTGATCCGTTTTGATTAACGGGATGTTGTGGTCGCGCCGGACAGTAAATTTTTATACTTGACCAGAATCTGCCTGCGGCTCGATACCTCCAGTTTCTTGTAAATGTTCTTACAATGAAAATGGACGGATGAGTTGGAAATGAAGAGTTCCTTTGCAATCTGATCCTGCGTTTTATCTGTCAGAAGCTGTGCAAATACTTCGATTTCCCGGGCAGACAATTTTTTCAATTCCGGATGCATGGCCTGTAGCGACAACAGTTCCTGTTTGGCAAGTTCCATGTAATCAAAAAAACTAAGTCTGGTATCTTTTTCGGCGTTCATGCTCTGCCCACCTCCTTCCCATATCGAAAAGACAGTTTTCCTACCGATTTGGGTAGTTTTTGCCATCGATATTGAATATGCGCTGAAAAAATGATATAATTAGATGAATTGCATCCGAATCATTATCGTGCGCATTGGATTTTTCTGACATCTTTATTATAGAAAAGTGTTGATATGGATGGTATCCCTTACTTAAGGGGTTTTGCAGGATACCTACCAGAAAAGTGAGGGTTCTGAGTGGTTTTAAGGGGATTTTTATCAATAAGGGGAGGAAACTTATGAATTACTCGTTCCTTTTGGAAAATCAGAATAAAAGAAAAGAGTATCCTTTATGGGTGCTGATCTGTTTTGGAATGTTCAGTTTCTGGCAGATGGGATTTATTTATTTTATGGGACCGTCTTTGAACATTGACGGACGGACTCCGCTGCCTGTGAATATGGACAATATTACGTCCTTGATCGCAGTTGCGTATGTGCTTTCCATTGTGGTTATGTGTGTTTGGCAGAAGCATGTAATCGGGCTTGCACGTATTACAACGATGCTTTCTTTAGGTACCGTTTTGGGATTATTTCTGCCGTTGAATGAAACTGCACTGAGGATCCTGATCTATGCACAGGTGTTTTTCTGCTGTTTTATGATCGGTTTTGAAACATTTACGGTAGTGAATTACTTTTCGGAACGCAGTGCTACTATATATATGACAGCGGCTTACGGTATCGGTGTTGGACTGATCGCACTTGTCCAGAATGACAGTTCACCGATTACATTTTCCATGTTCCGTATCGTTACGGTTACAGCGCTGATCATGCTGGCGGTGTTTTTCTTCCGGATGCCTGTGGAGAAAACGGCACTTCCGCGCTATGTAACGAAGAATGACGGCTTGACGCGGCCAAAGAAACTGTTATTTGGTACATGTATTTTTATTTTTATATGCGCATTGATGGGGGTATCCGGCCCTTCGATCGCGGGAGAAATACGTAACGGTGTGAGTGTTGCCTATGTGGTGGACGCATTGGTAAGTTTTTCAATGTATTATTTATATAAGAAGAAAGGGATTCCGCCATTCCGCATGATATCAACTTGTATGGGCTTCAGCTGTATTGGTTATCTTTTGATGTTTGTCACGTCCTATGTTCCGATGATGGGATATGTGGCATGCGGTCTGATCGGTTTTGGCATGGTTGCGTGTCAGATGCTGCCGTTATACGGTGTGGTTCTGATGAAAACCTACCCTTCGAAATATTTGTCCTCGATCATTATCGGATTGGCGCTGGCGGCGGTTCTGGTGCAGGGCACTATGGTAGAAGTATTCCGAACTGCTCCGTCCATGTTATATCTGGCTTATGCGGTCATCATGGTTATTCTGGTGATTCATTATCTGCAGATTGAACCGTATTTCATGTATACATTCCGAAGAAGAATTGAGGCAAGTGCAGAACGGAGAAACTATGCGTCTGTGCAGGATACACAGACGGAGGAGACAGCGGTTGAAACGAAAACAACAGCTGCAGAGGAAGTTATCGTTCAGCCTGTTGTGGTTGAAGAAAAAGAGGAAAAAGAACGGGAGACAAGAGATATGCTGTTTGGCGCATTATCGAAGAGGGAGTTAGAAGTCGTGGATCTGATCGCCAGCGGCTATAGTAATAAGGAAATTGCCAATGCGCTGTTTATTTCGGCGCATACGGTCAATGACCATACAAAGAAGATTTACCGCAAACTGGATGTACACAGCCGATTAGAGGTTGTTGCAATGGTGAATAAATTGAAAACGGAAGAAAAAGAGTAAAGGAAAAGGATACCTCAAAACGGGGTATCCTTTTTTGCATGAGTTTTATTAATTAAGAAGCAGCTTCATCACATTTCCGGATTGCCGGAACCGCCAGAAGCAGAATGGCAGAGATCAGAACCAAAACTCCACCTACCATGAACCAGGAATTGATTCCAAAGTACTCGGAAAGAATGCTTTCCACGCCGAGACCGATCGGGCCAAAGAAGTAGCGGAAACAGCCGGTCAATGTCAGAACGCGGCCAAGGTATTCGCCTTTGAAGTGGGTCTGAATGATCGGTGTGTAGGTTCCCCAGTAGAACGGGCCGGAAAATCCGATCAGGAAACAGCAGACGGCAAAGAACCAGAAACCGGAAGTTGGCAGGATTCCAACCACCAGAAGACTGATCGCCATCAGCATATAGGAACCGAACACCGTGTATACACGGTTTTTGGTTCCACCCCATGCGCTGAGGACCACGGATCCCATCATGAAACCGACAGAGAATACAATTTCCGAGATGCTGGCGTGGGTGCTGGTGCCGCCAAAGTAGGACATGCTCATAAGCGGGAACAGGGCGCTGACCGGCATGAGGGCGATGGTGTAGAGGCCTGTAACCATAGCCAGATAGAAGACACCTTTGTTCTGACGCAGTACCTGAAAACCTTCCAGAATATCCTGAGCCATGGTGATTTTTTTGCGTTCTGCGGCACGTTCCAGCTTCGGGATCCACGCAATCGCCAGTGTGGCACAGGCGACCATGGCGCCAAACACGTCTAACATGACAATCGCTTCCAGACTCCAGATCTGATAGAGGAGAGCGGCTGCGGCAGGACTGAAAATATCCGATACGGAAGTCAGTGCCTGGGAATAGCCGGCACAGCGGGTCAACTGGTCAGAAGGTACGATCTGCGGAGTGACCGCCTGCATGCATGGGGAATGGAATGCCGTACCTACGGTGCGGAGAAATAATACCAACAGGATCATCCATGTTTCCAGAGTTCCGGTAAAGCCGGCCACCGCCATGGCGAGACCGACCAGTGCAATCAGTACATCGGATAAGACCATGATCATTTTTCGGTTATAACGGTCGATCACAACACCGGAGATCGGTCCTAAGATCGCCTGCGGAAAGAATGCCAGGAATACGGCAAAAGAAACCACGGCCGCCGATTCGGTCGTATCGGTCAGATACCAGATCATGGCAAACTGCAGGATGGAACTGGAAAACTTTGAAATTGCCTGACCGGTCCAGATAGTGAAGAAATTTCGTTTCCAGCTTTTATTTTGTAATAATAGGGATTCATTCATAATATAGAAGTTCCTTTCGCGATAAAGAATTCTCTTCAAAATATAACACAGGAAGAAACAAAAGAAAAGCAATAGATTAGTGATTGTATTTTCGTTGACAGCCAGTTACAATAGAAAATGGAGCATTATGTTTAGAAATAAAGGGTAAAGATAGATGAAACGATTGGTTATTGGAATTCTGGCACATGTCGATGCCGGAAAGACAACTCTTTCAGAGGCAGTATTATATGTGACCGGTACCATCCGGAAACTGGGACGCGTGGATAAAAAGGATGCGTTCTTAGATACCTATGCCCTGGAGCGCGCAAGAGGTATCACGATTTTTTCCAAACAGGCAGTTTTTCCGTTGGGTGATACTTCTGTGACCCTCTTAGATACGCCGGGACATGTGGATTTCTCTGCGGAGATGGAGCGTACATTGCAGGTTCTGGATTATGCGATCCTTGTGATCAACGGAGCCGACGGTGTACAGGGACACACGGAGACATTATGGAGACTTTTGAAGCGGTACCAGATTCCGGTATTTTTATTTGTCAATAAGATGGACCAGCCCGGCACCAACCGGGAATTCCTTCTGGAGAATATCAGAAAACGCCTGGACAGTTCGGTGGTCGATTTTTCGGATGTGCAGATTGGCGACGGAACACTGGTCTATACGGGAAAAGATGATGTGGACGAGTTTATGGAGGAACTGGCAACCTGCGATGAACCGTTGATGGAAGCATATCTGGATGAGGGCGAACTGCAGGCAGAACAGGTGCGGCATGCGATCCGGGACAGAAAGGTGTTCCCGTGTTATTTTGGTTCTGCCCTGAAACTGACCGGTGTGGAAGAGTTTTTAAAAGGTGTGGAAACCTGGGCAGAATGTCCGCAGTATGGTGGAAAATTCGGCGCAAAAGTATTTAAAATTTCCAGAGATGATCAGGGAAACCGTCTGACTCATATGAAGATTACCGGTGGAAGTCTAAAGGTAAAGAGCTTTTTGGATGAGGCGGAGGAGGAGAAGATCAACCAGATCCGCGTGTATTCCGGAACGAAGTTTGAGGCGACAGGTGAAGCAGAAGCCGGTATCATCTGTGCGGTGACCGGACCGGTATTGACCAAGCCTGGACAGGGATATGGTGTGGAAAAAGAAACCGGAAGTCCTCTTCTGGAGCCGGTACTTACCTACCAGGTAATTCTGCCGGATGGTTATGATGCCAGCACAATGCTTAAAAACTTACGTCTTCTGGAAGAGGAGGATCCGCAGCTTCATATCGTTTGGAATGAGGCGCTTGGAGAGATTCAGGCACAGGTCATGGGCGATGTGCAGATGGAGATCTTAAAAAGCCAGATCAAAGAGCGTTTCAATGTGGACGTGGAGTTTGGCAGCGGAAATATTGTATACAAAGAGACAATCCTGCGTCCGGTGGAAGGTGTGGGACATTATGAGCCGCTGCGCCATTATGCGGAGGTCCATCTTCTGATGGAGCCGTTGGAGCCGGGCAGCGGTCTTGTGTTTGAAGCGGACTGCAGCGAAGATCATTTGGCATTAAACTGGCAGCGATTGATCATGACCCATCTGGAAGAAAAACGCCACCGCGGTGTTCTTACCGGTTCAGAGATCACGGATATGAAGATTACGATCGTGGCCGGTCGGGCACACCTGAAACACACGGAGGGCGGTGATTTCCGCCAGTCCACATACCGTGCAGTGCGGCAGGGTCTGAAAGAGGCCGGATGCCGCCTCCTGGAGCCGTACTATGCGTTTCGTCTGGAAGTGCCGGCAGAATCCATCGGTCGCGCCATGGCAGATGTGGAGCGGATGCAGGGAAAATTCGATGCTCCGAAGCAGGAGGGCGATATGGCGATTCTGGAGGGAAGCGCTCCGGTTGTCAATATGCGTGACTATCAGCGAGAAGTGGTATCCTACACCAGAGGCAGAGGCCGTATGACGGTCAGCCTGAAAGGCTATGAGCCGTGTCACAATGAAGAAGAAGTTGTAGCTGCGATCGGATATGATTTTGATATGGATCTGCAGGATCCGGCGGGTTCTGTGTTCTGTTCTCATGGTGCAGGTTTTGTTGTGCCGTGGGATGAAGTGAAAAACTACATGCATGTGGAAAGTCTGCTGGCGAAACGCCGGGCGGCGGGAATTGATCTTCCTGCTGGGTTTGGAAATGCATCGGTGACGGAAAATACTGCGCAGACGTCGCAGAGCGAAAATGGATCCGATCTGACCTCTGTCAGTGCAGGAACACCGGGAAAAAAATCGGGAAGTTCTGCGCCGCGTTTATCTGCATCTTATTATGAGGACAAAGAACTGGAAGAGATCTTCAAGCGTACGTACGGGGAGTCCAAGCGCACAAAGAATGTTGGCGGAGAGGGACGTCGTGTGATCCGTCCGCAGGAACCGATGGTGAAGATCAAAGAGCGTGAAGAATGCGAAGAATATCTGTTGGTAGATGGTTATAATATTATCTTTGCCTGGGAAGAATTGAGCGAACTGGCGAAGGTCAATGCGGATGGTGCCAGATATCGTCTGATGGATATCTTATGCAATTATCAGGGTTACAAAAAGTGCACGGTGATTGTGGTGTTTGATGCTTACAAAGTGGTGGGCAATCCGGGCAGTGCCATGAAATATCACAACATCAACGTGGTTTATACCAAGGAGGCAGAGACTGCCGACCAGTATATCGAGAAACTGGCCCATAAAATCGGCGGCAAATATCGCGTGACGGTAGCCACCTCCGATGGTCTGGAGCAGCTGATCATTCGAAGCCAGGGATGTCTGCTTCTTTCTGCGAGAGAGTTGAAGGAAGAAGTGGAGTATGTGGAAAGTTTGATCGCGGAAGAAAAGGAAAGGCTCACAACCGGTCCGGAGCGTTCCGGAAAGAATTATCTTCTGGCCCATGCCGACGAGGATATGCGGGAATATTTAGAAGATGTGAGACTTGGAAAGGTAAAAGATCCATGGAAAAAATAAAAGATTTTACGGAGGGTAAGATCCTCCCACAATTATTATCCTTTGCATTTCCGGTGCTTTTGGCATTGTTTTTGCAGGCGATGTACGGTGCCGTGGATCTTTTGGTCGTAGGACAGTTTGCGGCAGCAGAAGATGTATCTGCCGTATCGACCGGAAGCCAGATCATGCACAGCATTACAACCGTTATAACCGGTTTGGCTATGGGACTTACGGTTTTGGTTGGTCAGAGAATTGGTGAAAAGCGTCCGGAACTGGCCGGTGCGGCAATCGGAAACGGCATCTGCCTGTTTGGTGCAATGGCAGTTGCACTTACGATAGTTATGGTTTTTGGCTCGGAAGTGGCTGCAACGATCATGCACGCGCCGGAAGAGGCATTTTCGCAGACAGTGGATTACATCCGCATTTGTTCTGCCGGAACAATCTTTATTGTAGCATACAATCTTCTTGGCAGTATTTTTCGTGGAATCGGTGATTCCAAGATGCCGCTTATTACAGTGGCGATCGCATGTGTGATCAATATTGCAGGAGACCTGCTGTTTGTGGCAGTCTTTCATATGGGAGCGGCCGGTGCGGCTTTGGCAACAGTTTTGGCCCAGGCGGTGAGCGTAGTGCTTTCTCTTCTCATTATAAGGAGACGTCCGTTACCATTTACGTTTGGTCTGAAGGATATCCGGTTTGGACGAAATAATATCGTGAAGATTCTCGGCATCGGTACACCGATCGCTCTGCAGGAGTTTCTTGTAGGAATCTCATTCCTTGTGATCATTGCGATCGTCAATTCAATGGGTGTGATCGCATCGGCCGGAGTCGGTGTCGCGGAGAAGCTTTGTGGATTTGTTATGCTGGTTCCGTCGTCGTTCATGCAGGCCATGTCTGCATTTGTGGCCCAGAATATGGGAGCCAGAAAGCCGGAGCGTGCAAAAAAAGCATTGTTTTACGGCATCGGTTCCTCACTGCTGGCAGGTTTTGTATTGTTCTATGTGGCATTTTTCCACGGTGATCTCTTGTCGGCCATTTTCGCAAAAGACCTGGAAGTAATCGCAGCATCCGCAGATTATTTGAAAGCCTATGCCATTGACTGTCTGTTTACTGCCTTTTTATTCTGCTTTATGGGTTATTTTAATGGATGCGAGAAGACCTTCTTTGTTATGCTGCAGGGAATCGTCGGTGCGTTTGGCGTTCGTATTCCGGTGGCGTGGTTTATGAGCAAGCAGGCCGGTGTGACGCTGTTCCGTCTGGGTCTTGCAACCCCATGTTCTACGATTGTGCAGATTGCGTTCTGTGTGGTGTATTTTGGTATGCAGGCACGGAAAGAAAAAAGGGTCCGTCAGGAATAAAAGTTTTGACAGTAAAATTGTATAAAAGCTTTGTGAAATTACAGGCTGTTTTTGTGCGATTGTTGACAGAAACAGCCTGTTTGCTTTATACTTAAGGTTGGAAAGTATCTGTAAAAACAGTATGCAAATAAAGATTTCAGGAGGAAATACCATGGGACGTTCCAAAGAAGAATTAAAGAAAGCCGCATGTGAAGCCATTGACAGAAACCGCGACAAGATCATCGCTCTCGGTGATGCGATCTTTGCTGAACCGGAACTGGGTTATAAGGAGTTTAAGACAGCAGCAAAATACCAGGCATTTTTGGATGAACTCGGTTTTGAGCATCAGGACGGAGTGGCGATCACAGGCGTTATTTCTCAGCATAAAGGCAAAGAGAGCAAGATGAAAGTTGCCCTTATGGGTGAGCTGGATGCGGTTATCATCAAAGAGCATCCGTGCGCAGATCCGGTGACCGGTGCGGCTCACGCGTGTGGTCATAACTGTATGATCGCCAGCCTCGCAGGTGCAGCAGTAGCGATCAAGGAAGCAAACCTGATGGAAGATCTCTGCGGTGATATTGCTCTGATGGCAGTTCCGAGTGAAGAGTTTGTAGAATTAGAGTACCGCAATCAGCTGAGGGAAGAAGGAAAGATCACATTCCTCGGCGGTAAGCAGGAATTTATTAAGCTGGGTGCGATGGACGATGTGGATGCAATGATCATGCAGCACACAATGGCATCCGACGGACAGCAGTTAAAGGCAAATGCCGGCGGTCCGGCAAATGGTTTCGTTGGCAAACTGGTCCGCTATGTTGGTAAGGAAGCACATGCAGGCGGTGCACCGCACAAAGGTGTAAATGCTCTCAATGCTGCAGAACTCGGTATGATGGCGATTCATGCAAACCGTGAGACATTCCGCGACGAGGATCATATCCGTGTACATCCGATCATCACAAAGGGCGGTGATCTGGTAAATACGGTTCCGGCGGATGTTCGCATTGAGACATATGTAAGAGGTTCCAACGTTGAGGCGATCCTCGATGCAAGTATGAAGGTGAATCGTTCCTTCCAGGCAGGTGCATACGCAGTTGGCGCAGAATGTAATATTATTGAACTTCCGGGCTATCTTCCGGTAATCCCGCAGAAAGAGATGGCAGAGGTAATGTATGAGAACCTTTGCGAGCTCCTCGGTGAAGAACATGTGGCAGCTCTTGACGGTGAAAACGGAGGTTCCACAGATGCGGGTGACATCTCTCACCTGATTCCGACTGTTCACGGCTATGTTGGCGGTGCAAAAGGCGGTTTCCATTGTGCAGATTTCGAACTGGTAGATAAAGATCTGGCATATCTGACCGCTGCGAAGGCGCTGATCACAACAGCGATCGATCTTCTCGCAGACGGTGCAGAGAGAGGTCTTGAAATCAAGAAGAATTTCAAACCGGTTCTCACAAAGGAACAGTACTTAAAAGACTGGGGTCATATGGAATAAGAATCACATCTGCGGTGGTGAGAGCTCACTGCCGCAGAATTTTTGACAGAAAGAAGGATGATTATGATTATAAAAGTTGTTGCAGCGGTGCTGGCTGTCATTAACCTTGCTGCATTTGTTATGTGGGGCGTTGATAAAGCAAGAGCGAAAAAAGGTGCATGGAGAATTTCCGAAAGTGCTTTGCTTTTGATCGCGCTTTTGGGCGGTGGTCTTGGCGCTCTGCTCGGAATGCTGGTGTTCCGCCACAAGACCCAGAAGTGGCAGTTTAAAATTGGTGTGCCGATCTGTCTGATGTACCAGGTGGGTTTGATCCTGATGGTTTGGTTTTTAACCAAGTATTGGGGACTTGGTCTGTAATATTGGTCCTGAAGGAGGAAATACATGTCAAAGTATGTAATGGCTCTGGATGCAGGCACCACCAGCAGCAGATGTATTTTATTTAATAAAGAAGGAACCATGGTCAGTGTGGCGCAGAAGGAATTTACTCAGCATTTCCCGCAGCCGGGCTGGGTGGAGCATGATGCCAATGAGATCTGGTCCACGCAGCTGGGTGTGGCCGTAGAGGCCATGTTAAAGGCCGGAGCATCTGCGAAGGATATTGCAGCGATTGGAATTACCAATCAGCGTGAGACGACCATTGTCTGGGACAAGAATACTGGTGAACCGATCTGCAATGCCATCGTCTGGCAGTGCAGAAGAACCTCTGAGTATTGCGACTCCTTAAAGGAAAAAGGGCTGGTGGATACATTCCAGCAAAAGACAGGTCTTGTGATCGATGCTTATTTTTCCGGCACGAAGCTGAAGTGGATCCTGGATCATATCCCGGGGGCGAGAGAGCGGGCCGAAAAGGGCGAGTTACTGTTTGGTACGGTAGAGACATGGCTGATCTGGAAGCTGACCAAGGGAAACGTTCATGTGACCGATTATTCCAATGCGTCCAGAACCATGCTCTTTAATATCAATACCCTGGAGTGGGATGAGGAGATTCTTAAGGAATTAAATATACCGAAATGTATGCTGCCGGAGGTAAAGCCGTCCAGCTGTGTGTACGGTGAGACAGACCCTCAGTTTTTCGGCACTCCGATTCTGATCGGCGGTGCTGCAGGAGACCAGCAGGCTGCTCTGTTTGGACAGACATGTTTTGAACCTGGTGAGGCGAAGAATACATATGGAACCGGCTGCTTTATGCAGATGAAAACGGGAGAGAGACCGGTATTTTCCGAGAATGGTCTTGTGACGACCATTGCCTGGGGACTGGATGGAAAAGTGGAGTATGCTCTGGAAGGTTCCATTTTTGTGGCAGGTGCTGCGATCCAGTGGTTAAGAGACGAATTGCAGATTATCGAACGCGCCTATGAAACGGAAGAATTGGCACAGCGAGTTCCGGATACCAACGGCTGTTATGTGGTTCCGGCATTTACCGGACTTGGTGCTCCGCACTGGGATCAGTATGCAAGAGGTGCGATCCTGGGTTTGACCCGTGGTGTGAACCGATACCATATTATCCGCGCAACGCTGGATTCCCTTTGCTATCAGACCAACGATGTGCTGAAGGCTATGGAGGCCGATTCTGGAATCAAACTGGCAGCACTGAAAGTGGATGGCGGAGCCTGTGCAAATAACTATCTGATGCAGACCCAGTCGGATCTTATCAATGCTCCGGTAAAACGTCCTTGCTGTGTGGAGACGACGGCTATGGGTGCTGCGTATCTTGCCGGACTGGCTGTAGGTTACTGGAAAGATAAGGATGAAGTGCGTAAGAACTGGGCGATCGATAAGATTTTTGAACCGCAGATTTCAGATGACAAGCGTGCGGAAATGGTGGAAGGCTGGGATAAGGCTGTGAAGCGATCCTACGGATGGGCGTAAATAAAGCTTCCTTAGAGTATGGGGAAGCGGAGGAGATTTATGGAGTATACAATCGGAACCCAAATCCCGTCCATGACCGGATGGGAGATCGTAAGAGAACTGGGCGAAGGCTCTTACGGTAAAGTGTTTGAAGTGCATAAAAATAATTTCGATGTGACGGCGAAGGCGGCTCTGAAGCTGATCCGTATTCCGAAATCGATTTCTGATATTCGTGAAGCAATGAGCGAAGGCATGGATGAGCAGTCGGTAACCACGTATTTTGAAGGAATCGTAAAGCGGTTTGTGAAAGAGATCGCGGTCATGTCAGAACTGAAGAGTCATCCGAACATCGTGGCATGTGAGGACTATGTGGTGGAGCCGCATGCCGGAAATATCGGCTGGGATATTCTGATCCGTATGGAACTCTTGACCCCATTGGTGACTTACCAGTTGAAACATCCGATGAATGAGGAAACAGTCAAACGTCTGGCAATGGATATGTGCGAGGCGCTGGTGTTCTGTCAGAAAAAGGGATTGATCCATCGAGATATTAAGCCGGCCAATATTTTCGTGGATGAAAACGGAAGGTTTAAGTTGGGCGATTTTGGTGTGGCAAGGTCCGCAGAAAAGACCATGGGCGGCTACAGCAAACAGGGAACGGAGATTTATATGGCTCCGGAAGTATATCTTGGAAGACCGTATGGTGCGACGGTGGATATCTACTCTCTCGGTTTGGTGCTGTATCGTCTGATGAACGGCAATCGTCTGCCATTTTATCCGGCGGCGCCTGCTCCGATTGAATTTTCCGATCGCGAAAATGCACTGACAGCCCGTTTGCGTGGAGAACCGATGGCTCCGCCGTGCAATGCCAGTGAGGAATTTGCAGCGGTCATCTTGAAAGCATGCGCCTATGAGTCCAAGGATCGGTACCGGACGGCGGCAGAGATGCTGGAAGCACTGAAAAATATAGGCAAAAATTCGGAAAAGAATTCTGAGAAATATTCAAATGCGACGGATGACCAGGAGCAGGATAAGGTTAAGGGACCGAAAGGCCACTTTGTTCGCGCATATTATAAGGATGATGAAGGAAGATGGTACGATAAAGAAACCTGGGTACCGGAAGAAGATGAGGAATCTGTAGGTTCTGTCGGAATTGATTTTAGTAAAATTAGAATAAACGAAGGTTCTGAAGTTGACCCTAACGAAAAGCCAGCCGATTCGGAGTCTGGAAATAATGAGAATTCTGAATATCAGGACGAAGAATCCGCAGGTTCCATTGGAATTTCCTGGGGAAAGAAGGATGCAGACGAAGTCGATCAACCGGAAGACGAAGAGCAAGAGGATAATCATAAAACAGATGATGGTGGTGAATCGGAGGAACATTTTGATGATCAGGATCTTCCGGGCAAACAGAATGCACCAGAGCTGCCGCTTTCCATCAGCAAAATTGCACTGCCTCCACTCCTGTTTTGGATATCCTGGATGGTAATACCAATTATGAGGTATGTAACAAAGTCGGGATATGTAAGCGAGCATCTGGCCACTCTTATATTAGCGTTTGCAGTAAATGCAGCTGCCGTAGGAACTCTCATGTATTTGGGCGTGACGCTGGCAAAGAAAGAAATTCTGATCATGTACGGTGCATGTCTGGGAGCGGCTCTTCTATGTTGTGTGATCAGTGTTTCTATGGGGCGTGATTTTGGAATGGTGGCTTTTCTTACCGTGTTTTTATTAGTTCCGGCTGCCGCATTGTCGATACTTCTTCATTATATCTGTAAAGATAAAGGGGTGAGAATGGCAGCTGCCGGTGTTGGGGCTGTGATTATTTTTGCGGCACAGTTGATGATTCTTTGGTTTGGATAAGGAGGGCGGACAATGGATATTTCATTAGTGATGTCAGTCATGATCGGCATTGTCGTTATCGCCCTGGTAATGGTCGGTATGGCAACGCTGGAAAAACGGGCAGATTTCGACGCGATGGTCTTAAAGCTTGTTAAGGTACTTGGTATTATTGCTGTAATTATGACTTTGGCAGTAGTCATTTTCGAAAGTATGCCGGAAAAAAAGGATGCAGGCAATGTTGTGATCAATGATGTTCAAACCGTAGAAGCAGAAAATTCTGTTACACCGGAAGGTACAGGAACATCGGATGCAGGAACCGAAGTTTCGGAAAATACCATTAAAATCGGTGTATTGGAGGAACCGCCACAGGTATCCGATCCTTGGGTGTATGAGGGAAATACAACTGCCATTGAAGCGGCTTTTGAGAATCGTCCAACGGTTACGATGGAAGGTGTGGAGTATCCGGTAGAATTGATTTCCAATCGCGATCTTCCGTCTTATCAGGAGGAAACATTTAACGATTCAAATCACTATATGGAAGCGGCAGAATACTTCATTGAAGAGGAGTGCGTGGCTGTTATTGCATCCTATTCTACAGCACATGCACTGGCACCGATTTCCGAAGCCGGCATCCCTGTCTTTGGAGTGAGAGATATTGTCTCATCTACAGGTATAGTATTCAACTTGGATCAAACAGAGGAAAATTTTGACTATCTGCAGGCCCAGTTTATTTTAAATCGGGTTCCGAAAGCAGAAGCTACCAATGATTTGATTGTTTTATATGACGAACAGCAGCCTGATCCGCTTATTAGCTTGGAAGAACGTGATCGGTTCATTGCCGCATATGAAGCCCATGGAGGTGAAGTGGTATACGCGTCCGTAAGTAATCAGGAGCAGATAGAACTGGTATTCCAGGCAGCAATTGCAGCAGGTGAATACAATATGATCTACGCTGGATTACTGTATGGAAATGTAATGCCGGAAGATGTTTTGATCGTACGAGACAGGTTGCGTGAGGAAATGGGTGAGTCGGGTGTTATAGCGGTTATTGCTGAACGTGATGATCAGCAAATGCTCAACAAATATCCGCAGACTTACAATTTGCAGATGACTTTAAACAGTAATATTTCAAAGTCGATTCGTAATAAGACCGGTGGAAATAGTGTTTCTGAAACATGGGTTCAGTTATATAGTGCATACGATATCATTTTGGACGCATTGGAATCAATGAAGGTAAAAGAGGGACTGGAGGATGTGGTGAAGACCGGCTTATTTATGGAGGTCGGAGCTCATGGAAATGTTGCTTTTGCCGGAGGTACACAGGCAATCTACGATTCCATTTCTGCGGCGCACCATCTTCTTAGTACACAACCGGAATATATGACATATAGCGCAGATATGGATGGTATGTATAGGATGTATAAAGAGTAGAATATATTTTGGCGGCTCCAATGGGGCCGCCATTTTTGTGGCAAAAGTGTGTCAAGGAAATCGTTTGCAATTGAATAACACGCTTTATTGTGCTAAAATGACTGATAAGAAATAGGGAAAATCTTTAACCAATATAAGGATTAGGGGAAACAGTATGGAAGCAATCTTGCGGTTAATGCATGAAAATAAAATAACGGATTATGATCTTTCAGAGAATACGCCGATTCACTACGGAGTTTTTTCTGCATATCCATATGCAGGCGGCTGGTGTTTCGAGGCGACAAAACCGGTTGAGGTGAACGGAGAACGTGTAACATCCGGTGAAATCAAGCCTATGTCTGTAATCCTGATTGATTATGATACGAAGACAGCTGCGCTCATAATGAATAAGGCATTCGGTAAACCAATGCTGGTGGAGTTGACTGACGGATTGACCATTGGACGTAAAGGTGACAACCATATTGAACTTAAAAACGGAATGGTATCCGGTCATCACTGTCGTTTTGTGCAGAAGAGCGGCCAGTGGATGGTGGAAGATTTAGGAAGCACCAATGGAACAAGTGTCAATAATAAACTGGTATCCCGCGCAGTTCTGACACCGGGCGATATCCTGAAGTTCGGACCGTATCGTGTACGCTTTGGAAAGAAACTTTGTGTGGAAAATGCAGATGCAAAGGTGTTTTTCCACATCCCGGCAAGAGAAGAGACCATCACGGATGCCTTTGACGCGCGCCCTTATCCATGGTTTTCCTGTGCGTCTCGAATTTATTCGGAGTTGGCCCCATGTTATATTCAGATTGAATCCGCTCCGTCGATCGGAGAAAAACCGACGATGGGTATGGGCGGAATTGCCCTCAGTCCCCAGCTTTTGGCTCTGAGTCTTGGTATGCAGGCTCTTCGATATGGTTTGGGCCGCAGAAAGTATTCGAAAAAGGAAAAACAGCGAGCGGAGATTTACGCAAATTATCTGGCTTCGATTGAGGGAAAATTGCAGGAACATGCAGATCTGCAGAGAAAACATGAGGAATTGTATCATCCGTCCACTATGTCTTGTATGACCCGCGTGTTTGGACCGGCTCCGAATCTTTGGGAGCGCCATCCGGGAGATCCTGATTTCCTGACTTTGCGCCTTGGAAGCGGCGTGGTTCCTGCGAAGGCGAAGGTGGAAACACCTGCACGTCGTTTGCAGCTGGAAGAAGATGAACTGGATCGTGTACCGGAGCAGATTGCGAAAAAATATGCGGTGGTAAACAATGTTCCGATTTATACCGATCTGGTGCATGATGGAAACTGTGGATTGGTTGGCTCAAGAATCAACACAGTTGCTATGGCGCAGTGTTTTGCAGCACAGATTGCGGCTTTACACAGTTATGATGAAGTTAAGATTGTTGTACTGTTTCCGGAACAGGAGAAAAAGCAGTGGAGCTGGATGCGCTGGCTGCCCCATTGCATGAGTGAAGAACGGGATGTGCGGTATATGGGATGTGGCCGCGGGGCCAAAGAAGTTCTGGAAAGCATCGCACCGATCATGAAACAGCGCATGGAGAGTAAAAATCAGTGGAGTTTTG
>JAFSFU010000198.1 GCA_017435025.1 Lachnospiraceae bacterium | reverse complement strand
TACGATTGGTTCCGAACCAATCCACGGTGCAGTTGAGAGTTTCGGCGATCACTCTGAGGGGTACCATGGTATGGTCATTGATCAGTGTGGATGCCACATCCAGTGTCACGTTCTGTCCGTTGATCTTAGCCTTATTGGTACCGATGTACATGATGATCTTACCGCCATCGATCACGGCGGAGTTGTCTGCCGGATCCCACTCGACATCATAGCCGAGGGACTCTGCGATGAATCTCACCGGGACGAGGGTGCGGTCATTTACAATGGTCGGTTCCTGGTCCGGAAAGTCTACCACTTTACCGTCTACTTTCACAGTGACGTTGGCGGAGGTGGAAGGTGCTGCGGAGACTGCAAGAGCGGAAACGCTCAGCATGGATGTCACCGCAAGTACAATGGCGATCAGTTTTTTGAATTTCATAAGGGTTTCTCCTTGTTGTAATAATAGATTCGAATTGCTTCGTAGTTCTATATACGGAACAACCCGTTTAATTGCACCAACTTTTTAATATCCTTTGATATTATGGCGTCCGCTGAGTTCAATCTCCTCAGCACGTATCGTTCTGGCATTCCCGAAGAGTGAAACGTAATATTCCACGTTGCAGGTCAGTACATATTCGATATTGTCGCCGTTTTCCTGAAAGTTCAGTGCAATGTCTTCCACCTGATAGGAAGAGGTTTCGAGCGGCATGGCAGATGCGATGTTCTCTCGGATCATCTGCTGCAGCTCATTCTGATAGGAGGTATCGGAAGTGAGCGTCTGATAATACGCATTCAGATTTCCTTCTCGCATTGCTTTGTACGTGTCTTCGGAGATTCGGATGGATACATTGGTCAGTTCGTTTTTGACGGAGTTACGGATATTGATGAATGTGATTTCCGCTGACACCCACATCATGAGCTGTGCGAGCAGGATCACCATCGCCATCACGAAAAAGCCGGTGAAAGGAACTACACTGTCACCGCGTTCATTCTTGAGATATCGGATCATTTCCAGTACCTCTCGGATACTCCGGCTGCCGTGGATTTCAGCGTCATCGGAAGACCGGTGATCTGCCAGAACCCGCCAAGCTGCAGATCTGCCGTAATCGTGAGATAGAACGGGGTTCCCAGCTGAATGGCTGTAGTGCATCCTTCCTTGGTAATGTAACTGGTGTCTACGTGATAGGTAATGTTGTCAGCTTTCCCAAGATCGCTGCTGAGGAACTCCACAAGTGAGGATGTGTCCTCATCGACCTTACCGGCGAGCTGGATCTGTCTTGTTACCTGGTCAGCGGCAGCATCCAGTTTCTGCTTGGTCATGATCACAGCGAGTACATCCATAATGACCGCCAGTGTGATGACAACAACCAGAATGTAAACAACCGTGCTGATGTAGTTCGCCTCGGCACGGTCGTTCTTTGTATGTTTCCGTATACAATGAATCATGATAAACACCCCCTTCGGGATCCTGATGGGAAACAAAAAGGCCGCATCACCATGATTTTCTCCGAAGAGAATTCATTGTAATACGGCCATTAGCTATAACTTTGACTGTATATATTATAACATATTACAGTGCGACTGTCAATGCAATTTTAGTGTCCCTTTAGTGTCCCTTTAGTGCAACTTTTGAAATTTTATTTTTGCTGCCCACTTATTCTCTTGCAAGCAGCCAGTCCACAGCATTGGCAACCTCTATTCCCTCGTAGTCACCGATTGTGAGCCTGTCCAGGGTTAGAATAGTTTTACGGTAGTTATCGTCTATGCTTCGGAGCGGTCGGATCTCTCTTTCAAAAGTTGATTCTTCTGTCATAGAGGCTGTCACCTGGAAGTAGTGAACCCTCTCATTCTTCTTCGCAACAAAATCCACTTCTGTGCTGCCCACCTTACCGATATATACTTTATACCCCCGGCGGAGCAGTTCAAAGAAGATGATGTTTTCCAGAGAGAATCCTAAATCATAATGCTTTCTCGGCAGCAGATGACGTCGGATACCGAGATCGACAATATAATATTTAGGCATGGTCTTGAGAAGCTGCTTGCCTGCAACGTCAAAACGCTCTGCCGGATAGAAAACATACGGTTCAGTCAGGGCTTCGGTATAATCACTTACTGTGTTTTCGGAAACCTTCCGTCCGCCCGATGTAATATATGCGGCGATGTTCTTGATGGCAATGGGACTGCCCACACTGCCGGCAAGAAATCTTGAGATGTTTTTAAGCAGGACAATATCCGTGATCTTACGTTTGTTCGGATCATCTTCCCGCCGCTTCTGACGTTCTTCGATATCCTTCAGGATGATCGTATTATAGATACCCTCGAAATACATATCCAGTTTATCGTCATCATCGCCGAGAATGACCGCATACGGGAAACCGCCGCGGCGCAAATATTCTCCGAACAGTTCATCCTTATTGCCGCTTCCTCTCGCTTCACAGTATTCGGCAAATGACAGTGGCAGCATATTGATTTCCACGTATCTGCCGGAAAGCAGGGTAGCAAGTTCGCCGGAGAGTAGATATGCATTGGATCCAGTGATATAAATATCTACATTCTTACGGATATACAGACTGTCAACCACCTTCTGATAATCGGTCACTTTCTGTATTTCATCTAAGAAAATATAATTTATCTTATCCGGAAGCAAATGAGCAAGGATATGCTTATGCAGGGCAGTAGGATCCAGCAGCGGTTCCAGTTCCATATCTTCAAAATTCAAAAACTGAACCTGTTCCTGGGTAACCCCACTGCTCAACAAAAGATCACGGAACTGTTCCAGTAATGTGGATTTCCCGCATCGGCGGATACCTGTGATCACTTTAATCACTTTTTCTTCTTTCCAACCAAGCAGCTTATCCAGGTATTCCTTTCTCTGTATCATCATTGACTCTCCTGTTTGATCGTATGTATATAGTATATGATTTGTAATCTCAATTCATACTTCCATTATAGCATACACCCGAAGAAAAGTCAATATAAATTCCGATTTCGGCATTTATTCTGTATTATTGCATTGTAAATGCCGAAATTACCATTTAACAGTTCTGCCGGATAATTCTCGCAACAATGCCGTATGCAATGCGTCTTTCCGTATTGATCTTGGTAAGAACAAAGCTGACCTCATCACGCTTGCCAGGAGTTCGGGAATCATAACAGGTTTCCGCAATGGCATTGACACCGTTGGTAAGTCGGATATACAGTCTGCCACCGTGAATGTCAGTAATTACTCCGGCATATCTGGCCTGCAGAGTACACTTATTCAGTTTTTCCACCATTTCAGCATCTGTTATACTGCGGATGTCCGCACGGATTCGAAGATTCTCGATGTCGTCACGGTTCTGGATATCTGTAACCCGCACAAGAATCCGGTCACCAATATGGTAGTAGTCATGACAGTCACCCATCCAGTCCCAGGAGATGTCTCGGGCAATGATGGGACATTCTACTCCGAAGACTTCCACACGGATCACCTTTTCTGCGACTGCAATAACACGAGCCTGCACCACACGACCTTCAGTTACATGATAGGATCCGTCGGCTTTCGGCTGCGAATAGAATATGTTTCGCTTAGTCATCATGGCTTCCTTGCGGCTGGCAACGATTGTGCGCTCTTCCTGATCGATTCCCTTAATAATGAAATCAATCTCCGATCCGAGCATGGTGCCAATGATCTTGTCTTTGCGTACATTGAGATCACCCAGTTCGGGATCATCCACGAGATTGATATTCATCTCCTCATAAGGAATGACAACGCGGAAATCCTTGTAATACACAATGACCAGGTGCATTCCGGTGGGGGTTCGTTCCACGGCATCCATTCTGCCGGAGAGAATCCGGTGTGAACGGAAAGCGTTTCGGAGTTCGAACCACACACTGTTTTCCCGGTCTTCGTCCGTTTCGATAACATCTCTTGCATCAACGGTAAGGATGTCTTCAGAACGGAGCTTTTCTTCCGTTTTTTCCTCGACCTTTCCTTCGGCCATTTCCTCGATGTTCTCATCGAGCTTTTCTTCCATTTCGGGATCTGTTTTCTTTTTGGTTGGCATAAATTTTCCTCCTTAAAAAATCTCGCTGATATCTACAGCTTCAAATTCCGGCATTTCGTTGCCGGTTGGGGACTTGGGGTTGGTTGGCGGAGTCTCTTTTACAGGAGCTTCGCAGATGGTCTGGGGTATCGGTTCTGGTTCAGGTTCCCGGACATCGGCTTCGCAAGGGATATTTCGAATTGGAATATGTTCCACTGCCTTGCAGGGCTTGAGCTTCTTTGACTCGGGATGGAGTGTGTAATCGAATTTATCCACCTTCAGTACCTTTTGCCCTCTCAATATGACCAG
>JAFSFU010000197.1 GCA_017435025.1 Lachnospiraceae bacterium | reverse complement strand
TAGACGGTCCATTTGCATATTTATCCGGTAAATCTTATGAAGCTCCACTTCCAAAAGATTTTCAAATTGTTCTTGATGGAGAAAAGTTGACATAAAAACGTTATGTTGCCTTAAAGAATATGTAAGAACATTATGGTAAAATGGAAAACAGAATGAATCAATGAGGTACATGAAATGGGTACATGGAAGACAAGGGGACTTCGCGGTTCCACATTGGAGGAATTGATCAATCGTACCAATGACAGCTATCGGGAAAAAAAGCTTGCTCTGATACAAAAAATCCCAACTCCGATCACTCCGATTGAGATTGATAAAGAAAGCCGTCATATTACGCTGGCTTATTTTGATCAAAAAAGTACTGTCGACTATATCGGTACGGTCCAGGGAATTCCGGTTTGTTTTGATGCAAAAGAATGTGCGGTTAAAACATTTCCGCTCCAGAATATTCACCCTCATCAGATTTCGTTTATGAAGGAGTTTGAAGAACAGGGAGGAATCGCGTTTATTATTCTTTCTTATACTTCAGAAAATGAAATCTATTATGTGCCTTTCGATGTGATCGAGCAGTTCTGGAAACGGATGGAAGACGGCGGACGAAAGAGTTTTACTTATGATGAATTGGTTCCACTGTCTTGGCGGATACGCAGTCACAGAGACATTCTTGTTCATTATCTGGAGCAGATCCAAATGGATCTTGACCGTAAAGAAGGAGAGGAGGAGTAACACAACTTATGGAACTTTTGATATGGCTGATCATTATTGGCTACAGTGTATTCTCATCACTGAAGAAGAGTGGAAGGTTGGATGCATTTATGAATGATTTTGAAGAGAAAAGACAAAACCGAGAAGAAAAAGTTGTATATGTGCAGGATGAAGATGGATCGGAAGGAAAGAAGAAAAAATCGTCCGGACGAAAAATGAGTTTTTCCGGTATTGGAAAAGGTGTAACTCTTGTGTTTCTCTTAATTTTTCTTGTCATGACTGCCCTCAGCAGTTATTTTACATTGACAGAAGAAGAGATGGCGGTTGTGACCACCTTCGGCAGCCCGACTGTAATCGAGGCGTCCGGTCTTCATTTTAAAATTCCGTATATCCAGAAGGTGACAAAGGTTTCCAAAGCGATTACCGGTATGCAGATCGGTTATACGACCGATCCGGAGCGTGCGGCAGGGGCATCTCCGGACACTCCTGTGACAATCGAAAATGAAAGTCTTATGATCACGAAAGATTTTAACCTGACAAATGTAGATTTCTATATTGAATATATGGTAACAGACCCGATTCAAGCTGTGCGCCATAGAACTGTGTACGAGGATATTATCAAAAATTTAGCGCAAAGTTATATTCGTGATACGGTTGGCATGTATAATGTCGATGAAGTTATTACGACCGGTAAAACTCAGATTCAGGAGCGAATCAAAGAACAGCTGACACAGCGTCTTGTAGATGAAAATATCGGTTATGGTATCTATAATGTCTCGATTCAGGACTCTGAGATGCCGCGTTCTGACGTGGCCGATGCATTCAAAGCCGTAGAGGATGCAAAGCAGGGTATGGAAACTGCGATCAATGAGGCTAAAAAATACCAGTCAGAAAACATTCCGAAAGCCAAAGCAGAAGCGGACAAGCTGGTTCAGGAAGCTGAGGCCTACAAGCAGGAAAGAATCAACGAGGCAAACGGTCAGGTGGCTAGATTTGAGGATACTTATGCAGAATATATCAAATATCCGCTAATTACTAAGAAACGTATGTTTTATGAGACCATGGAAGAGCTTCTTCCGAATCTAAAGGTTATTATCGATAACGGAAGCGGTACGCAGACAATGCTCCCGTTGGAGCCGTTCACATCCGGCAATAACGCTGCATCAAATCAGTAGAAGGGAGGAGCAGCAATGAAAAAATTAAGCAGATCTATGATTGCGATCGTTGTGCTCATTCTTGCACTGATTGTGTTAAAGTCCAGTATTGTGAGCACATATAACGATGAATATAAACTGGTATTGCAGTTTGGAAAGGTAGTGCGAGTGATCGATGAACCGGGACTCAGCTTTAAGATTCCGTTTGTACAGTCTACTCAGTCGATTCCAAACTATGAGATGATCTATGACCTTGTTCCGAGTGAAGTAAACACCAGAGACAAAAAAGTGATGGTGACAGACTCTTTTGCACTCTGGACAGTCAGTGATCCATTAAAATATTTATCCCGACTTGGTGCCAATAAAGCGAATGCGGAAAGCCGTATCTCCGTTGTGGTTTACAATGCAGTAAAGAACGTGATTTCCTCCACAGACCAGGCCGATGTAATCTCTGGTCGTGACGGAAAACTTGCAGAAATGATCACAGAGAAGATCGGTAATTCCCTCGACAGCTACGGCATTACCGTTAAGAAGGTAGAGACAAAGATGTTAGATCTTCCGGATTCCAACAAAGAGGCGGTTTACCAGCGTATGATCTCGGAACGCCAGAATATAGCAGCCGGTTATATCGCTGATGGTCAGTATGAATCCAACGTCATTAAAAACTCCACTGACCGCGAGGTCTCTGTGTTAATCTCTGAGGCGAAAGCACAGGCAGAAAAGATCCGTGCAGAAGGTGAAGCAGAGTACATGCGTATCCTGTCTGAAGCTTACAACGACGAAAGCAAAGCAGATTACTATAATTATATCCGCAGCCTGGATGCGTTAAAAGTCAGTCTCAAAGGATCCAACAAAACCATTATTCTGAATGAGGATTCTGAGCTTGCAAGAATTCTCCAGGGTAATTAGTAGCGGTAGACATTCCGCAAAAAGAATGGTATAATATGGGTTGGTAATCAGCGGCAGGATTGGGGTTTCTGCCGCAAAACAAGCAATAAAAAGGAGAAGTAAATTATGTCTAAAGTTGTTGATTATCTCTTAAAGTATGTAGAATTTGATACACAGTCTCAGCCGGAGACAAAAGTTTGCCCGAGTACTGATAAACAGTTCGAACTGGCAAAATACTTAAAGAATCAGATGGAAGAAATGGGTCTTCAGGATGTTTCTATGAGCGATCGCTGCTACGTTTACGGTACAATCCCGGCAACATGTGATGCAGATTGTCCGACTGTTGGTTTCCTTGCTCATATGGATACTTCCTTTGATTATCCGGATAATCCGACACGTCCGCAGATCATTAAGAACTATGACGGCGGCGATATTCTTTTAAATAAAGAAACTGGTGTTGTTATGAGCCCGACTATGTTCCCGTTCCTTAAAAACTATATTGGTCAGGATCTGATCACAACAGACGGCAACACATTGCTTGGTGCAGATGATAAGGCTGGTATTGCTGAGATCATGTGCATGGCTGAGTATCTTCTTGCTCATCCGGAAATTCCGCACGGCACAATCAAAGTAGCGTTCACACCAGATGAAGAGATCGGTCACGGCGTTGATTTCTTTGATGTTCCGGGCTGGGGCGCAGACGTTGCTTATACCGTAGACGGCGGTGCTTGGGGAAGCATGGAATACGAAACATTCAATGCAGCAGGCTTAAAAGTTATCATCCACGGTCAGAACATCCATCCGGGCAGTGCTAAAGGCAAAATGGTGAACTCTGTTCTCATCGGTATGGAATATGAAGCAATGCTTCCGGCATTTGATAAGCCGCAATTCACAGAGGGTTACGAAGGCTTCTTCCACCTCAACAATATGTCCGGCTGTGTTGAAGAAACAGTTCTCAACTACATCGTTCGTGACCACGATATGGCAAAATTCGAGGAAAGAAAAGCTCTTGCTCAGAAGGTTGGTGATTTCTTAAATGAGAAATACGGTGCAGGCACAGTAGAAGTGATCATCAACGATTCCTACTACAATATGGCTGAAAAGATTCGTCCGCATATGTACCTTCTTGATATCGCAGCAGAAGCTTTCAAAGAGCTCGGTGTTGATGCTCCGGTAATCAGCCCGGTACGTGGTGGTACAGACGGTTCCAGACTTTCCTATATGGGTCTTCCGTCCCCGAACCTCTGCACAGGCGGTCACAACTTCCACGGCAAATATGAATTCGTATGCATCCAGTCCATGGAAAAGATCGTTGAACTGCTGATCAAGATCGCTACAAAGTTCAAAGATGTAAAGAAGAACTAATTTGATATTTCATTGAGTAAATAAAAGTCATCTATATAGAAATCCCATATTCTGTAAATATGGCTGACTACTTTCGCTTCC
>JAFSFU010000196.1 GCA_017435025.1 Lachnospiraceae bacterium | reverse complement strand
AGTTCCACTCTTGTTGGTCTTGTTGCTGCGCCGAATCCGGGCAATCTGGTCTTAGATGTATGCAGTGCTCCGGGGGGCAAATCCATGCATGTCGCAGATTTAATGGCAGGCACCGGTATGGTGGAGTCCAGAGATTTGACGGAGTACAAGATCTCTCTTGTTGAAGAGAATATAGCCAGATGTGGATTTTCTAATATGCGGACCTGTGTCTGGGATGCAACTGTATTAGATCCAAATATGGAAGGCAAGGCCGATATTGTTCTGGCTGATCTTCCATGTTCCGGTCTTGGTATTATTGGAAAAAAACCAGATATTAAAATGCGACTGCAGGAAGAAGAACTGCATGAGTTAGCGGCGCTCCAAAGAAAGATTTTGTCGGTGGTGTCGCGATATGTGAAACCGGGTGGAGTGCTGGTTTACAGTACCTGTACGATCAATCCGGAAGAAAATGAAGGGAATGCCTTGTGGATCGAGGAAAACCTTCCCTTTAAGAAGAAAGAGATCGCTTCTGTTTTGCCGGAAGCGTTAAAGAATGACTGTGTGGATAACCGGATTCAGTTGCTTCCGGGTATTCACCCGTGTGATGGCTTCTTTATCGCAGCTTTTGAACGGGAAGCGTAATGCAGAAGGTGTTGTATTATAGTTTCACAGTCTAGAACATAGGAATGATAGTATGGATAAAAGAGATATCAAATCAATGAATCTGCCGGAACTTACAGAGTTTGTAAAGGACCTGGGAGAAAAAGCCTTTCGTGCAAAGCAGCTGTATCAGTGGATGCATGTAAAACTGGCTCCGTCGGTAGATGATATGACCAACTTATCGAAGGATTTTAGAGAAAAATTAAAAGATCATGCAGAATATACGTCCCTTGAGACGGTACAGATGTTTGAATCCAGCATCGATGGAACAAGAAAATATCTGTTTGCACTTGGTGACGGACATATTATCGAGAGTGTTTTGATGCGTTATAAGCATGGAAATTCTGTGTGTATTTCTTCCCAGGTGGGATGTCGTATGGGATGTCGTTTCTGCGCATCCACGTTAGATGGATTGGAACGAAATCTTACCGCAGGAGAAATGCTTGACCAGATCTACAGAATCCAGCAGTCGACAGGAGAACGTGTTTCCAATGTGGTTGTTATGGGAAGCGGCGAACCGATGGATAACTATGATAATCTGATTCGATTCATCCATCTGCTCAGCGATGAAAATGGTCTCAATATCAGCCAGAGAAATATCACGGTTTCCACCTGCGGAATTGTACCAGGAATCAAAAAGCTGTCCGAAGAAGGACTTTCTATCACATTGGCACTTTCCCTTCATGCGCCTAATGATGAGGTGCGTAAAACGTTGATGCCTGTAGCCAATAAATACTCGTTGTCGGAGGTATTACCGGCATGCAAAGAGTATTTTGAAAAGACAGGACGTCGTTTGACTTTCGAATACAGTCTTGTACAGGGAGTCAATGATAACCTGGATGAAGCAAAAAAACTTGCGGCTCTTTTAAAAGATATGCATGGTCACGTGAATCTGATTCCGGTCAACCCGATCAAAGAACGTGATTACAAGCAGTCCGGAAAAGAAGCAATAGAAGAATTTAAGAATTACCTGGAGAGAAAAGGTATCAACGTGACTGTCCGCAGAGAGATGGGACGCGACATCGGCGGAGCCTGCGGTCAGCTCAGAAAAAGTTATTTAAAAAAATAGAAAGGGAGTGGTAAACATGATCTCATATGCAAGAACTGACATCGGCAGAGCAAGAAGAATCAATCAGGATTATGTTTTTGCTTCTTCAGAGCCGATAGGCACACTTTCTAATCTTTTTATTGTCGCAGACGGCATGGGCGGTCATAAAGCCGGTGACTATGCATCCAGATTTGCCGTGGAACAGATTGTTGCCTGTGCTTCGGAAATGCATGTTTCGGATCCGGTTATTTTTCTCCGTAAGGCAATTGAAAAGACGAATTCCCTTCTTTATGATGAAGCGGCAGGTTCTCCGGATCTTGAGGGCATGGGAACAACTCTTGTGGTTGCAACGATCTGTCAGAATGTTTTGTATGTCGCAAATATTGGTGACAGTCGTCTCTATCTGCTCCGAGATGATCTGGAGCAGGTGACCCGAGATCATTCCTTAGTAGAGGAAATGGTTGCAAGGGGAAAATTAGAGCGCGGCAGTGAAGCGTACAGAAATCAAAAAAATATCATCACTCGTGCGGTTGGTATCTCCACGAATGTGGAGCCGGATATTTTTGAGATTCCGCTGCAGGAATGTGATGTATTTCTGATGTGTTCGGATGGTTTAACCAATATGGTGGATGACGAAACGATCAGCAAAATTCTGAAGACCACTGATACATTGGAAGAGCAGACGGAGAATCTGATCAATCAGGCAAATGAAAACGGAGGAAAGGACAACATTGCAGTGCTCCTTGTGGAACCTCAGATAAGTGAGGTGAGGGTATGATGTTGAATCCAGGTATGATGCTTCAGGATCGTTACGAGATTCTGGAAAGAATCGGGTCCGGTGGTATGTCCGATGTTTATAAGGCAAAATGCCACAAATTAAACCGACT
>JAFSFU010000195.1 GCA_017435025.1 Lachnospiraceae bacterium | reverse complement strand
TATCACCGATATAGACTTTATGAAGTCCGCTTACCGGGTTGCCTTTTTTATCAAATAGATAACTCTTTCCGCTGATTCTTACAAAATCATCTGTGGAAGCATCACCATATTCCGGTCCCATCTTCGGAGTACCATCTTTTTCAAAATAATACCATACTACCGGATCATCCATATTATCAGAAAGCTCTTCCGGTGGAATAAGGGACAGCCAACCCTTTACAGATGCACCTGTTGTCAGATTGGTAATTTCCGGCTCTGCAAAATATCTCCAATTCTCAATAGAATCACCAGGAGCATGTTCCGGATCACCTAAAAGATACACCCAACCGGTCTGCATCTTTCCGGTCTCATCAAAGCAATAGTAATCTCCGTTAATTCTGCTGATACGATAGTCTCCATCACTATCACCGGTTTCTGTACAGTATTTCTTACCATTGCTGGAGAAGTAGTACCAGTACTTTCCATCATCGCTTTCTTCGCGATAATTATTTTCCTCATCGCCCTCTTCCGGTTCCAAATATCTCCAACCGGTCTTCATTGCACCGTCATCGCCCAAATAATAGAGACCATCTTCGGACCATCCGGTCTGCATAACACCATCACTGTCAAACAGATAGCTCTTTCCATCGATTTTCTTCCAGCCATCTTCTGCCATCTTGCCGGTGCTGCCAAAATAATACCATACAGCTTCTTCTGTATTGTCCCACTTCGGGGTCGTTTTCACCCACTTATTTGTGACCATAATACCATTGGAATCTACATAATACTCATCGTCTGCCCAGGTACTGATCGCCATTTCACCCTTACTATTCAGATAACGCCAAAGATTGTCTGCACCCTTCTTCCATTCATCTTTCACTTTGTTGCCATTTCTATCCAGGTACACCCAGGAATTATTCTGCATTGCCCAGCCCTCTGCCGCATAAGCACTGATCGTCATAACACCCATGCTCAGCACAGCCGCTGCTGCAAGAATTGTCAAACCTTTTCTTTTCATAAATCCATCTCCTTGTTTTAGGCACGAAATCCTATGCCATTTTATCATGGAATCCTATATCCTGTGTACATTTTAACAGCATATTCCAAATTATTCAATATATAGAACCTTTCAATTCTCTTACATTTTGTATTATTTCTGAAAAATATTGAGAGGGATTGCATGTTTACCTATTTGACATGCTCTCATATATCACTTATAATGTGAACATGATTATGATTTAGAAAGTGATGGTAATAGATATGTGGATTGCAGACGGTTGGAAAGACTATGAAGTCATTGACTGTTCAAAAGGTGAAAAACTGGAACGCTGGGGTAAGTATATTCTCCTCCGCCCGGACCCTCAGGTTATCTGGGACACCGATAAAAAAGTACCTCAGTGGAAAAAATTAAACGGCCACTACCACAGAAGCACCAAGGGTGGAGGAGAATGGGAATTCTTCAATCTGCCGGAACAGTGGAGCATCAATTACAAAGGACTGACTTTCCAGTTAAAACCGTTTAGCTTTAAGCATACCGGTCTTTTCCCGGAACAGGCTGCAAACTGGGACTGGTTTGGTGATAAGATCCGCAACGCCGGAAGACCGATCAAGGTTCTGAACCTGTTTGCTTACACCGGTGGTGCAACTCTGGCAGCTGCAAAAGCCGGCGCCTCTGTAACTCATGTAGATGCCTCCAAAGGTATGGTTGCATGGGCAAAAGAAAACGCTAAATCCAGCGGTCTGGAAGATGCACCGATTCGCTGGATTGTCGACGACTGCGTAAAATTTGTAGAGCGTGAAATTCGTCGCGGAAACCACTATGATGCAATTATCATGGATCCTCCGTCCTACGGCCGTGGACCGAAGGGCGAGATCTGGAAGATTGAAGATGCAATTTACCCATTGGTAAAGCTCTGTGAACAGCTCCTTTCCGAGAATCCGCTGTTTTTCCTGATCAATTCCTATACCACCGGTTTGGCACCGTCTGTACTGACTTATATGCTCGGTACCGTAGTACAGCCGAAATTTGGTGGCACTGTAAAATCCGATGAAATCGGACTCCCGGTCACACACACCGGCCTGGTTCTTCCGTGCGGTGCATCCGGACGATGGGAATCTGATAAATAGTTTTCTCACACCCGTTCTATTCGAACTATGCGAATGGATCGGGTGTTTTATTTTCGCTAAATTTATTTGCAATCCTTACAAATTATAGGCAGATATTGTGCTTTTTCTTTAAAAGTAGTATAATTACCTTGATTTTCGGATCAACGAAATGAATCTATAGAATTATTTTCAGAAGGATTTTGAATTATGAATATTATTATTGTTGGCTGCGGTAAAGTCGGTGTCAGTCTGGCTGAACGACTGAGCGCAGAAGGTCATGACCTTACCATGGTCGATACAAATGCCAAAAGAATTGAAGAAGTGTCCGGTCGTTTTGACCTCATGGGAATCGTCGGAAACGGTGCGTCTTTCAATGTACAGATTGAAGCCGGTATTGAGAAAGCCGATCTGTTCATCGCAGTAACCGCATCGGACGAGCTGAATCTACTCTGCTGTCTGGTGGCGAAAAAAAATCGTCAGTGTGCGACGATTGCACGTGTACGAAACCCAATCTACAGCCGTGAGATTGGCTTTATTCGTGAACAGCTTGGTATTTCCATGATCATCAACCCAGAACTTACAGCGGCACGAGAAATTTTAAAGCTCTTAAAATTCCCGTCGGCGATCAAAATCGACACCTTTGCCAAAGGTCGAGTTGAACTTCTCCGTTTTCGTTTGAAACCGGAGATTGGTTTTGGCGGCAAGTCCATTATGGATATTATGGCAAAACTGAAAACAGAGGTGCTGATCTGCGCTGTAGAACGTGATAACCAGGTTATTATTCCAAACGGTAGTTTTATCCTTCAGGATAGTGATACGCTTTCCATTGTTGGTTCCCTGGAAAGTACTGCCCAGTTTTTTGAAAAGATTGGAGTCCGTTCCAAGAAGGTAAAGAACTCCCTGATCATCGGCGGTGGCACAATTGCCCACTATTTGGCAAAAGACTTATTAAAAATCGGTTTCCGTGTCCGTATTATTGAACATGATCCGGTTCGCTGCGAATACCTGACTGAACAGCTTCCTGGCGCTGATATTATCAATGGCGACGGCAGCGACGAAGAACTTCTGCTCCAAGAAGGTCTGAATTACGCCGATTCTGTCATCTCCCTTACCGGTATTGACGAGGAAAATATCTTCCTCTCCCTGTTTGCAAAGAAACACTCCAGTGCAAAACTGATTGCGAAAGTAAATAAAATTGCTTTCAATGACGTTGTTGAGAGCCTGGATATCGACAGTGTAATTTATCCGAAATCCTTAACTGCCGACTATATTTTGAAATATGTTCGCGCTCGCCAGAACTCCATCGGAAGTAACGTGGAAACTCTGTATCAGCTGCTGGACGGTCGTGCCGAGGCTCTTGAATTTTCTGTAAAAGAACCTTCTGAGGTCACCGATGTACCGCTTATGGATCTGAATCTGAAGGAAAATCTTCTGCTCTGCTGCATCAACAGAAAAGGTAAGATTTTAACTCCACGTGGTCAATCTACACTTAAGGTAGGTGATACTGTCATCGTTGTTACAACAAACCGTGGACTGGATGATATCCGCGATATTTTAAAAGATTAAAGGAGTGCTTCCATGAATTATTCCATGATTGCTTATATCATTGGTTGGATTCTCAGTGTGGAAGCGGCTTTGATGGTCCCTTCCATTCTTGTGGGATTTCTTTACCGTGAATCTGCCGTCTATGCCCTGATCATATCGGCAGTCTTATGTTTGCTGATCGGACTGCCTCTAATTAGAAAAAAACCGACAAATAAAGCCTTTTACGCCCGTGAAGGAGGTGTAATCGTTGCGCTCTGCTGGATCATTATGTCTATTATGGGTTCTCTCCCGTTTATCCTGAGCGGCGAGATTTCAAATCCGGTAGACGCACTGTTTGAAACCGTTTCCGGATTTACCACGACAGGTGCCAGCATTCTGGCTTCCCCGGCCGACATGTGCCACTGCATCATGTTCTGGCGCTGCTTTACTCACTGGGTCGGCGGTATGGGTGTTCTTGTTTTCCTGCTCACCTTGCTCCCAATGACCGGCAGCGGCTACCATATGAGCCTGATGAAGGCAGAAAGCCCGGGCCCTTCTGTCGGAAAATTAGTTCCAAAGGTTCAATCCACTGCAAAACTGTTATACGGTTTGTATCTGGCACTCTCTCTCATGCAGCTGGTGTTGCTGCTGTTGGGAGGTATGCCGCTCTTTGATTCCTTCTGTACCGTCTTCGGCACAGCAGGTACCGGCGGTTTCGGTATTAAAAATGATAGTTTTACCAGCTATTCCACCTATTTACAGGCGGTTGTCACTGTATTTATGATTCTGTTTGGAATCAACTTTAATGTATACTTCCTCTTCTACATGAAGAGACCAAAGGAAGCATTCCAATGTGAGGAAGCAAAATGGTACCTTGGTGTGATCGCTGCTGCGACTCTGATCATTACCTTCTTCATCCGTGATTATTATCCGAACATTTTCCAGTCCTTCCATCATGCTGCATTCCAGGTCGGTTCTATTATTACAACTACCGGATTTGCAACTGCAGACTTTAACTTGTGGCCTACAGTTCCAAAAACCATTCTGGTTGCATTGATGTTCTGCGGTGCATGTGCAGGAAGTACCGGCGGCGGTATGAAAGTATCCCGAATCATCCTCTTATTCCGTACAGTGATCAATGAGATTCACTTGAATCTGCGTCCAAATGCAGTAAAACGTATTTATTTCGAAGGACGCCCGGTAGATAAAGAGATTATCCGATCTGTATCTGTCTTCTTGGCAACCTACTTCTTTATCTTTACCGTTTCTCTTCTAATGATCGGTATCGATAATTTTGATCTGACTACCAACTTTACAGCAGTAGCCGCAACTATGAACAACATCGGTCCTGGTCTCGAATTGGTAGGCCCAACCCAGAACTTCAGCATCTACTCAAACTTCTCAAAAATCGTTTTGATCTTTGATATGCTGGCAGGTCGTCTGGAATTATATCCGATGCTGATTCTGTTCTCCAGAAATACATGGAGAAAGTTCTAAGGGGAATTGATATTTTATTGAGTAAATAAAAGCTATCTATATATAAATCCCATATTCTGTAAACACGGCTGACTACCTTCGTTTC
>JAFSFU010000194.1 GCA_017435025.1 Lachnospiraceae bacterium | reverse complement strand
GACGCGGATTGTCTTTCCAATCTCCTCAGCCTCCTTCTTCATCTTCAAAGATGCACGAATATGCATTTTGTATGCAAGACCACCTTTTTCCTTCATCTCCGCGATGGTTTCATCCAAAAGACGGCTGTTGCTCTCATACTCCTCTGCCAACTTTGGATCTTTCAGGCGGGAGGCAATATCCGGTCGGGTCTTGATCATGTTCTCAAGAAAATCATCTTTGTAACGTACCTCTCCATTCACATAGATCCACTCAGCTGCACCTTCATCGCGCAGTTTCTCCAGCTCCTCTGCGGTCGCATCGTTTACATGATCCATCAGCCGTGCCGCTGCCTCCTCCGCCGTATAAATGTATTCCAGCGGCATGCGGGCAAGAATTTCCTTCTCCAGTTCCAGGCGCTTGCGAAGCGCCATTGGAATATCCTTTGCCAGGCGCATATCGATCACATGCTCTGCCCTTGCAAAATCACCATACCATTTCAGTTTCATAATATCTTCCGGAAGCGGAACAGATAAATATTCAAGATCGTTGTACATATTGCCTCCTATTCACGGGCTGCGCCGGTTTACCGGCACGTCAAAACACAAAGACCGGCAGGGAAACCCCGCCGGTCATATTTTTAATTCAGGTTTCTGGAAACCAGACTCTTTAAAGTTCCATCAAATCTCTTGAACGGGATTTCTTTTTCGTTGTTCAGGAATTCCACTGCATAAGCAACAGCTGCTGCCACACCGTAGATCATGCCCTTCTCATCCACATCGAACTCCGGAGTGTGGTGGTTTGCACCCGCACCGGACTCCTCGCTGCAGATACCGGTGAATGTGATCACGCCCGGCCACCATTTTAAGAATGCCTGGTAGCTCTCGCATGCCATCCACGGCTCTGCCACGCAAAGGGATTCCTCGCCCAGATGTTTCTTTACTGCTTCTTTTGCCAGAGCACTGCATGCCGGGTTGTTGTAGCACTCAAAGAGCGGCTCCTTATGGTTCAGCACTTCATACGTACATCCAAACAGCTTGCACTCAGCCTCTACCACATCCATAAACTGCTTCATGAACGGAATGCCGGCACCTTCCACGTTGTAAGTACGGAGACTTCCTGCAAATGTCAGCTCGTCCGGAATGATATTGAACGCATTGCCGCACTGTACGGTACCAACGGAGAATGTAAGGATATCTGCCGGATGCACATGTTTCATGCGGATCATGTTCATATGGTTATAGATCGCGTTGAAGCAGTCTAATACGCTGTGTGCCATATCCGGTCTGGAACCGTGACCTGCCTGGCCGTGAAGACGGATCGCAAAACCGATACCGCCGGCAATCACAGCGCCCGGCTCTACGGATACCTGACCTGCCGGAACATCCCATTTCACATGAGTCGCCATACAGCCGTCAATGGAAAGTCCCATCTTTTCATCGATATACGGAAGCAGCTGCTGAATCTGGCCGCCGCCTTCCTCACCGCGCTCAAAACAGAGTACGATCGTACCATTTAACTCATCCTTGTGAGCATTGAGAAGTTTTGCTTCACCGAGAAGCATTGCAGCATGAGCGTCATGTCCGCATGCATGGGAAACGCCCGGAATCTTGGATACGGATACTTTATCGCCCTTTAAATTCTTCGGGTTCTCCTGAATCGGAAGTGCATCCACATCTGCACGGAGCAGAAGTGTCTTTCCCGGTTTCGCACCGTGGATCAGACCTACGATACCGCCGTCCTCAACTTCCACGTATTCGATACCCATATCATCCAGCTCGTTGCGGATATAGGCCAGTGTCTCCCACTCTTCACCGCTCAGCTCCGGATGCTCATGGAACTGTCTTCTTGCTTTTACCAGGTAATCAAAAAGTTCTTTGGACTCTCTTAAAATTTCCATAGTATACCTCTATTATTTCACAACCACGCGGCGGAAGTTCTTCTTACCACGTTTTACAACGATACCTTCTCCTGCAAACTGCTCTTTTGTGAACATAGTTTTAATATCTTTTACCACTTCGCCGTCAACAGCCACGCCGCCCTGCTCTACGTTTCTTCTTGCCTCAGAACGGGATGCACAGAGACCGGATTTCTGTACTACGGAGAGAAGGTCGATGGAACCGTCAACGAAATCAGCATCTGTCAGTTCCGCTGTCGGCATCTCTGCTGCTGCACCGCCTGCGAACAGTGCTCTTGCGGACTCCTGAGCCTTTTTCGCCTCTTCCTCACCGTGAACAAGAGCTGTCAGCTCGTATGCAAGAATCTCCTTCGCCTGGTTCAGCTGGCTTCCTTCCCACTTGTCCATCTCATCGATCTGCTCAAGCGGTAAGAATGTGAGCATTCTTAAGCATTTGAGAACGTCTGCGTCTGCCACATTTCTCCAGTACTGGTAGAACTCGAACGGGGATGTCTTGTTCGGATCCAGCCATACAGCGCCGGACTGTGTCTTACCCATCTTCTTGCCTTCGGAGTTCAGAAGAAGAGTGAT
>JAFSFU010000193.1 GCA_017435025.1 Lachnospiraceae bacterium | reverse complement strand
TTGTGATACCTTCCGGATCGTAGATGTATCCATCCGGACCGGATAATGTAACAGCTTTAGCGCCTAACTCAGCAAGTTTCTTACAGATACCCCAAGCAACGTTACCGAAACCGGATACTGCAACTGTCTTGCCAGCAAGTGTATCGTTCTCATGTTTCATAACAGCTTCTACGTAGTATACAGCACCGAAACCTGTAGCTTCCGGACGGATTAAGGAACCACCGAAGGACATTCCCTTACCTGTGATTGTGCCGTTCTCGAATGCTGCACGGAGTTTTCTGTACTGACCATACATATAGCCGATCTCTTTAGCACCTACGCCAAGGTCACCAGCCGGGATATCAACGTCCGGACCGATGTGACGATATAATTCGTTCATGAAGCTCTGGCAGAATCTCATGATCTCACCGTCGGATCTGCCGTTCGGATCGAAGTCAGCACCACCTTTAGCACCACCCATCGGGAGTGTTGTTAAGGAGTTTTTGAATGTCTGCTCGAAACCTAAGAATTTCATGATGGAAAGTGTTACGTTCGGAGCGAAACGTAAGCCACCCTTGTACGGTCCAATAGCGCCGTTGAACTGTACGCGGTAACCACGGTTAACGTGTGTCTGACCATTGTCATCTACCCACGGAACGCGGAACTCGATTGTTCTTTCCGGCTCTACCATTCTCTCAAGAAGAGCGATCTTCTCATATTCCGGATGAGCGTCAACGATCGGAGCTAAGGACTCTAAAACTTCTTCTACAGTCTGAAGGAACTCCGGCTCATGTGCGTTTTTCTCTCTAACTTCAGCTAATACTCTCTCAATATACTTGCTCATTTCGCAAATACCTCCTTAAAAAATTGGTTTTTTAACCCCTGTGCGCATTACGCACCAATAAGAGACTTAAAATACTTTTTTGGGTCCTTTTTTGAGGCATTGCGTCTCAAAATAAGCAAAAATCCTAAGATCCTTTATCGGCAAAATCTCACGATCTGTCTGAATTTTTCAAACAAATTATGTACAAACTTTTATTTCGAAAAACAAAAGCATTTTTACCGATGTCCATGCAAAAATCCTTTCCGTTTCCCTATCCGGAAAGGTTTTAACATAAACCCCTTATATTATAGACTCATGTATTTTACGTCTTTTATTTGGTTTAATTGTAGCATGGGGTTTTGACTTTGTCAATAATCTGTGGTACGATTCTGACAAGACACGATTTATCGACATACTTGTCATTAAAAGACCCATTGTTTTCCAAATCCGAATATGCCGGAATCCGTCAGTAATAAAAAGGAGTTTTTTCTATGATAACCGTTGTAATTATGAGTCCTCAAAAATCCATGGATGCTATCAACAAAGCCTTGGAAAACCATGATTTCGGATGTGTATTTCACAAATATGTATATGACCGACTGGAAGAGATCGGAACCTTCTATGAAGAGTGCAAGGACTCCTGCGATGTAATCTTTTTTTCCGGCGAACTGGGGTATTCTTATATGCTAAGTCATATTACGGACATTCAAGTCCCTTGTACCTTTATTTCCTATGAAGAAAAGGATATTTTATCAATCCTTCTGAATGTAGTGATCCGATATCCCCACATTCCTTTAAATCGTATCTATATTGATTTTCTGACTCCGGTCAACAACTTCATGAACCTGAAGAATTATCTGACACCAAATTATATGCCCTATCTGTTCGAGAATCCGGAATACAACTACCAAACACTCCGCGAACGGGCAGAAGAATTATGGAAAGCCGGAAAGATCGACATGATGCTCACAAGAACAACCAATCAGCTGGAAGTTCTCAACAAACTGAAAATCCCGTATATCCATTTCCTTCCGTCTGAGGAAATGATCCGCGGCTCCATCCGCAGTGCCATCAATACGATCCGACTCCGCAAAGAACGGCAGGCCGGAAAAATGGTCACTCTGATCCGACTGATCTATCCGGAGGATATTTCTTCCCACGAACGCGAATACCTGGAAATCACTTTGCACAAGTATCTTTTGGATTTCCGAAAAGAATATGGGTATGACTTCTCCGTCCACAATGTTTCCAACCGTTTTGAACTGACCATGGACAGCGAACTGTATCGCGCAAGCTTCGACAAAATCCGTGACCTGATCTTCTATTTAAATCAGAAAGAAGGTCTGGAATATCGCCTGGGCGCCGGTTTCCGCAAAACCCTGAGCGAAAGTCATTACCAGGCTGAATCCGCATTGCAGGAAGCAATCCGCTATGGAAAAAATGATGGTTTTATCATTCACGGCGACGAGAACGTCCTGACCGGTCCCCTCTCCCTTTCCAGCCCGCTCAATTACAGTTATTCCAACACAAAAGCCCTGGAATACTCACAGAAAAACGGAATCAACGAAAGCAATCTGCTCAAGATCGTTGGCCTCTTCCAGATGGACCAATATACAGTCATGACCGCAGCTTCGCTCTCCCAGTGGCTGAACATTACTGCCCGCAGCTGCAATCGAATCCTACAGCAGCTTTTAGACTCCGGTCTGATCGAGGAGATCGAGCCGCAGAAACAGGAGGGAAAAGGGCGACCTACAAGACAGTATCGTTTTATGAAACAAAAATTTATTCAGGAGTTTTTCTGATCAGCAAAAATTGACCGCCGTCTGCATGCTGCAGAACGGCGGTCTTTTGGAGATATATATGAAGTTACAATTACTATCTATTTCAGAGCAGCCAACTCCTTGCCTAGTGCAGCACATGCTTCAAGTCCATCGGCATCCGGTGTTTCATTTAAAATTAAGCCCTCGCCGCCGACCAGTGTCGCGCCTGCTGCATTCATCCGCTCCTCCCAATCTCTCATCCACTGACCGTCACCCCAGCCGTAGGAACCAAACAGTGCAATCTTCTTGCCTGTCGCAAAACCTTCCACCTCCATTACGAACGGTTCCATCTCGCTCTCCTCGAGGACCTCGTCTCCCATAGCCGGACAGCCCATTGCAAATACATCCGCTGCCTTTAAGTCATCCATGGATACAGAAGATACATCGGCAACAACCGCTTCTTTTCCTCCATCCGTAATTCCCTGACCAATAGCAGCTGCCATAGCTGCTGTATTACCTGTCTGACTCCAGTATGCAACAATAATCTTACTCATTTCCTTTTTCCTCCTGATTTTTACGCAATTAATTGACGACGTCTCATAATATTATAGAACGCCACAATGTCCTTCACTCCGAAGCCGCTGCCCGCCATACGAATGACTGCTTCCTTCGCCCTGTCATAGCCGTCGAACGTTTTCTTCGCTTTTTCCGGGTCACCATATACCTTCCAATAACCGGAATAGAGACAATTTTTGCCTTCATTCTCGATAAAACCGATCACATCCTCCGGCGGATACCCCAAAAGCAGACCGATCTCATGAGGAAAATCTGCGTTTCCATCCACATAAGCCTGATAATGAACCGACAACTTTTCAAGAATCTGTTCCAGAACAGTTTCAGAGTAACCGAATTCCTCCATCAGTTCCCGCACATCCTCCTGTGACAGATAGCGGATCAACCGATTTCTTCTATATAAAAGAATGGCCGTCTTGCACTCTTTTTGGGACAAAACACGACAGGAGATCTGTGTTCCCTCAAACATCCGGAACACTTCTTCCATCTGTTCACTGCGTATCTGCAGAAGATTGGAGACCTTAATCCCAGTCAAAAGCGGGGCACACTGCAAAGATGCCTGAATTTCTGCCACACTGGTGTCCAATCGCCTCATAATGCTGAGAGTTTCATCGCTCATTCCATTACCTGCCTTTCCTCATGCGCTGTGTCTTTCCAGAATTTCCGTCAATGCGGCCTGGCTGCTGGTATGACATCGAATCACATCGGTTCTCTTCTCGTCAATCGCATCCGTGACACAATGAATCATTTTGTGAGAGACCGTGTTGGTGAACAGAATTAAAAGATCGGGACATCCCACCTTTTTGCTCAATCCGGTGCACATCTGGGTGAATACTTTCGCCTTATAATTATGTTTCATACAAATATCCTTATATTTTCTGACCATGCGGTCATGTCCTCCGATAATTACGACGCTCATCTCCCTCGCCTCCTGCCTTCAGTTTACTCCCACTCATATCTTTCATTTTCGGCAATTCGTTATATTCTTATTGGTTAGCGTATGCTAACTCATAGCTATAAGTTAGCATGCACTAACTGTTTTGTCAAGTATTTTGTTCCCATTTTTCATTTTATATAATTTGACCCATAAAGATTCCTATGTTATAATGAATTTTAATTATATTCTTAACAGGAGGACGCTTCTTTGAAAATTCACGAATCAGCGGAAAACTATCTGGAAACTATCTATATGCTCGGACAGAAACAGTCCTTCGTTCGCTCCATCGATATCGCCAACGAGTTAAATTTCTCCAAGCCAAGTGTCAGTGTCGCTATGAAGAACCTGCGCACCAGCGGCTATATTCAAGTAGAAGATAACGGCCATATTTCCCTAACGGAATCCGGTCTGGAAATTGCCGAGAAAATGTATGAACGCCATACAATAATTTCCACCTGGCTTATGAGACTGGGGGTGCCGAAAGATATCGCCACCGAAGATGCATGCCGCATCGAGCATGTGATCAGTTCCGAAAGCTTCGACGCCTTAAAATCTCATATCGGAACCGAATTTTAACTGTATATGATTTTACAAGCATGCAAAAAGAGCGCTGTCACAAGGATTCAATCCCGAGACAACGCTCTTTTACAATTCCGTTGTTTTTTATCGAATAAAACCGGCCAGGATACCCATTGTCACCGTGGACAGGAAGGTAACACTGGTGAAGCCGGCAATGACCATCTTGGTTGCAACCTGCTGATGCAGAACCGCCTGTTCCTTCGGATCCTCCACAAGAAAACCGATAATATCATCGGAAAGCATCAGGTTCAGTGGGAAACCAACCATAATATTTAAGCATACCAGGAAACCCATCTCTCTGCTGAATCCAAACCTTTTTCCTAACAACAGAGAGTTAATAAAGATACATCCCACTTCCGTAACAAGCACACAGACAAGCGGTATCATCATATCCGCAAACATCTGCGGCGTCGCATTGGAAAAACCATTGAGAATGGACGTCATCATCATAAGCATCAGCATACCATGACTCTTGGTACGGTTCATCTCATCCTTATGTAAAAATCCGATCTGGGTCATCACAACACCAAGCAGTAAACAAAATACATAGCGTGACAACCCGCATAGCATTTCAAGACGACTGGCGATCCATGCCACGAACAGGAAACGTAACAGAGACATATTGGCGGATTCAAATTTACCGTCATTTTTTTCAGATGCCTGTCCGCTCTCTCTGCCCGACTCCTCCTCCGCAACCCCCGCGGTGGAAATACCGAGCGCTTTGAGACGTTTTACTTCTTTCTTTAATACAAATGATGCCAGTGGACAGGAAAATAATCCCTTTACAGACAGCAATAATGCTGATAATAAAACCACATCATCAAATCCCAGCTTTCTCGCCTTCTCCTGAATCATCAGAGCTACCGATGCTCCGCCCGGCAGAGAACCGATCGCCATATTTCTGCCAAACAGTGTTCCCACCACCAGCAGCATGACGCCAATCTGAATAAAATACGAGATCGCAGCCAGCGCCACCACTCTCCAGTTTTCTCTCAATTCTTTCGGATTGGTCGATGCACCCATATTGATGATCACGCACATCATAGCAATATTGGTCAGATAAGTGATTCCCGACTTTTCTACGATGGACGTATCCAGCACGCCGCCCCATACCAGCAGCAGATAGGTGAATGCAGTAACCAAAACGCCCGGAATCGCTGCTTTTAAAAGTTTCGAAACCACTTCACCAAATACCATCAAAATCAGAATCACTGTCACACACTGTATCAAGTCGAACTCAAACATAACACCATTCCCCTTGATTGTAAAATTTCTCTAAATTTCATTATATCATGGTCTTTGCCGAACAAGCAACCACAAATGAAAGAACCCCGAAACCATAAGGTTTCGGGGTGATTCACCGGTCGCTTCCTTGCAGATTCTTAAATTAGCTTGGGAGGCAAGAACCTGACACATGGCATACCGGCATTCAGCCTTTCGCCGCATCCTTTTATAAAATATTTTACAAAAGAACGAAGCATTGTAGATGATAGCATGTCCGTTTTAAATTGTCAACATCTTCCCCTATTTTGCCTGTTCCAGCAGCTGCTGCATTCCGTACAGCATGGCCGGTTTTGCCTCCGGAAGGAATCCCTGAATCGTATACTGATTCAGTACAGTCGTATCCATATAAAAACAGTTTTTCACATTCAAATTCTGCAGCATAACCCATTCTTCCTGCAGCATCTCCACCAGGGACAGCGGCTCAAACTCTCCCCGTTTCACCATCCTCTCCAACGGTGTATCAGGCCAAACCTTAAGATTCAAGCACCAGATACTGCGCGGCTTTGTCCGATTCAACAAACGTGCTGTCTCCATTGCATGCGGAATTGTAAACTGCTTGCCGCCAAGCCCCAAAATGATCGTAAAGTGATATCCGATACCGGCACGATCCATCTTTTGGACGGCCTCCAGAATATCCTGCGTACTCACTCCCTTATTCATGGTCAGAAGAATGGTATCGCTTCCGGACTCGAAGCCCATATGAAGATCCGTAAGACCTTCCTCATGAAGCGCCTTGAGCTCTTCGTCTGTCTTTCGGAGAACATCATCAAACCGAGCGTACATTCCAAAGGTCGTTACCTGCGGCATATACCGTTTCGTCATCTCCATAATTTCTAAAAGCATGGCTGTGCTAAGACAGAAGGAATTCTCACCGAGGAAGAATACACGCTCTTTATCTGCTTTTGCCTCACTCAGAATTTGGAGATTCCGTTCAATCTTCTCTATCGAATGTACACAGAACGGGTCCTTGGCAAAATCACAGAACAAACACTTGCTCCAGCTGCATCCCAATGCAACTTCTAACAGTGCACTCTCCTCCTCCATCGGCGGGCAATATACGATATCATGACTGTAAATGGATGCAAAACGCTCCGAATTTGTCATACAGGCCTCCTTTCCAATATGCACCGAAAATTCTACTCTTATTATATAGGAAATATCGGTATTTTACAATGAAAACGCCCCCCGGACCGGCCGGAGGGCATTTAAAATCATATTGACTATTCAGCCAGCATTGCTGCACTTACACACAAAGACAGGTAAGCCTGTTCCGGAGAACTGCTTCGGGATAACATAGCTACCGGAGCTTTCGTTCCTGCAAGAACACCACAGCTGTTCGCGTTTGCGGACATGGACAGGACTTTCATAACCGTATTTCCTGCCATTACGTTCGGCATCAGAACCGCATCGAACTCACCACAATACGGGCAATCATACTTTTTCAGACGAGCAGCTTCTTTGCTCACGATCAGATCCCACGGAATCGGACCAACCAGTTCACAGTCTGCGATCGGCTCATTCTTATGTGCACGAACAATATTCTGTGCCTCTACGGTGTCGCGCATATGGAAGCTCGGCTTCTCAACCAGTGCAAGAACCGCTACGCTCGGATGCTCAATACCAAGGTGGTTCAGAACTTCTACGATATTTTTAACAACTTTTCTTCTCTGACCTTCGGACGGTTTGATCAGTACAGAAATATCGGAAAGTGCAAGAACCTTGTCATAGTACGGAACCTTAACAAGAGCAACTTCACTTACCAGACCGTTTACCATACCGTATTTCTTGTCCAGAATCGGCATCAGGAAATTACGTGTGGATGTGTTACCACGAACGAGAACGTCACCGAGACCATCTTTGATGATCGTAAGAGCTTTTTTCATATATACATGGTAGTCGTCATTGAGCTCATCGTCGGATACATGGCAGATTTCGTAATTGCTGTTCTGAAGGCCAAGTTTCCCCATCATCGCCATAATACGATTCTTTTCACCAACCAGGATCGGATGGCAGAAACCATCTTTTTCTGCCTCACTGATCGCGATCAGAACGTTTTCAAGATCCGCACCGGCAACTACCATACGAGCCGGACGTTTCAGGCTTTTTGCACGCTGGATCACAAAATCAAATTCTTTTTCATAATTATGCATACTTCATTCTCCCTTCGGAAATTACAACAGACCCATACCCTGATTGATCATCAGGAACAGTGGAGCGAATACTAACGCAACAACTGTCATAAGCTTGATGAGAATGTTGATGGACGGACCGGAAGTATCCTTGAACGGGTCACCGACTGTATCGCCTACAACGGCTGCACGGTGTGCGTCACTTCCCTTTCCACCATGATTTCCGTCTTCAATATATTTTTTCGCATTGTCCCATGCACCACCGGCATTGGACATGAAGATCGCTGTCAGAACACCCGTTACCAGAGAACCTGCAAGCAGACCGCCAAGAGCCGCTGTACCGAGACCGATACCAACGAGAAGCGGAGAGATAACTGCAAGGACACCCGGAACCAGCATTTCTTTCAGAGCTGCCTGTGTGGAGATTGCAACACAGGAAGTATAATCCGGCTTACCTGTACCTTCCAGGATACCTGGGATTGTACGGAACTGTCTGCGCACTTCTTCGATCATCTTATAAGCTGCCTTGGATACAGAATCCATTGTCAGAGCAGAGAAGAAGAACGGCAGCATGCCACCGATGAACAGACCAACGATTACTTTATAGTCAAGAAGATTGATACCGGTATCGAACAGTTTTACTGCTTCTGCGTAAGATACGAACAGTGCCAGCGCTGTCAGAGCTGCGGAACCGATCGCAAAACCTTTACCCATCGCAGCTGTTGTATTACCAACCGCATCCAGTTTGTCAGTGATCTTACGAACAGATTTCGGAAGACCGGACATTTCTGCGATACCACCGGCGTTATCGGCGATCGGACCGTACGCATCAACCGCAACGGTGATACCGGTTGTGGATAACATACCTACCGCTGCAAGAGCGATACCGTAAAGGCCATTTGCCATGAACGCACCGATGATACCAACTGCGATCAGAAGAATCGGAATCGCTGTGGAGTGCATGCCAACGGCAATACCACTGATAACTGTTGTAGCCGGACCTGTCTCAGACTGCTGTGCAATCTTTTTAACAAAGCGATAATCACCGGAAGTGTAAACCTCTGTGATGATACCGATCAGAATACCAACGATAAGACCAAAGATGATCGCGATCGCAGAATTGAAATTGCCGAACGCCATCTTGCTCAGCACGAGGGATGCAACAATCACTACTGCACCAGATACATAAGTACCTGTTTTTAAAGCCTTGTGCGGGCTGGAATTCTCATCGCCCTTAACAAAGAATGTACCAACAATTGCTGCTGCAATACCAACGGCTGCAAGGAGCATCGGGAATACAGCGCCTGTGATACTGTATGTAACCGCACCGAGAGTGATCGCAGACACGATAGAACCAACATAAGACTCGAAAAGGTCAGCGCCCATACCTGCAACGTCACCTACGTTGTCACCTACGTTATCGGCAATTGTAGCCGGGTTACGCGGGTCATCCTCCGGAATACCGGCCTCGACTTTACCTACCAGGTCAGCACCAACGTCGGCTGCCTTTGTGTAGATACCGCCGCCCACACGTGCAAAAAGCGCGATGGAGGAAGCACCAAGGGAGAAACCGGAAAGTACGTTTGCATCACCGGTTGTCATATAAACGATACCGACACCGAGAAGGCCAAGACCTACTACGCACATACCCATAACTGCACCGCCGGAGAAAGCGATGGAAAGGGCCTTGTTCATACCGGAATCTTTCGCTGCCGCTGCTGTTCGAACGTTTGCTTTTGTTGCCACGTTCATACCGCAATAACCGGCGATTGTGGAGAACAATGCACCAAGGAGGAACGCGATCGAGGTTGTCCAACTGATTCCCACACCGATTCCAACGAAGAGAACGGCTACGAAGAATACAAGGATCTTGTACTCGGCCATAAGGAAAGCCTGTGCGCCTTCATGAATAAAAGCTGCAATTTCTTTCATACGGTCAGTTCCGGCGTCCTGATTCGCTACTCTCTTTGAGAGCATCGCCGCGAACAGCAGAGCTGCCAATCCCATTACGGGTGCAAGTACTGTGAGATTATTCATACTCATCATTCCTTTCTTTTTTCATACCATGTTGCCCCAAGCTACAACACAGAGTTTTTTTCATTATATTACATCCGCGAATCAAGGGCAAGTTGTTTGTCAAAAAATACAAAAACTGCCATTTTTTTGCAGGGTAATTGTTCATCCTTCCAAAATCCACTTTTTTTCTCAAAATCGTTTACTATTTAACGAAAATGTATTAAAATTCGTTTATGTGCAATTTTTGACAAAGGAGATTTAACTATGAATATTTCACCACTTCAGAAAGCCAGATATGAGTATTCTCCGAAGCTTCCGGGAATGCTTAGAAATGGTATCTCTGAGATTTGTGTAAAAGAAGGCGCGGAAACACAGAGCGTAGCAGACCAGGATAAGATCAAAGCTCTTTTCCCGAACACTTACGGTAAAAAAGAAATCACTTTCGTAAAGGGTCAGAACACTTCCGAGAATAAGAAGCAGGTTGTTGGTGTTGTTCTCTCCGGCGGTCAGGCTCCGGGCGGACACAATGTTATCTGCGGTTTATATGATGCTTTAAAGGCAACAAACAGCGAAAACGTACTGTTAGGTTTCAAGGGCGGCCCAAGCGGACTTATAGATGATGACTATCTTGTATTTGACGATGAGTACATCAACCAGTTCAGAAACACAGGCGGTTTCGATATCATCGGTTCCGGCAGAACAAAGCTGGAAACAGAGGAACAGTTCGCAATCGTTTCTGAAACATGTAAGAAACATGGTGTTACAGCAATCGTTATCATCGGCGGTGACGACTCCAACACAAACGCAGCAGTATTAGCTGAGTACTTCGCTGCACACAACACAGGTGTACAGGTAATCGGATGTCCGAAGACCATCGACGGTGACTTAAAGAATGAAGATATCGAATGTTCCTTCGGTTTCGATACAGCTACAAAGACATTCAGTGAGCTGATCGGCAACATCGGACGTGATGCAAACTCCTCCAAGAAATACTGGCACTTCATCAAGGTTATGGGACGTTCTGCTTCCCACGTTGCTCTTGAGTGTGCCTTAAAGACACAGCCGAATATCTGTCTGATCTCCGAGGAAATCGCAGAAAAGAAGATGTCCCTCTCCGCTATCGCTGATTACATTGCCGACTCTGTTGCAGCAAGAGCAGCTAAGGGCATGAACTTCGGTCTTGTCGTTATTCCGGAAGGCGTTGTTGAGTTCGTACCGGAGTTCGGCGCACTGATCCATGAAATCAACGAACTTCTTGCAGGCAGCAAGGCAGATGCATTCAATGCTCTTCCGACATGGGAAGAAAAATATGCTTTCATCGAAAACGGCTTAACAAAGGAATCCATGGAAGTATTCGCGAGTCTTCCGCATGCGATCCAGCAGCAGTTATTCTTAGAGAGAGACCCGCACGGAAACGTACAGGTATCCCTCATTGAGTCTGAAAAATTATTCGCTGCACTCGTAGCAGATAAGTTAGCGGAAAGAAAAGCAGCAGGTACATACAACGGCAAGTTCAGCACACTGACACACTTCTTCGGCTACGGCGGAAGATGAGGTGCCGTGGGCTTCACCGGCGCTCCGGCCTTTGCCGCCAACTCCGCCGTCCGTACCGGCTCCGGCCTGGTTTTTCTGTCCGTTCCGGAGAAGATCTGGCCCATCCTGGCGGTCAAGTGCAATGAGGCAATGCCATCTCCCATCCCAGACTATACAACTCTGCTGGACAAGATGAACAGTGCTGATGCTGTTCTCATC
>JAFSFU010000192.1 GCA_017435025.1 Lachnospiraceae bacterium | reverse complement strand
CTATTGTGGTGTCATGTGCCTTATGGCACCAGTATGCCCAAAAAGTGGAAGTTTTCGTGGTTGGGAAAACCCAAAACAGGATTTCCCGGTCGCAAGGTTTAATATAAAGAAAACAGGGGTGAAACGTCAATGGAGAAAAGCAGAATACGTCCGGTGCCGGCCGGTAAGAGCGTAAGGATGAGCAACTCAAGACAGAAAGAAGTTCTTGATATGCCGAACCTGATTGAAATCCAGAAAGATTCCTATCAGTGGTTTCTTGACGAAGGTCTGAAAGAGGTCTTCGCGGATATCTCTCCGATCGCTGACTTTGCTGGTCACCTGAGCCTGGAGTTTGTAGACTTCACACTTTGCAGAGATGATATTAAGTACACAATCGAGGAATGCAAGCAGCGTGACGCTACTTATGCAGCACCTTTAAAAGTTAAGGTGAGACTCTGCAACAAAGATAAAGATGAAATCAATGAACACGAGATTTTCATGGGTGATCTGCCGTTAATGACAGATACCGGTTCTTTCGTAATTAATGGCGCAGAGCGAGTAATTGTAAGCCAGTTAGTACGTTCCCCTGGTATCTATTATGGAATTGACCATGATAAGATCGGTAAGGAATTATACTCCTGTACCGTAATCCCGAACCGTGGTGCATGGTTAGAGTACGAGACAGACTCCAACGATGTGTTCTATGTTCGTGTAGACCGTACAAGAAAAGTTCCGGTTACTGTTCTGATCCGTGCTCTCGGCTACGGTACAAACGCAGAAATCGTTGAACTGTTCGGTGAGGAGCCGAAGATCCTTGCAAGCTTCGGTAAAGATACTTCCGACAACTACCAGGATGGTCTTTTAGAGTTATACAAGAAGATCCGTCCGGGTGAGCCGCTTTCCGTAGACAGTGCAGAAAGCCTTTTAAACAGCATGTTCTTCGACGCAAGAAGATATGATCTTGCGAAAGTCGGAAGATATAAATTCAACAAGAAACTTCACTTTAAGAACCGTATCGTTGGTCATGTTCTTGCAGAGGATGTTGTTGATACAACAACCGGCGAGATCCTTGCAGAAGCAGGCAAGACAGTGACAAAGGAACAGGCGATCGCAATCCAGAACGCTGCTGTACCGTATATATGGCTTCAGACAGAGGAAGGAAGAACTGTAAAAGTTCTCTCCAACCTGATGGTAGACCTGGCTTCCTATGTGGACTTTGACCCGGCAGAGGCTGGTATCACAGAAGAAGTATTCTATCCGGTACTGGAAGGCATCCTCGAAAAGGGCCTGAGCGGTGACGAGCTGAAAGAGGAGATCCGCCGCAACGCTGTGGATCTGGTTCCGAAGCACATTACAAAGGAAGATATTATCGCTTCCATTAACTATAATATGCATCTTGAGTACGAAATCGGTACAAAAGATGATATCGACCATCTGGGCAACCGTCGTATCCGTGCCGTTGGTGAACTGTTACAGAACCAGTACCGTATCGGTCTCTCCAGAATGGAGCGTGTGGTTCGTGAGAGAATGACAACACAGGATATGGAAGGTATCACACCGCAGTCCCTGATCAACATCAAGCCGGTGACTGCAGCAGTGAAGGAGTTCTTCGGAAGCTCCCAGCTGTCCCAGATCATGGACCAGAACAACCCGCTTTCCGAGCTGACTCACAAGAGACGTCTGTCCGCATTAGGTCCGGGCGGTCTTTCCAGAGAGCGTGCAGGTTTCGAGGTTCGAGACGTACACTACACACACTACGGTCGTATGTGCCCGATCGAGACTCCTGAGGGTCCGAACATCGGTCTTATCAACTCCCTTGCTACCTACGCAAGAGTAAACCCGTACGGTTTCGTTGAGGCTCCGTACCGCTTGGTTGATAAAGCAGATCCGTCCAATCCGCGTGTAACAGACGAAGTTGTTTACCTGACAGCTGACGAAGAGGATAACTTCATCGTAGCACAGGCGAACGAGCCGTTAGACGAGAACGGATACTTTGTTCACAATAACGTATCCGGTCGTTTCCGCGAGGAGACATCTTCCTTCCAGAAGCGTTCCATCGACCTGATGGATATCTCTCCGAAGATGGTATTCTCCGTAGCGACATCCATGATCCCGTTCCTGCAGAACGATGACGCGAACCGTGCGCTGATGGGTTCCAACATGCAGCGTCAGGCCGTTCCGCTTCTTGCAACTGAGGCACCGGTTGTTGGTACCGGTATTGAGGGCAAGGCAGCGGTTGACTCCGGTGTTTGTGTAGTTGCTAAGAATGCCGGTGTTGTTGAGCGTTCCGCATCCAATGAGATCGTAATTAAGAGAGATTCCGATGGAAATAGAGATGTTTACCATCTGACAAAATTTAAGAGAAGCAACCAGTCTAACTGCTACAATCAGAAGCCGGTCGTTTACAAGGGTGACCATGTAGAAGTAGGCGAAGTGATCGCAGACGGTCCGTCTACAAAAGACGGTGAGATCGCACTTGGTAAGAACCCGCTGATCGGATTTATGACCTGGGAAGGTTATAACTACGAGGATGCTGTTCTGTTAAGTGAGAAACTGGTTCAGAACGACGTGTATACATCTGTTCATATCGAAGAGTATGAAGCAGAGGCACGTGACACCAAATTAGGACCGGAAGAGATCACAAGAGATGTTCCGGGCGTTGGTGAGGATGCACTGAAAGACCTTGACGAGCGCGGAATCATCCGCATCGGTGCTGAGGTTCGTGCCGGTGATATCCTGGTTGGTAAGGTAACACCGAAGGGTGAGACTGAGCTGACAGCAGAAGAGAGACTTCTCCGCGCAATCTTCGGTGAGAAGGCAAGAGAAGTTCGTGACACATCTCTGAAAGTACCGCACGGCGCATATGGTACCATCATTGACGCTAAGGTATTTACAAGAGAGAATGGCGATGAGCTTGCTCCGGGCGTAAACCAGTCCGTAAGAATCTACATCGCACAGAAACGTAAGATCTCCGTAGGTGATAAGATGGCCGGCCGTCACGGTAACAAGGGTGTCGTTTCCCGTGTACTTCCGGTAGAGGATATGCCGTTCCTTCCGAACGGACGTCCGCTCGATATCGTTCTTAACCCGCTCGGCGTACCGTCCCGTATGAATATCGGACAGGTGCTTGAGATCCACTTAAGCTTAGCTGCAAAGGCTCTTGGCTTCAACGTTTCCACACCGGTATTCGACGGTGCGAACGAGGTTGATATCCAGGATACTCTTGAGCTGGCAAATGACTACGTAAATATGGAATGGGAAGCATTCCAGGAGAAATATGGCGATGTGCTGAAGCCGGAGGTAATGGAATACCTTGAGGAAAATCTGGATCACCGTGCATTATGGAAGGGTGTTCCGATCGACCGTACCGGTAAAGTACAGTTGCGTGATGGACGTACAGGTGAGCCGTTTGACAGTCCGACAACAATCGGACACATGCATTATCTGAAGCTGCACCACCTGGTAGACGATAAGATCCATGCACGTTCCACTGGTCCATATGCACTGGTAACTCAGCAGCCGTTAGGTGGTAAAGCACAGTTCGGCGGCCAGCGTTTCGGTGAGATGGAGGTTTGGGCGCTCGAGGCGTACGGCGCAGCTTACACACTTCAGGAAATCCTGACAGTGAAGTCCGATGACGTTGTAGGCCGTGTGAAGACTTACGAGTCCATCATTAAGGGTGAAAATATTCCGGAGCCGGGCATTCCGGAGTCCTTCAAGGTATTACTGAAAGAACTTCAGTCCCTTGGTCTGGACGTTCGCGTGCTTCGTGATCTCGGCAACGGCGAGACAGAAGAAGTGGATATGTCCGAGAATATTGATTACTCTGATGTAAATATGGATCTTCGCGATATCATCGAAGGTGAAAGAAGCTATGCAGACAGAGAGGAATCCTCTTTGGGCAATGCTGGTTTCCAGACACAGGAATTCAACCATGAAGGTGAGCTTGTGGCAGCTGATGAAGATGACTATTTCGATGAAGATGACGCTGACGAAGATTTCGTTGACGACTATTCCGACATTGACGAATAATAGAAGGGAGTACCGTTCATGCCTGAGATTAAGGAAAACTTTGAGCCGATGACATTTGACGCGATCAAAATCGGACTTGCTTCTCCGGAAAAAATTCTTGAATGGTCTTACGGTGAAGTAAAAAAACCGGAGACAATCAACTACAGAACATTAAAGCCGGAAAAAGACGGCCTGTACTGTGAGAAGATCTTCGGACCGAGCAAGGACTGGGAGTGTCATTGTGGTAAATACAAGAAAATCAGATATAAAGGCGTAATCTGCGACCGCTGTGGCGTTGAAGTAACAAAAGCAAGCGTACGTCGTGAGCGTATCGGCCATATTGCTCTGGCCGCTCCGGTTTCCCATATTTGGTATTTCAAGGGTATCCCGAGCCGTATGGGTCTTATCCTGGACATCTCTCCGAGAGTCCTTGAGAAGGTTCTGTACTTCGCTTCTTATATCGTACTGGATGCCGGTACATCCGGTCTTCAGGTAAAGCAGGTTCTTTCTGAGAAAGAATACCGCGATGCAATTGAAAAATATGGCTACGG
>JAFSFU010000191.1 GCA_017435025.1 Lachnospiraceae bacterium | reverse complement strand
TCACGTGAATGCGCCGGAACGTGCCCAGTATGTAAAAGAGATTCTCTGTTCCAAGGCGAAATTCAGAGAAGTGGTGGTGACAGATACGGCCGGAGTATCGACAGTATATGCGAACGATGGCGGTATTATTGTGGCACTGTAGTTGGTAAAAACATTGAAAGCAGAAAGAAGAGACACTTTATTCCGGACCTTACGTTTGTTATTCAAAAATATATTTGAACATGAAATCCTTAAAAGTGCAGCAGCCTTAGCATATTATCTTTTGTTTGCACTATTTCCACTTCTGATTTTTGTCAGCAATTTGCTGGGTGTTTTGGATTTGAATGTGACGGGTATTACTCAGGGCTTGGAACGCTTTTTACCGCAGGATGTAACTGTGATTTTGGGAACTTATCTGGACTATGTATCAGAGACCTCCAGCCATGCGTTATTGTGGTTTTCCTTGGTTTTCACCATTTGGTTTCCGATGAGAGCAGTGAAAGGCCTGATGGATGATGTTCGAACGGCATATCATTTGGGAAGGCCGAAAAAGCCCGCTATCTACAGAGTTCGTCAATTGGCTTACACTGTAATCTTGCTGGTTGTAATTGCATTGACATTGATTCTGTCAACGATTGGTCAGCATGTATTGGAATTTGCGAACAGTCAGGTGCCTGCCAACATATTACAGTTTTCCGACCTTTTTATGGGGATATGGCAATATGTGCGCTTTATTCCGATGGCATTGCTGATGTATTTGGCTATTGGAATTTTGTATGCAGGTTCCATGGATGAAAAGCCGACGCACGGGGCGTTTACGCCGGGAATCCTGACCGCGTTGATTTTGTGGATGATAGTCAGTGTGGCGTTTTCTTTTTATGTGGAGAATTTTGCGAATTATTCTATTATTTACGGTGCGTTGGGAGCGGTCATTGTATTGCTGATGTGGCTGTATCTGACAGCGATCATTCTTATCCTGGGAGCCGAAGTGAATGCGGCGCTGATGACGGTGAAAAATGAAATGACAGGGTCGTACTAGATTTGAAGTTTATGAATTTGGAAATATGCACAAACGGAGAACGCTGATGTTCTCCGTTTTGCTGTTTATTATATAAAGAATCCGGTCCATACGACATAATATAGAATTGCAAATGCAACGGTCGTCATGATCGGTGGAATAGATTTACGGATCAGGGTGCCCAGCGAAATGCCAAAATATTCGGCGGTGAGCGCAAGGCAGATATGGGTTGGAGACATCTGGCTTGCTGCATAAATAACACCCATGAGCAGGACAAGGAGCGGAAGACCGGCTGCCGGAACAGAGGCCATGGCAATCGGCAGGCACAGGACGATGATTGCTGTGGAGCCGGATACGATGGTTCCAAAAAGGAAAATCAGCACAAATACCAGGAAAGTAGGGATTGGCAGCAACGCAAAGAAATCAGGTAATGCGTTGATGGCACCGGATGCAGTCAGAAATTCTTTGAAAATCATAACTGCAAAAGTATTCAGTACCAGTTTCTCCTGAAAGGAACTTCTAAAATATGGTTTAATCTCTTCGAAACTGAATTTGTGGACGAAGAAATAACAGATTAGAATCAGTGTGGAGGCCTGATGAACTTCCCAACTCAAAAAAATCACGATCAGGATAACAGCAATGATCGGCCAGAGACCTTTCAGAATTTCCATCAAATCAGAAAGTTTGTGCTTAGATGGCTGTTCGCCGGTACTCATCGGCACTTTTCCGCGGAGAAACCAGAAGCATCCGGAGGCAATAATAACAGCAACTGTTGGAAGCATGGCGACAACGAAGTCGCCGGCAGCAACTCCTGCCAGTGTGAGGGCGGTTAGAATCGCAGTGTAAGTCGGCATAAATGATTCGGAAACATGGCGGAAGTAGGTGGTTGTGACTGCCATTTCTTCATGAGTCAGATATTCGCCTGCGGAAGCTTTTACAATGTCGCCTGCAATAAAGGCTGCGTTCGGTGTCGGCAGCATACCGATAAAGGTTGGAGCGGCAGCGCAGTTGATCCAGCGGTTGTTGAAAAGGGAACTGAGCCCTTTCTGTGCCTGGTGGATCGCACCGCGTTTTTCCATCATCTTTTGAAGGAAAGTAACGATGTACATAACGAGAATAAGAGTCAGGGTTCCTTTGCTGAAAGCACCGGTCATAATGGCGGAAAAACCATTCTCCAGTGAAATTCCGTACAGAATCCAGGTTAGAAGAGCACCGATGGTCACTGCTGTGTAAATGGGCTGTTTGCGCGAAATAAGGACCATTACCAAAATAAATATAAGTACAAGTTTTAATACGATCATTTGTAGAATTCCTTTCCCTGATAGATTTGGTTTTCCTTAAAATATTTAGCCATAGAATTAAGGACCAGACGTTTATTTCCGCTCCAAAGCGGTGCTGTCAGGATGGATTTTGGACCGTCGCCGCTTACCCGGTGGATCACGATGTCCTGAGGAAGATTCATCAGGCAGCTGCCGATCAATTCCAAATATTCATTTAACTCCATTGTTTGAAATGCTCCGGAGTGATACAGGGCATTAAGATCGGTATCTTTCAGCACATGGAGAAGCTGCAGTTTGATACCGTCAATTCCCAGATTTGCCAGATACCGAATGGTTTCCAGGATCATATCCTTGTTCTCACCGGGGAGTCCGAGAATCACATGTACGATGACCGTGAGACCGGCATTTTTCAATCTATGATAGGCATCTTCAAATACGGAAAGCGGATAACCACGCCGGATGAATTCTGCGGTCGTTTCATGGATTGTCTGCAGACCAAGCTCCACCCAGACCGGTTTGATTCTATTTAGGTGAGTCAACAGCTTGATTGTTTCATCTGGAAGACAATCGGGTCTTGTTCCAATGGAAAGAGCACAGATTTCCGGAATCTCGATCGTTTCTCGAAACAGGGATTCCAAATAGGAAATAGGAGCATATGTGTTGGTATAGGACTGAAAATAGGCGATGAAAGGTCCTTCCTTTGCCTCAGCGATGGTTTTCCCTTTGCCCATTTTAGATGCGATCCGCTCTTTTGCCTGTTCGACTTGTTCATGGATGGAAGCAGAACGTTTTGCAGCAAAGTCACCGGAGCCGCCTTCGCTGCAGAAAATACATCCACCTGTCCCAATGGTACCATCTCGATTGGGACAGGTCATTCCGCCATCCAAAGCCAGTTTATATACTTTTGTTCCGAAGGTTTCTTTCAGATAATAATCTAGAGAATAGTATGGTTTCCCGTTCCAGTCAGTACGCATAATGCCTCCTGTAAGCCGTATTTCCAGTGGAAATTTCCACATATATTTTGACATTGCAATCGCAAGAAATCATAAAAACGGTTGCAAGGCAGATTAAAGGTATTATATAATAAGAGATGGTTGATTTGCAATCAGATACGATATATTTCGAGGTCAGCAGTTTGAAGAAGAGTACACTTGTGGGACAAAAACAGCATAATCGTATAAAAGTATTTGCTGCGATAATGGCAAGCGCAGCCGTGCTCTTTGGATGCAGTGAAGCGGCGTCGCCGCAGGAGACGGACACAGTTGCTTACGAAACCGGAACCCTTAATATGGGAACCGGATCAGAAGACAGTGTGATTCATCAGGCCGGCTGGAAAGTATCCGATATTATCAGCAACACAGTTCCGGGAATCTATGTGGCCGTGGAAGTTTCGAAAGGTGCAATGGTAAATGTCGATCATGTTTCAGAGGGAGCGATGGATCTGGCTTTGATCCCGGCTGATGTGGCTTATGATGCAGTGAATGGAGAGAATAGCTTTTCCGATAAAAAGCTGGAGAATCTTCGTGTGTTGGGTGCGTGTTATCAGGAAGTGTCTGCCTGGGCGGCACCTGTGTCAACAGGACTTACGGAAGTTTCAGAACTGAAGGGGAAGATCATTTCCAGCGGGTCCAGAGCATCCGCCACTGAATTGGCATCAGAGAATGTTTTTTCGATTTTAGACATTGACGAAGAGAATACGGAGGTATATACGGATACAATTTCCGCCAGTGTTCGCCATCTGAAAGAAGGAACGGCGGATGCATCGCACGCATTCACAGCCGTGCCGAACGCGTCACATGAATCGCTTGCCAATGAAATGGAAGCAATTTTTCTCCCGTATTCGGAGGAACAGCTGGAGCAGATCCTGAATATGGAACCGTGGTATTTTGAGACTGAAATTCCTGCAGGTACCTATCAGGGACAAGAGGAGGCGGTGCTGACATTCGGGCGTAAAGTGCTTTTATGTGCCAACGCAGAGATGGATAGCGATCTGGCATATGAGATCGCAAGGGCGCTGGATCTGAATGGTCCGGTCTATACAGCAGATACGGCTTTTATGTCAAAAATCTCAGATAAGGAATTCTTGTGTGAAGAATTGCCGATTCCGCTTCATGAAGGTGCGGAGGGTTATTACAGAGAGCTTGGATATATCAAGGAATAGATATAAATAAACACATTATGGGCGGCGGCCTGAAACGCAGAAGGGAGACAGATTATGTTATATAAACAGTTTATTGAACTTTTTGACATTCTTGACAGCTCAACAGCATCCGGTGCACAGGTGGTGGACTATCTTCGTTCCATCGTTCCGGATTGTCAGGTTGAAACCTATCCGTTACACGGACCGAAGGGCCATACCGATATGGTAAGAATCCTGATTCCGGGTAAGAATGGTAAGAGCGCAGGCGGTACAGCAAAGACAATCGGTATTCTTGGCCGTCTTGGAGGCCTTGGTGCAAGACCGGAACAGCTTGGCTTTGTATCTGACGGTGATGGCGCACTGACAGCGCTTGCAGTTGCTGCAAAGCTTCTGGATATGCAGAAAAAGGGTGATTTCCTGGAGGGCGACGTATTTGTTTCCACTCACATTTGTCCGGATGCTCCGACAACTCCGCACGAGCCGGTGCCGTTCATGAACTCTCCGGTAGAGACATGGCAGGTAAATAAGGAAGAAGTAACTCCGGATCTTGATGCAGTTCTGGTAGTAGATACAACAAAGGGCAACCGTATCATCAACCACAGAGGTTTTGCAATTTCTCCAACTGTAAAAGAGGGTTATATCCTTCGTGTGAGTGAAAATATTCTTGATGTGATGCAGTCCACAACCGGCAAACTTCCGGTAGTGTTTGCTCTGAGCCAGCAGGATATTACTCCGTACGGAAATGGTCTCTACCATCTGAACAGTATTCTCCAGCCGGCAACGGCTACAAAGGCTCCGGTTGTAGGTGTTGCGATCACAACTGAGTCTGCAGTAGCAGGTTGTGCAACAGGTGCTTCCCACCTTGAGGATATGGAAGAGGCAGGAAGATTTATGCTGGAAGTTGCAAAAGCATACGGCAATGGTACATGCTCTTTCTATGACGAGGAAGAGTTTGGCAGAATCTTAAAACTGTACGGCAATATGGAGCATTTCCAGACACTGGGCAAGCAGGATTAGTTTTTGAATCAGTATTTGATTTAAATGTAAGAAAAAAGTAGGAATATGTCAAAATTTGCCTGTTAGAATCGTATTGGAAGGAGGTATTCAATATGATGAAAATGGACAAATTTGAGACGTATCTAAGAGGCACCAATCTGGCAGAAAATACGATTGTTTCCTACACCTTTGCAGTGCGGCAGTATTTTGCGCAGTTCGACGCAGTCAATAAGAAAAATCTGCGGGCGCACAAAATGTGGCTTATTGAATCCTACAAGCCAAAGACTGTGAATCTGCGGATCCGGGCGATCAATTGTTATCTGGACAGTATTGGAAAAGGGGAACTGAAGCTGCAGTTTGTGAAAGTGCAGCAGAAAGCCTTCCTCGAAAACGTGATCAGCGAGGCTGATTACGAATATTTGAAAAACTGCCTGAAAGAAGATCAGGACACATTTTGGTATTTTGTGGTTCGGTTTATGGCGGCCACAGGAGTCCGGGTCAGCGAACTGATACAGATTAAGGCGGAACATGTAAAAATCGGTTATGTAGACCTGTATTCCAAAGGCGGAAAATTACGCAGGATCTATATCCCAAAGGCATTGAGAGAGGAAGCACTTGCCTGGCTGAAAGAACGCGGCCAGGAGAGCGGCTTCCTCTTTTTAAATAAGCAGGGAAACCGTATTACGACCAGAGGGATTGCAGGACAGTTGAAGGTGTTGGCAAATCGATATGATATCAATCCGGCGGTAGTCTATCCTCATTCATTCCGGCACCGATATGCCAAAAGTTTTCTGGATCGATTCAGTGATATCGCATTGCTGGCTGACCTGATGGGACACGAAAGTATTGAGACTACAAGAATTTATTTGCGACGCACCAGTACGGAGCAGCAGGAGATCGTGGACAGGGTCGTGGACTGGTAACGAAGGAGTAAAGAAAATCGTAAGGAAAAATGTTGTGAACGTTTAGTTAAAAAATTTGACAGTACATCGGTATTTTGATAGAATGTAGTCTGGAATGTAATACTTTTGTAACAGCGAAATGCAGATAGACACAGGAGATGAAAATCGATGTCAGAAGATAAAAAATATAAACGTAAAAAACATAACAGTCCGTTAAAATATGCGGCCGCAGCCGGTGTGACTGCAGCTGTGGTAGCGGTAGTGGCTGTTGTTGGTGGTATGTTGGGAAATCGTGATGAGCTTGGCTCTAAGATCAAAGTGGAGTCTGTAGCGGCATCGTTAGAGATAACCGAAGCTCCGGAAACAGCGTCTGCCGAACCAATTTCCATTGTTCTTGAAACAACACTTTCTGCGGAAGAAATTGCGGAGCAGGAGCATGATGCGACGGTGCAGGCGGTACTGGATGGCTATGCGAATCTTGGTATCGCAGAAGTATCCGGTTATCTGAATGTAAGAAAGACACCGGAGGCGTTCGGTGAAGTAATTGGTAAACTGCAGAGAGGTGCCGCATGTGAAGTTGTGGACACTTCCAATGAGGGATGGTATAAGATCTCTTCCGGCGGTGTGACCGGTTACGTTAGCTCCCAGTATATCCATACCGGAGATAAGGCAAAGGAAATGGCAGCAGAATTTGTTGCAGAGCGTGCGGTTGTGCAGGCAAATAAGCTGAACGTCCGTGCCGAGGCAAGTCCGGATGGCGAAATCGTCGGCCAGGTACTGGAAGGCGAACGATACCTTGTAAAAGGTCAGCAGGATGGCTGGGTACAGATCGATGATGGCTTTATTTCTGCTGATTATGTAGAGATCCGCTATACGCTGAATGAGGCAAGAAAGCAGGATATGAGAACTACCGTACTTAGTTTGTATGATAATCTCGGTGTATCCAATGTATCCAATTATCTGAATGTTCGCGACAATCCAAGTGAGACAAATGGCAAGATTATCGGTAAGTTGGCCGGTAATGCCGGATGTGATATTTTAGATGAGACCGATGATGGATGGTACAAGATCCGTTCCGGTAAAGTAACCGGTTATGTAAAAGCTGAGTATATCCTCACCGGTCAGGCGGCGAAAGATAAAGCGATGCAGGTATCCGAGTTGATGGCGATCGCAAATACGGATGGCGTAAATGTCCGCTCGGAACCGAATACGGATTCCTCCATTTGGACTCAGATCGCAAGCAATGAGAGATTCCATGTAGTAAGCCAGCAGGATGGCTGGGTTGAGATTGAATTGGATGATACCAATGCGTTCATTTCCAGTGACTATGTGGATGTAAAATACGGACTGAATGAAGCAGTCAAGTATACACCGATCGTTGTAGAATCGTCCAAGCCGAAGACAACAAAGGCTGCTTCCTCCAACACAGGAAGTTCCAATACAGGCAGTTCTTCATCCAAGCCGAGCAGTTCTTCCAACAAGACCAATGACGGTGCTGCAGGATCCAATGCGGGAAGTGTATCTTCCAAACGTGCGGAAATTGCCAACTATGCAGTGCAGTTTGTAGGCAACCCATATGTGTGGGGAGGAACCAGCCTGACAAACGGTGCCGATTGTTCCGGTTTCACGATGTCTGTAATGAAGAAATTTGGTGTATCCCTGCCGCATAGTTCCAGATCTCAGGCGAGCTGCGGTAAATCCATCAGTTCCAGCCAAATGCGGCCGGGTGATCTGATATTCTACACAGGCAGCAATGGTGTGATCAACCATGTGGCTCTTTACATAGGCAATGGTCAGGTATGTCATGCGTCCAGTGCAAAGACCGGTATCAAGATTTCTTCCTGGAATTATCGTACACCGGCGAAAATTGTAAATGTTCTTGGTGATTAAACCGGGAACAGAGGAGTTTATTGAATTTATGATGAAAAGGCAATGTTACTGAAATGTGACATTGCCTTTTTTTATAATATCTGGTATAATTTTGATTTAGAGTCATAGAATTATAGGAAACGGGGTATGGCGCAGTTGGTAGCGCGCTCGTCTGGGGGGCGAGAGGTCGCCAGTTCAAGTCTGGTTGCTCCGACGAAAAGAGGCTGGAATCCTTATTTTTAGGAATTCCAGCCTTTGGTTATTGCTTCAAAATACGATTAAACGCAATCATAACTTTATAAAAATGATCAATCTCTTCTTCGGTGCAGGTCTGCAGGAGTTTCCAATATCTTTCTGCCATGATTTTTTCATCATACGCTTCATGAAGTTCGCACAACTTTTTTCCGCTTTCCGTTGGGTATAGATGCATTTTCTTTGCATCTTTTTCGTCAGCAACACGATATAAATATCCCTTTTTCTCTAATACATTTAGAACCTGGGAAACAGTGCTCTTTTTTCTCTGTTTCATGACAGCAAGTTCGGAAGCCGTGATGCCGGGAGTGGAATGAATAATCGCTAAAAGATGCATTTGTGTGCGACTAATGAAATCACCGTTGCCGTAGTCTTTTAATGTATCTGCCGTTCTGGCAAAATGATCCCAGAATTCTGTAATCAGATCCGATTGATGTTTATAATCGTATGAATGATAATTTGCTTCCTTCAATTCCAATATCCTCCAATTAGTTAGCTTGTAAAACAATTATACATTAGAAGAATGCTTGCTTCAATATATAAAATATTATTGGAGTTGTGCGTTGACAATCACAGATACTTTCTGTATATTATTAGTTAGGCATACGAACTAAGATGTTTGGTTTTGTGAGGAGGAAGAGGATAATGTTTGATGTAAACAAGATTCACGATGTGGTCATGGAAGCAGAGCAGGAGGCGCTGGAATGTCTTCAGGAAATTTTACAGACTCCGAGTGTCACAGAGCATGAAGTACCGATCAGCAAGGTTTTTGCAAAATGGATCGAGAAGGCAGGAATTGAACCGCAGATCCATGGAATTTCGGAGGAGCATCCGAATGTGTTAGGTGAATGGTTTGGTTCCGAAAGCGGCAAACGATTTGTGTTCAATGGGCATATGGATACATTCCCGGCTGATGCAGCGAATCCGGGACTTTATGGTCCGTTTTCCGGAAAAGTTGCAGACGGATATGTGTATGGACGCGGTGCTTCTGATATGAAGGGCGGAGACGCGGCAGCATTGATGGCTGTAACACTCTTGAAGAGAATGGGATTTGATCCAAAAGGCAGTGTGCTGCTCAGTTACATGTGCGACGAAGAGATTGGTGGCCGATACGGTGTAAAATGGATGGTGAAGCAGGAATTGCTCAATGGCGATTTTGGAATTTGTATGGAGCCGACACATGGCAGAATTCTTGTGGGTCATAGTGGCATTTATCGTGCATGGATCACTTATCAGAGTGAACCGGCATCTTCATCCAGAAATCATCCGAGAAAAAATGCGTTGGAGAAGTCTGTTCGCGCGATCAATGCATTGTACCAATATAGAGATGAAGTGAAGGAAAGAAAAGATCCTCACTATGATTGTGCATCATTCTCAATTACAACACTTCACGCCGGAGAGGCAACGAATGTACACGCATCTAAGAGCCGCTTTTCCATAGATTATCGTATGGTTCCGGGGGATACACATGAAAAAATTGAGAAAGAGATTAGGGCAATTTTAGATTCCCTGAAGGAACTGGACTCCGAGATGGAATATACTTTGGAGGTGATTTCTGACCGTCCGGTTCTTGAAGTTCCGGAAGATTCAGCGATTGTAAAAGCTTGTGTGGAAGCATATGAGGAGACAACCGGCAGAAAGGCTGAGATTTTCAGAAGACATGGTGGTTCCGATGCTGCAACGATTGCAGCATACAATGGAATTTTAATTCCTAACTGGGGAGCAGCAGATGAAATGGATGCGACTATGCCAAATGAAAAGATTCTTATCAAAGACTATCTGGATTCCATTGAATACTATATGAGAACAGTAGTGAAAATGATGCAGTAAAAGAATATGCAATATAAATAATTAGGAGCAGATATCGATTTCTTTACATCAATACCTGCTCCTTAAAACATTTCGTTCATTGGATTAATACCTCTTAAATCTATTTAAATTTTGTTTTTGTAGTACTTTCAACTACTTTTGATAATACCCTCAATTATCATTTCTTTTTATTATCCATTTTTATAAGTTGACATTTATAAAAATTTTTCCTGAGGATAACTTAATATTTCTTTGGACTGTACCTCCATTTCTTTGATATTTATTTTTCTTTTTGTTGTTATTATATTAGCATGCAAAAGCACAATTGTCAATATAAAAATAGAAAAAAGTTAAAAAGATTTTGAAAAGAAATAACTTTAAAGATATAATAATAGATAATATTTAATAAATAGAAACAATAACATACAATTATTGACAGCATGTAAGCGCAGTTATATAATTTTCTATATGGGTTTTGATGATTATGATGGGGAGATGTTACGATGGCAGTGAAAGAAAAACGTTTATCAAAGGATTTTACGAAGGGCAATGTGCCAAAACAGTTGTTGTGGTTTGCCCTGCCGTTTATGGCATCCAATGCTCTTCAAGTGCTCTACAGCACCATTGATATGATCATTGTTGGAAAATATGTTGGCACAGCAGGGCTTTCTGCAGTTTCCCAGAGCAGTATGATCGTAAATTTTGCGACAATGGTATGTCTTGGCTTCTCCAATGGCGGTCAGGTTCTTGTTGCGCAGGCACTTGGTGCAAAAAAGAGAAAAGAGATGAATGATATTATAGGAACACTGTTCAGTCTGATTATGATGTTTGCAGTGTTTATGTCGGGTCTGTTTATGATCGGACGCTTTTGGATCCTGGATACAATGAATATCCCAGCGGAGTCTTATTCCATGGCAATGGATTATCTGATCATCTGTGGTCTTGGACTTCTGTTCACTGCCGGTTATAATATGGTTTCAGCAGTGCTGCGTGGAATGGGCGATTCCAGGCGACCGTTTCTATTTATTTGTATTGCATCTGTGATAAATCTGGTTTTGGATATTCTTTTTACAGGTATGATGGGAATGGGAGTAGCCGGTGCGGCTTATGCAACAATCATTGGTCAGGCGGTATCGTTCTTGTTTTCGCTGTACTACTTGTATAAGAATAAAGATGCCTTTGGTTTTGATTTTGCAAAAGAAAGTTTTCGTCCCAACGGTAAGTATGTGAGGATGATCTGCAGTCTGGGAACTCCGATGGCGATTCAGTCCGGCTGTATCAATCTGTCTATGCTGTTTGTAAATTCTATGGTCAACAGTGTCGGTGTGGTTGCGTCTGCAACTTTCGGTGTCGGTGTGCGAATTGATGATATTATCAATAAGGTTTCTCAGGGAATTCAGTATGCGGCTATGCCGATGGTCAGCCAGAATATTGCGGCGCGCCAGCAGAAGCGAGCACAAAACGTTGTCTGGTATGCATGGGCTTATGCATTTGGGTTAACCGTTATTTTCCTGACCATCTATCTGAATTTCGGCAAAGAATTGTTTATCCTGTTCTCTGATGATCCGCAGGTTCATGAAATGTCCCATATCTTCATCCGTGCGATCATTTGGATGTTCCCTGCTATGGCTATCATGCGCGGCAGCAATGCATTTATTCAGGGGATTGGAAATGCCCGGCTTGGCATGGTCCTTTCACTGCTTGACGGTGTAGTTCTCAGAATCGGTCTCAGCTGGCTTTTTGGTATTGCGCTGGATTGGGGCTTTTATGGATTTGTTCTCGGTTATGGTCTTGCACCGTATGGCTGTGGTGTGCCGGGTATGATTTATTTCCTGTCAGGAAAGTGGAAAAAACGAAAAATATTGGCAGAAGATATCTAGTGAGATAAACTCAGAATGGATGCAAAAGCCATAGGATTGCTTGCAAACCGGTTCATAAATTGGTATAATAGATAAGATGAAATATCGATGAAAAGCGACATATATGAATGAAGTGTCGTAGCAGTCGATATACGGTCGTATTTATGCAGTAAAATGGAGGAAAAGTATATGCAGTACAGAAAATTTGGCAACACAGGTATTGAAGTCTCCGCACTCGGTTTTGGATGTATGCGTCTTCCGATCAATGAAGATACTACAATCAACGAAGAAAAGGCAATTGCAATGATTCGTCATGCGATCGACAACGGTGTAAATTATATCGATACCGCATATCCGTACCATCAGCAGACCAGCGAGTTCGTTGTTGGCAAGGCGTTAAAGGACGGTTACAGAGAGAAAGTTTACCTTGCAGATAAATTACCGATCTGGCTTTTAGAGTGTGAAGAGGATTTCGATAAATATCTGGATGAACAGTTAAAGAAACTGGATACCGATCATATTGATTTCTATCTGCTTCATGCATTAAGCCGCGAGCGTTTTGAAGAGAAGGTTAAAAAGTTTAATGTAGTAAAAAAACTGGAAGAGGCGAAGGCAGCAGGCAAGATCCGCCACGTCGGCTTCTCCTTCCATGATTCTCTGGAACTTTTTAAAGAAATCATTGACTACTATGATGGCTGGGAGTTCTGCCAGATTCAGTACAACTACATCAATATCAACTACCAGGCTGGTATGGAAGGTCTGAAATATGCAGCAGATAAAGGTCTTGGTGTTGTGATTATGGAACCGCTTCTTGGCGGTAAGCTTGCAAACCTGGCTCCGCATGTTGCTGAGGCATTCCCGGCAGACGGAAAGTCCCATGTTGAGTACGCTCTTGACTGGTTATGGGATCAGAAGGAAGTTAGCTTGCTTCTTAGCGGTATGACTGAGCCGGATCAGGTGGAGAAGAACCTGGAGTATGCTTCCAGAAGCAGCATTGGTATGGTGACTGAAGAAGAGAGAGCTTATTATGCAAAAGCAAAAGAGATCTTTGATAAGATGGCTCTTGTAAGCTGTACAAAATGTGCATATTGTATGCCGTGTCCGTTCGGTTTGAATATTCCGGAACTGTTCCAGGCTTACAATATGACTGCGAGCCATGGTATGACACCGGCTAAGGCTGCTTACGCTGAACTTGAGACAAAGGCAGATGCATGTCGTGCATGTCACAGATGTGAAAAAGAATGTCCGCAGCACATCAAGATCAGTGAGATCATGCCAAAGGTAGCAAAAGTATTTGAGTAAGAATAGGTAAATGCAGTAGGGCCGCAGAATGTTTTGCGGCCCTAAATACACAGTTAAAAATGGAGGTCCCGAAATGTCCGAAGAGAAGAAAAAAACAGTTGATAAAAAAGAACTGAAAGCGAAGATCGAGGCGGCGACTGCCCGACTCAGCCTTGTGGAGAGACAGGCGAGAGAGGCAAAGATTCCGGTTCTCATTACATTTGACGGTTACGGTGCGGCAGGAAAGGGACTCCAGATCAATCGTCTGATCCAGGCGATGGATCCGCGTGGATTTGATGTATACACCAACAGCAAAGATGGAGAAGTGGAAAAGATGCACCCATTTCTTTGGAAATTTGCTACGAGAACTCCTGCTGATGGACGTATCACGATTTTTGATACAAGCTGGTACCGTCATGTGCAGAGAGATCTGTTCGACGGAAAAACAAAAGAATGGGAGTTAAAAGACTCTTTCTATGATATCTGCGCGTTTGAAAAACAGCTGACAGACAGTGGAATGGTCCTGATCAAACTGTTCTTATCGATTTCTGCGAAGGAGCAGAAGAAGCGTTTTGAAAAGCTGGAGGATTCTAAGGAGACTGCGTGGCGCGTGACCGGAGATGACTGGAAGCGAAATGCACGTTTTGAGAAGTATGAAAAGATCAATATGGACATGATCAAACGTACGGACACAGAGTATGCGCCGTGGACGATCATAGATGCAGACCAGAAAGATGCAGCAGCACTGGAAATCATGCAGGTTGTTGCCGATCGTTTGGAAAAAGCCCTGGAAGATAAGGCGAAAGGCGTAGTCCCGGGCAAATATGAAGGAGAAAAATCCAAGGGTAAATATAAAAAAGGTGTGCTTTCAAAAGTAGATCTGACAAAGTCCCTTGAAAAAGATGAATATAAAGAGAAGTTGGATAAGCTTCAGAAGAAGGTAGAGAAACTCCACAGTGATCTTTACAGACTGCGTATTCCGGTAGTTCTCTGTTTTGAGGGTTGGGATGCGGCAGGTAAAGGCGGTGCAATCAAGCGATTGACCAGTCATCTCGATCCGCGTGGCTATAAGGTTTGCCCGACTCCGGCACCGAACAGTGTGGAGAAGGCGCACCATTATATGTGGCGTTTCTGGAATAATGTTCCGAAAGATGGTCACATTGCGATTTTTGATCGTACCTGGTATGGTCGTGTAATGGTGGAACGTATTGAAGGATTCTGCACGGAAGATGATTGGAGAAGAGCTTATCAGGAAATTAATGATTTCGAGACACATCTGATTCACGATGGCGCTGTTGTTTTGAAATTCTGGATCGATATTGACAAGGATGAGCAGGAAAGACGTTTCAAGGAGCGTATGATCAATCCGGCAAAACAGTGGAAGATTACGGATGAGGATTGGAGAAACCGTGAAAAATGGGATCTCTATGAAGAGGCTGTCAATGAAATGATCGACCACACATCCACAGAAGGAGCACCTTGGATCGTTGTGGAAGGAAACTCTAAATATTATGCCCGCATCAAAGTATTGAAGACAGTTGTGGAGGCATTGGAAGAGAAAATTAAAGAAGTGGAAAAGACCAGAAACTAGTATGAGTAAAGTTGTGGTAATCGGCGGCGGAGCTGCCGGAATGGCAGCGGCAATCGGAGCCGCACAGTCCGGTCACTCCGTTGACCTTTATGAGAAAAATGAAAAATTAGGAAAGAAAATATATATTACCGGTAAGGGACGCTGCAATGTGACGAACGGGTGTGATACAGAAGAACTGTTCGGGAATATGGTGACCAACGGTAAGTTTTTATACAGCGCAATCTATGGATTCACCAACTTTGATGTGATGGATATGCTGGAGGACAGCGGCTGTCATTTGAAAACGGAACGTGGGCAGAGAGTGTTCCCTGTATCAGATAAGGCTTCCGATGTAATCTTCGCTCTGGAACGGAAGATGAAGAGCCTTGACGTATCGATACATCTTAACGAGCCGGTGAAAGAGCTGGTTCTTACGGATGGAGTATGTACCGGGGTGGTGCTGGAAAAGAATGGGAAAAAAGTAAATGCAGACGCTGTGATCGTAGCGACCGGCGGTCTTTCTTATCCGACGACCGGTTCTACCGGTGACGGTTATCGCTTTGCAAAGGCTGCGGGACATTCTGTGACGGAACTGATGCCGGCATTGGTACCGTTTGTCTGTGCAGAAGAGGATGTCCGTTCCCTGCAGGGACTGTCCCTTCGAAATATTGAGGTAACTGTATATAATGGAAAGAAGGTTCTTTGGAAGGAGTTTGGCGAGATGCTGTTCACCCATTTTGGTGTCAGTGGACCGGTGGTTTTAAGTGCCAGCAGTTATGCGGCGAAGGTGATCCGTAAAACTCCGTTAGTGATGGACATCGACCTGAAACCGGCACTTTCCAGAGAACAGTTAGACGCACGCATTCTCCGTGATTTTGATGAGGCAAAAAACAAACAGTTTAAGAATGCTCTGAATCATCTGTTCCCGGCAAAGCTGATTCCGGTGATGATCGAGCGAAGCGGCATTGATCCGGAGAAAAAAGTAAACGAAGTGACAGCAGTTGAGAGAGAACGTCTGCTTTCCATTACTAAGGCGTTTCGAGTGACACTGACAGGACTTCGTGGCTTTAATGAGGCGATCATCACCCAGGGCGGTGTTGCAGTCAAAGAAGTGAACCCGTCTACGATGGAATCCAAGAAGACACCGGGCCTGTATTTTGCAGGAGAGGTGATGGACCTGGATGCAGTAACGGGAGGATTTAATCTTCAGATCGCATGGTCGACCGGAATGTTGGCGGGAAGAAGCTGCCTGTAAATAATTTATGCATATTTTTCTGAAAACAGAAGTAGAATAGAGGAGGAGAACATGTCTTTTAATGTAGCAATTGACGGACCTGCCGGTGCCGGAAAAAGCACGGTTGCGAAGGCGGTCGCTAAAGAACAGGGATTTATCTATGTGGATACCGGCGCAATGTACCGGGCCATGGCGCTTTATTTTATCAGAAATGGAATCGACAGCAATGATGAGGCAGCAATCTGTGCAAAATTGGGCGAGATTGAGATTGCACTGGCGTATGAAGATGGTGTTCAGCAGGTGATCTTAAATGGTGAAAATGTGTCCGGATTGATTCGTACGGATCAGGTCAGCATGGCAACATCCAACATTTCCAAGTTCCGCCTGGTTCGGGAGAAGATGGTGGAACTGCAGCAGCAGATTGCTAAAACAACGGATGTGGTAATGGATGGCCGTGACATTGGAACGGTTGTTCTTCCGAATGCAGATATCAAGCTGTATTTGACAGCCAGCTCCCGTGTTCGTGCGGAGCGCCGTTATAAAGAAATGGTTGCGAAGGGTACTGCTCAGACATTGGACGAGGTGGAGCAGGATATCATCGCTCGCGATTATCAGGACATGCACAGAGAAAATTCTCCTTTGACTCAGGCCGAAGATGCACTTTATTTTGATACATCCGATCTGAGCCAGGAGCAGGTTGTTGAGAAAATCTCAGATATGATCCGGGAAAAGCGCAGCTAGAATTGCAAAAATGATCCGTCATAGGAAAGGCGAATGCATAGGAGGACAAAAATGGGCGTAATCGTTGCAAAAACAGCCGGATTTTGTTTCGGAGTAAAGCGGGCTGTCGAAAAAGTATATGAACAGATCGGGAAAACAGATAAGCCGATCTATACATATGGACCGATCATTCACAATGAGGAGGTAGTGAGGGATCTTCACGAAAAAGGTGTGGATGTGATCGATACGATGGAAGACTTAGCGGCCCTTCATGATGCTGTAGTAGTGATTCGCTCTCATGGGGTTGGCAAGGATATCTATGATCTTCTGCAAACCAATGGCGTGGAAGTGGTGGATGCCACATGTCCGTATGTAAAAAAGATTCATAAAATCGTTTCCGAGCAGAGTTTGGCAGGCAAACAGGTGATCATTGTCGGCAACGAAGCACATCCGGAGGTTCAGGGAATCAAAGGATGGGGAAATGATGATACGAAGGTGATTGAGTCTTTTGAAGATTTTGAGAATTTGAATTTATCAAAAGAAAAACAGATTTGTATTGTGGCTCAAACGACATTTAATTACAATAAATTTCAAGAATTAGTTGAAAAAATTTCAAGAAAGAGTTATGATATAAATGTTTTAAATACGATTTGCAATGCGACACAGGAAAGACAAGTGGAAGCAAAGAAAATAGCTTCACAAGTGGATGTGATGATTGTCATCGGAGGCAAGCATAGTTCCAACACCCAGAAGTTATATGAGATCTGCCAGAAAGAATGTAATAAGACCTACCTTTCTTCTTCGTTTTTATTAATAGTATCACTTATTGAATAATAAAGCTTTATATTATCATATCCTGCTCCCATCAAATAACTATATACTTTTTTTCCT